>JBAUVQ010000364.1:0-41534 GCA_049583305.1 Methylocystis sp.
TCGACGGCCTGCCGCCCGGAGAAGGCGCGTTTCTCGCCTGCAGCTTCTGGCTCGCCGATAATTACATACAGCAAAGACGCTTGGCGGATGCGCGCGCGCTTTTCGAGAATCTGCTGTCGATGCGTAACGATCTCGGCCTGCTCGCCGAGGAATACGATCCGCGCGCGCGAAGCATGGACAGCAGCTGCCCTAGCGCCGCTCTCGCCGCCTCGACCTCCGCGAAGATGCGCGGCGTGCGTTAACGTTTGACGGATGACGTTTTGCGTTAGGACCAGCTCACGAATGGTCCTTCGACACAAACGCGGCCAAGGAGTGATTGTTCAACTCGCCTATATGGTCCAACTGAATATCCGCGCGCCGATAGCCGCGAAGCATGTTCGCGTCTTGAGCATAGTGGCCCTGCTTCGGGAGCACCGTGCGGACGCGCTCGCCCCAAACGTTCTTGACCGCGTCGAGAATGCGTAGTTTGTCATCGATGATCACATACTGTTTGGCGGGATAGTGACGCTCCACATCGGCGAGCTCCTGTTCCTTATGAATATAAATCAGCACGCGTCCATCCACGGCCGCCCACAAGCCCGAACGGTCAATTTTTCGTGGCTGGAACACCGCGTCGCCATCGGACAGAATGACCGCGGGTCCCCATTGCTGGACATGTCGGACCGCGCCAAGGGCGCCTTTATAGATCCGACTGCCGAACGGATAGTCGACCAGCCAGTTCGACATCCGGAGAACCCTCGGATCATGCATTTTATCGAGCCGAAATCGCTCCAACGCGCCGAGGTAATCAGCATAGCCGAGTTCGCGCCGCACCTCCTCAAAAATTTCCCAGTAACGGTCGCAGTCCTTGACCCCGAAGGACCTTGATAAATATTCGGCTAAATCGGCTTGAACACGATCATTATCAAGCAGTGTGTTGTCGACATCAAAAAGAAAAACAAGGCTGTGCATGGTGGTCACGGGGATGGCGCCGGAGGCAGCGGATTGTGCCATGGTCCGTCCGGACCAATCAACTGGTTGGCTTCATCTGGGCCCCAGCTTCCCCCCGCATAGGGGATCGGCGCGGAGCCCTCGTCCAATACCGGCTCCACGATGCGCCATTGGGCGTCGACAATATCTTGCCGACCGAAAAGGTCCCCGACGCCAAGCATGGCGTCGTGAAGGAGACGTTGATAGGGCGGCTTGAAAGCGCTCTCCTGCTCGGTCAGCACCAGCTCTACATTTTCGCCCTTTAGCGCGTTTCCAGGAAGCTTGAGCCGTAGACCCTGCGCGATGCAGACATCCGGACTAATTCTAATGCGCATATGGCCGGATTTCGGCGGAGTGACCTCCGCGAAGGTTTCTCGCGGAGGTCTTTTGAAATAAACCATCACCTCGGCGGCCGTCACCGGAAGCGCCTTGCCAACGCGTATGTAAATCGGAACGTCGGCCCACCGCCAAGAGTCGATGAATAGCCTGGCGGCGACGTATGTCTCGACGGTCGAAGCGGACTGGACGCCCGGCACGGACCGGTAGCCCGCGTATTGACCACGAACAACATGCGCCGGATCGAGCGGCCGCACCGACTTCAGCAACGCCGCCTTCTGTTCGCGGACCGCGTCGCACTCCTCGCCCGTCGGGGGATCCATCGTCAAATTGGCCAGCACTTGCAGCATGTGGTTTTGAAAAACGTCGCGAATCGCTCCGGTCTCGTCATAGAATTTGCCGCGATCCCGCACCCCGAAATTTTCAGCCATCGTGATCTGAATGCTGTCGATGTGGGTGCGGTTCCAGATCGGTTCGAACATCGAATTTGCAAATCGCGTGTACAGTATGTTCTGCACCGGCTCCTTGCCTAGGTAGTGATCGATCCGAAAGATGCTTTCTTCCCGGAAAAAATGGTTGATGACGTGGTCGAGCTGACGCGCGGACTCTCTGTTGTGTCCGAAGGGCTTCTCGATTACGAGGCGCGGGTCCGTTCCGACGCTCTGTTTCGCCAGCCCCTCCGCCACCGTCGCGAACAGGCTCGGTGGAATCGCGAGATAGTGGAGTGGCCGCTTCGCGTCGCCAAGCTCCCGCCGCAGCTTCGCATAGGTCCCCGGATCATTATAGTCGCCGTCGACGAAGCGAAGCAGGCTTATGAGCTTGGCGAGCGCTTCGCCGTCGACGTGGCCATGGCTGGAGACGCTGTCCTTTGCGCGCGCCTTCAATTGGTCGAGCGACCAGCCCGCCTTCGCCACCCCAATGATCGGAACGTCCACGCCTTCGTCGTGAACCAGGCCCTGCAGCGCCGGGAATATTTGCTTGTTGGCGAGATCCCCGGATGCGCCAAAGAACACGATCGCATCTGAAGCGGGACGGCTCATTCGGGTGGCCTCGTCGTCGTGGGCGTTTCGACGTGGCCGCCGAATTCGAATCTCATGGCCGATAGCAGCCGGTTGGCGTAATCGGCCAACCCGCGCGACTCGAAGCGCTCGAACACCGCGGCGCTGAGAACCGGGGCGGGAACGCCTTCGTCGATCGCCGCCTGCAATGTCCAGCGGCCCTCGCCGGAATCGGAGACGCGCCCCTCGAACCCAGCCAGCTCATGATCCTTGCGCAGCGCCGACGCGGTAAGATCGAGCAGCCAGGAGCCGATGACGCTGCCGCGCCGCCAGACCTCGGCGATGTCCGCTATGTCAAACTCGAATTGGTAAAGTTCGGGATTTCGCAGCGGCGTCGTTTCCGCGTCAACCGGGCGGCCCATGCGGCCGGCGTTGGCGTTCTTGAGGATGTTTAGGCCTTCCGAATAGGCCGCCATGAGGCCGTACTCGATGCCGTTATGAATCATTTTGACAAAATGGCCGGCGCCGTTCGGGCCGCAATGCAGATAACCGAATTCGGCTTGGCTCGTCTCGCCCTTCGCGCCAACCGTGCGCGGCGCGGCCGCCGCTCCGGGCGCGAGTGAGCGGAAAATCGCGTCGAGATGCTGGACGATCTGGGGCTCGCCGCCGATCATTTGGCAATAGCCCCGTTCCAAGCCCCACACGCCGCCGCTTACGCCAACATCGACATAATGCAGTCCGGATTCCTTGAGCCGGGCCGCGCGCCGGATATCGTCGTGGTAATAAGAATTGCCGCCATCGATCACGATGTCGCCAGGATCAAGCAAAGGCGTCAGCGACGCGAGCACCGGATCGACCGCGGCGGCGGGCACCATGAGCCAAACGGCGCGCGGCTTCGTCAACGCGTTCGCCAATTCGACAAGTGTCGCGGCTCCCTTCGCCCCGTTCTCGGTCAAAGCGCGCACCAGTTCCGGATGACTGTCGTAAGCGACGCAGTCATGGCGACCGCGCATGAGTCGCGTCACCATGTTCGCGCCCATGCGACCAAGACCGATCATGCCCAACTGCATTTGAATTCTCCCATGAAAGAAACGGATGATGCTTTCAATCGTTCCCCGCGCCCTCACCAGCCGTCGCGCCTCGATCGAAGCGGCCGGCCGTAGGCTCGATCTCGCGATTGCAAGAGTGGCGGGAGGCCTTTTTCGGTCAGGCGAAATGCGCCAGGGCGAAGCATTGGCGATTCTCCATATCGCTCAAAAATAGTCATATAGGATCATCGCACGAACCCTCCAGCCCGGAATCGAAGAGCGCGCTAACCCGATCCGAGCCGCGCCTTCGCGAGCGTTTCCTTCGCGATCTCCGTCACGCGCTCCGGCTCGAAGCGGAATTTTCGTTGGAGCTCTTTGAGTGGGGCCGAGGCGCCGAACGTCTTCATGCCGATGATGCGACCGAATCCACCCACGTAACGTTCCCAGCCCAAGGTCGACGCCTGCTCCACGGCGACGCGAGCCGTCACGCTGGGCGGGAGCACGCTGTCGCGATACTCCTGCGTCTGGTGTTCGAAAATGTCCCACGACGGCATGGAAACGACGCGCGAGCGGACGCCCTCGGCGAGCAGTTCCTCGTGCGCTTGAACGCACAGGATGACCTCGCTGCCGGATCCGATCAGGATCACCTCGGGATCGCGGCTGGGAGCGTCGGCGAGCACATAGGCTCCGCGCGCGACTCCGGAAGCGGGAGCGTATTTCCCGCGGTCCAGCGTCGGCAGAGCTTGGCGCGACAACACCAGGACGGCCGGTTCATGCCGCAGTTGCATGACGTAGCGATAGGCCTCCACAACCTCGTTGGCGTCGGCCGGACGTAGCACGACGAGCCCTGGGATGGCCCTAAAGGAGGCGAGTTGCTCGACCGGCTGATGCGTCGGGCCGTCCTCGCCGTCGCCCATGGCGTCGTGGGTGAATACGAAGATCGTGGGCAGCTCCATCAGGGCGGATAGCCGAATGGCGGGCCGCGCATAGTCGCTGAAGATGAAGAAGGTGGCGCCGAACGCCCGGAGTTTCGACAGGGAAAGTCCGTTGACGACGGCGGCCATCGCGTGTTCGCGAACGCCGAAATGCAGATTTCTGCCTTCGAAGGCGCCAGGCTCGAAGTCCCCGGCGCCCTCGAAGATCAGCCTGGTTCTGTTGGACGGAGCGAGGTCGGCCGATCCGCCCAGCAACCACGGAACATTTTGCGCGAGCGCGTTGAGCGCTTTCCCGGAAGCGTCTCGTCCCGCGACCCCTTTCGGATCGGCGGGAAAGACGGGCAGTCCGGCATCCCAGCCGCTCGGCAACTCGCGGCGTTGCATCAAGTCTATCTCGTTCGCCAGCGTGGGGTGCGCTGATCGGTATGCGGCGAACAGTTCGTTCCACTGGCCGTGGGCTAGGGCGCCCCGCGTTCCAACACCGGCGGCGAAGTGATCGCGAACGGCGTCGGGAACCAGAAACTTTGCGTCCTCGGGCCATCCGTAGTCGCGTTTGACGAGGCGGATTTCCTCTTCGCCGAGGGGCTCGCCATGGGCCTCGGCGGAATCCTGCTTATGCGGTGAGCCGTAGCCGATGTGGCTGTCCAGAATGATGAAAGTCGGCCGGCCCTCGGTCTTGCGAAAAATGTCCAGCGCCCGCTCGATCAAGTCAATGTCGTTGGCGTCGCCGACGCGCAGAACGTTCCAACCGTAACCCAGGAACCTGGCGGCGATATCCTCCGTAAAGGTGATGCTCGTGCGGCCTTCGATCGTGATGTGGTTGTTGTCGTAGATCCAGCAAAGATTGTCCAAGGCGAGATGACCGGCGAGCGAGGCCGCTTCCGATCCAACGCCCTCCATCATGCAGCCATCGCCGCAAACCGCGTAGACATTGTAATCGAAGATATCGTAATTCGGCCGATTGTAGCGCCCTGCGAGCCACTTCGCGGCGATGGCCATGCCGACGCTCGTTGCAATGCCCTGTCCGAGGGGACCGGTCGTGGCTTCGACGCCAGAGCTCCAATGATACTCGGGGTGACCGGGGGCCCTGCTGCCGAGTTGGCGGAAGCGACGAATATCCTCGAGCGACACCGCGAGTTGTCCGAGATGCTCGTATTCCGCATTCACCGCGCGGACGCCAGCGAGGTGAAGCACCGTCCACAAGAGCATGGACGCATGACCGTTTGAAAGCACGAAACGGTCGCGGTTCGGCCAAATCGGGTCTTGCGGATCGAAGCGCATGACGCGGTTCCATAGCGTGTAGACGAGCGGCGCGAGCGCCATCGGCGTCCCGGGGTGCCCCGACTTCGCCTGCTGGACCGCGTCCATCGACAGCGTCCGGATGCAACTGATCGACAATTGGTCCAGTTGCGGCTTCGTTATCGGTCCGAACAAGTCCGCCGCGGTGAGTGTGGCTGGGCTCATCACTGCGTCTCCAAATTTTTGAGCGCGCCCAGCCGCGCCGCCGCCGCGCGATCGGCAAGCATCAGCGCCCGGTCTTGGCGCACGCCGGACGCCGGAATGGTTGGGTCTCGGTCACGCAGACGCAGGAGCGCCCCGGCCTTTTCGGGCCCAGTCACCACCCAAAGGACGCGCCTCGCCCGATTGATGATCGGAAAGGTCAAGGTCATCCGGCGTCTGCCCTGATACGGAGCGGTCACCGCGACATCGGCGTCGGTGACAACTAGGATCGGATCTCCGGGCGTGAGCGAGGCGGTATGGCCGTCGGCCCCGAGGCCGAGATGGACGAGATCGAGCACCGGCGGCGAACCCGCCAAATCGGTCAACGTTCTCGCATATTGCCAAGCCGCGCGATCAAGATCGGTCGCTTCGACTGGCATTGCATGGATATGGTCTGGCGGCAGCGGCGCGTGATCAAGCAGGCTCTCGCGCAGATGGACAAGGTTCCGATCCGCGTCGCCCGCCGGCGCCACGCGCTCGTCGACTTGAACGATATGCACGTTTTCCCACGGAATTTGCTCGTCCGCCAGATCGCGCAGCATCAGCCACGGCGTGCGGCCGCCGCTGACCGCGATGATGTAGCGCTCTCGCGAAACGACACCCGCGTTAACGTCGGCCGCGATGATTTTCGCCGCCTTGCGGGCGATTGAAGCCGCGTCGGGATGGACCTCGATCTTCACGCGAAAACCTCATGATCCGGACACGCCGCTCCGCGCGCGGCGCATAGTTACATAGAGCGCACTTGAGTGGGCTGGCCCCCTCTTGGCGCCCATTTTTCCAATTTGCCCGCCGCAAGCCGCGCGATAGCGCTCCTGCTAAAGCGAGATCGCGGCTCGCATCCGCCCCATGGCGGCGGCGACGCTTTCTCGTTTATTGAATATCGCTCATCCGGCCACCAGCACATCGGCCCCGGCAGCGACCGCCAGTGGCGCCGTTTCGGCGTCGATTCCACCGTCCACCTCCAGTCCGCATCCTGGCCGGATTTGATCGATCATCTGGCGCACACGCCTGACCTTTGGAAGCGTCCCGTGAAGAAAAGGCTGATGTCCGAATCCGGGGTTCACCGTCATGACCAGCACCTGGTCGAGATCTGGCAAGATTTCCTCCAGCACGGTTGCGCTCGTCGCTGGGTTGATGGCGACGCCGACCAGCTTTCCCAAGGCTTTTACGCTGTTGATGGTGCGCGACAGATTGTTGTTTCCCTCCCAGTGAAGCAGAAAGGAATCGACTCCGGCCCGCGCGAATACGTCGAGGAAGGTGTCGGGATCGGAAATCATCAGGTGCGCTTCGAGCGGCAGGCGTGTCGCTGACCGCAGAGAGCCGATGATCGCTGGCCCCATCGAAAGGTTCGGCACGAAATGTCCGTCCATCACGTCCGCGTGGATGCGGTCCGCGCCGGAGCGCTCGGCTTCTTTGACCTGATCGCCGAGATGAGCGAAATCGGCCGCGAGGATCGACGGAGCGAATTTGATTGCATCGGTCACGTTGCGCCCATGAGCCGTCGGCCGCGGCGGATCAGATTGTTGGTCGAGCTATCGTGGGCGAGCGCCGGAGCCGTTTCGCCGTCGAGTTCAGGGATGATGCGTTGGGCGAGAACCTTGCCGAGCTCGACGCCCCATTGATCGAAGGAATTGATGTTCCACACGACGCCCTGCGTGAACACGCTGTGTTCATAGAGCGCAACCAACTTTCCGAGCGCCGCCGGGGTCAGCCGATCCATCAGTATGGTGTTGGACGGTCGATCGCCCTCGAAAACCCGGTGCGGGACGAGCCAATCGGGCGTGCCCTCGGCCTCCACTTCCTCGCGCGTCTTTCCGAAGGCCAGCGCCTCGCTCTGCGCGAAGACGTTCGCAAGCAGCATTTCGTGATGCCGGCCGAGCGGCGCGAGCGCCTGCCCAAAAGCTATGAAATCGCATGGGACGGGCGCGGAACCCTGGTGGATCAATTGATAGAAGGAGTGCTGGCCATTGGTTCCCGGCTCGCCCCAATAGATCGGGCCGGTGTGAGTTTTCACCCGCTTGCCGTCGAGTGTCACATGCTTGCCGTTGCTCTCCATCGTCAACTGCTGGAGGTAGGCCGGGAAACGTTTCAAATATTGATCGTAGGGCAGCACCGCGACCGTGCGCGCGCCGCAGAAGTTGCCGCGCCAGACCCCGAGAAGGCCGAGAAGCGCAGGGAGGTTGCGATCGAATGGCGCCGCGCGGAAGTGTTCGTCGATCGCCCGGAACCCCTCCAGCATCGCGCGGAAGTGATCTGGGCCGATGGCCAGCATCGTCGAGAGTCCAATCGCCGAGTCCATCGAATAGCGGCCGCCAACCCAGTCCCAAAATTCGAACATGTTGGCCGGATCGATGCCAAATTCCGCGACCTTTTCCGCATTTGTCGAAACCGCGACGAAATGTTTCGCGACAGCCTCGGCGTTTCCTCCAAGGCCCCGCAGCGACCAATCGCGCGCGCTTCGCGCGTTGGTCATCGTCTCCAGCGTCGTGAACGTCTTCGAAGAGACGATGAACAGCGTTTCCGCCGGATCGAGATCAAAGGTCGCCTCGAGGAAGTCGACCCCGTCGACGTTGGAGACGAAGCGAAACGTCATGGCGCGGTCGCTGTAAAATTTGAGCGCCTCGTACGCCATGACCGGACCGAGGTCGGAGCCGCCGATGCCGATATTGACGACGTTGCGGATGCGCTTGCCGGTGTGGCCTCTCCATTCGCCGCCGCGCACGCGTCGCGCGAAGTCGGCCATTTTGTCGAGCACGGCGTGGACCTGGGGCACGACGTTCTCGCCATCGACGATTATGGAGGCGCCTTTCGGCGCGCGAAGCGCCACATGCAGGACGGCGCGATTTTCCGTCACGTTGATCTTCTCGCCTCGAAACATTGCTTCGATTCTGGCGCGCAGCCCCGATTGTTCGGCGAGTTCGATGAGCAGTTTGAGCGTCTCGTTAGTGATGCGGTTTTTCGAGTAATCCAGGAAGACGCCGGCGGCTTCCGCGGTCATGCGTTCGCCGCGCGACGGATCATCGCGGAACAGTTTTCGCAAAGGCAGATCTTGCAAACTCGCGTAATGCGTTTCGAGGGCCCGCCAAGCCGCGACGTTGCTCGTCGGAGGCGCGGCGCCTGCCGCTGAGTCCGCGGTCGGTTTCGCCGCGCTTGTCGCGCCTGCGCGCGGGTTGCTCGGGACAAGGCTCGGCGCCTCGCGCGAAGGCGTCGCTTCTTCCCACAACCGAAATCCGCCGCGAAACGCATTGGCGTTATCGCCTTCACGACAATGTGGCGGGAGAGATTTGAGTTTCTTGACGTTACCGCCTCCGAGCACGGTGTCGTCGGGCTCCAGCGCCGCGATGAGGCGGGCGACGACGTCGGCGACATCGCGCCGCCACCGCTTTTCGCCGTGGCGCGACAATCCCGCCAAGCCCACGTAATCCTCGTAAGTGCGCTTCTTGTAAGGCAGGTGGCCCAGCTCCATGGGCTCCACGACGCCGTCGATGACGAGGGTCGATCCAAGCCCGGTTCCAAGGCCCAGGAAGAGCATTTTGCCGCCGTTGTAACTTCCCAGCGCCTGCATCGCGGCGTCATTGATAATCTTCACGGGGCAGCCGAGCGCGGCGGCGAAATCGAAGCCCACCCAACCGCGTCCAAGATTGTAAGGCTCGGCGATCGGCCGGCCGCCACTCACCGGGCCGGGATAACCGATTGACGCCACGTCATAGCTCCAATCCCCGGCGAGCTTCTTGACTCCCGAAATCATCTCCTCGGGCGTCAGCTTCGGTCCGGACGGAAAGGATCGGTGATCGCCTTGTCCGGTCGCGAGAATTTTGACCGAGCTTCCGCCCACATCGATAACCAGCACGGTTTTGGCCGAAAGCATTCTCTCGACATCGTCGCTCGGCGATGTCCTCTCTTCGTGGGCGAGCAGTGGGTTTGCGCGCATCGATCTAACTCGCTCGCTTAAAATGCACGCATTTGGATTCGATCACGCCCATCAAGTCGTTCCAGGAATTGACGAACGACTTCGCGCCTTCCTCCTGGAGCCGAGCCGAGAGCGCTTGGACGTCGATCTTGGCCCCGGCGAAGCGCGCCAATACATCTTCGCAATCGCCGCCATCCGCCGGCATGGTCGCTCCGACCGCGCCGTGTTCGGCGAAGGAATTCAGCGTGCCCTCGGGCATTGTGTTCACGGTGAATGGAGCGGCCAAGGCTTTAATGTAAAGAACGTCCGAAGCCTTCGGATCCTTCGTGCCCGTGCTGGCCCACAGAAGGCGCTGCGGGCGCGCGCCGCCGTTGTAGGCGCGCATCCATCGCGGCGAAGTCAGCAAGGCTAGGTACGCTCTATAGGTCCGCCTGGCCACGGCGACGCCGAGCTGGTTCTTGAGCTCCTCTGGGACCATGCCGGCGACCGCAACGTCCCAACGACTTACGAAGATCGACGCCACGGAGCCGACGTCGGGGTTCAAACCCGCGATGATGCGGCGTTCGACGCCGCGCATGAACGCCTCGGCGGCCGCGAGATATTGATCGTCGGAAAACAACAGAGTGACATTTACCGGTATGCCCGCGAAAATAGCTTCTTCAATCGCGACGAGCCCCTCCCTCGTGCCGGGAATCTTGATCAGGAAATTAGGGCGTTGGGCCTGCGCATGCAGTTGCTTGGCCTCGGCGATCGTCGATATGGCGTCATGCGCGAGCAAAGGCGAAACTTCGAGGGAAACCCAGCCGTCGACATGATTTGTTTTGTCATGGACCGGCCGGAACAGGTCCGCCGCCTGGCGAAGGTCCTCCAGCGCCAGTTCGAAGAACAGCGCCTCACCGGATTTGCCCCGCGCGAGCTTGTCCTTGATCGCGCCATCGTACTCGTCGCCGTTACGGATCGCTTGATCGAAGATCGTCGGGTTGGAGGTCAGCCCGGTTACGGACAAGTCGTTGATGTAGCGCCGGAGGACGCCGGTCCTCAGCATTTTACGCGTGATGTTGTCGAGCCAGAGGCTCTGCCCCAAATCGCTCAGTGCTTGAGTTGCTTTCATGATCCCGCCATTCCCTCAAGAGCTGGACTCAAAGCGCAACCGTCGGCCCTCTACCTCCACGACGTTTGTTCCGGTGATAGTCGCGACGAACAAAGCGCCGATTCACTCAAGCACGCGCTGTCTCGCGTGGCCTCCGAGGTGAGGAAGGTAGGCGACGTCGAGACAAGTTCAACGAAGTCCTCGGGGCTCACTGAAAAAATTTATAGCCGGTGGAAATCCGCGACGCTTTCGCCGAAGCGGCGGGATGACCTGATATCCGCTTCAATCAGCGACGCGAAGCCTAGTCTATCGCGGCCTCGCCTCTAAATCCCGCGAGAAAGGAGGGCACCATGGACAAAGAACAACTCGCAAACACCGCGCGAGGATTGGTCGCGCGAGGCAAAGGCATTCTGGCGGCTGACGAAAGCACACCGACCATCGCCAAGCGATTCTCGGCGTTTGCTATTGAATCTACTCCTGATACACGGCGCGACTATCGGGAACTTCTGTTCCGATCGCAGCAAGCTATCAGGCAGAACATCTCGGGTGTCATCCTCTTCGATGAAACCATCCGCCAATCCGCGAGGGACGGCTCTCCGCTCGTGAAACTGCTGGACAGCGCGGATGCGCTGATCGGAATCAAAGTGGACGCCGGCGCCAACCGTCTCGCGCACTGGCCGGGCGAGACGATCACCGAAGGGCTCGATGGACTCCGTGATCGCTTGCAGGCTTATCACGCGCTAGGCGCCCGTTTCGCGAAATGGCGCGCGGTCCTCGTCGTCGCCGACCACCTCCCCACGCGATATGCTGTCGAAGCGAACGCCCATGCGCTGGCGCGATACGCCGCGCTTTGTCAGGAGGCGGACATCCTTCCCATTGTCGAGCCCGAGGTGCTGATGGACGGCGCGCACGATCTCGCGCGTTGCGCGGAAGTCACCGAATTCGTCCTGAAACACGTGTTCTCGGCGCTCGCCGAGGCGCGCGTCTTTCTCGAGGGAATGGTGCTAAAGCCCAACATGGTCGTCTCGGGGAAGAAGTGTCCGCGCCAGGCTTCCCCGGAGGAAGTGGCGGCGGAAACCGTGCGCGTGTTAAAGCGCTGCGCGCCCGCCGCGGTGCCCGGAATAGCCTTCCTCTCGGGCGGTCAGTCGGATGTCGAAGCCACCGCCAATCTCGACGCGATCAACCGCATCGGCGGCCCATGGGCCTTGACGTTCAGCTTTGGCCGCGCGTTGCAGGACGCGGCGTTGAGAGCATGGGGCGGAAGGTCGGACAACGCGCGCGCCGCGCAAGCTGCTTTTGCGCACAGGGCGCATATGAACGCTCTTGCCGCGCAAGGGCGTTGGTCGGACAACGCGGAGAAGGCGGCCGCCTGAGGAGAGCCGAGGGCGCGCTTCATCCGACCCGGACCGACCGGGAGGCGCTTTCAGTTTCACTTTGAAATCGAGAAGGGTTAAGCGGCAAGGTTCTTGACCCTTCGCGGATCAGCCTCAAACTCTGTCGCGGATGCGCCTACAACGGGGGCATCCGCGAGCGCGAAGGTCTGGTCCAGCTCGACCATGCATGGCTCGTTTGAGGGGTTTCAAACGTTTGATCCGTCGTTCTGTCTGGCCATGGCTCCACTGCTTGGTGAGCGCATTTCTCACGGCGTCGATGTCCTTTCGCAACGTGCGGACAAGTTCAGTTTGCGGTGATTCCCCAGCCTGCGAGGCCAAGTGTGAGATCATCCATGAAATCGGGTGGCCCGCGGACGTTGAAGTCGCCATCGCATGGCGCCCCGAGCTCCTGGAGCCAGGTATGTTCAAACGCATCCGAGTGTCAAAATCTCGACCCGACTTGTCCTCGGGAAACCATAAGGCTGGCAGCAAAAACAATTGAGCGGATTACGTGAGGCCATGAGTTGCTCAGAAAGGCGCAGAATGTTACGCGCGCATACGCGATTCGGTCATGTTTCTTGAAACTGGCATAACTCATGAACACTAAACAGGTTGAGGTTGTCGATCCAAACCCGGCGCGGCCTCCAACCCGCGGACCGAGAGACGACTTGAAATTGCTCGATCGTGTATTTGTAGGAGTTCTCGGTGTGGATGGTTTCCCCGGCGCAAAACCAAAAGCGCCGCTGCGCGACGCTTACTTCCTGATCTTTCCTGCTGACCAAGTGCATCTCAATACGCCCCTCCAAGGAGTTGTAAACCGCCCGATGCCGAAACGCGGAGAGGTCGAAGTTCGCGCCGAGTTCGCGATTGATGCGTTGCAGAAGATTGAGATTGAAAGCCGCCGTGACGCCTTCAGAATCGTTATAGGCGCGCAACAATAACTCAGGGTCCTTCTTCAAGTCGACGCCAAGGATGAAGGACCCGTTTGGCGCCAATGTTTGCCTAATCGCGCGCAACAGGAGAACGGCTTCGGCTGGCGTGAAATTGCCGATCGTAGAGCCCGGGAAAAAGCCGATCTTCCGATATGGCGAAAGGTCCGCGGGAAAGCAGATGGCGCCCGTGAAATCCCTGATGAGCGGTCGCACGTTGAGCCATGGAAAGCGAGTCGCGAGACGTCGCTTGGCCTCTTCGAGGGCGCTGTGCGAAACATCGATGGGAACATAGGCCGCGAGACCCGGCAAATGATGGAGAAAGATTTCTGTTTTGTGGCTTGATCCCGAACCGAATTCTACTAGGACAGCGTCGTTATCTTGTCCTGCTATTATATCTGTGGCATGGGCTTGAAGTATTGCAGTTTCGGCTCGCGTCAAATAGTATTCTGGCGCGCAGGTGATTTGATCGAACAGTTCACTGCCGCGCGCATCATAAAAGAAACGGCATGGCAAAGTCTTTCTGTGCCCCGACAGGCCTTCCAGCACGCTGGCGGCGAAGTCGGATTTAGCGCCAAGCGTTCGTAGCGGTTGCTCGGCGGCCGGTCTCATCAGCCCAACTCCGAAGCGAGGCGAAGGCCTGCGAACTGCCAGCGCTGATGGGGATAGAAAAAATTTCGATAGGTCGCGCGCACATGGCCTTCAGGCGTTACGCACGAGCCGCCTCGCAAGACCTGCTGGTTGGCCATGAATTTGGCGTTGTATTCGCCGAGCGCGCCAGCCGGCGCACGGTACCCCGGATAAGGCGCGTAGGCGCTGCTGGTCCATTCCCACACGTCTCCGAACATTTGCCGCGGACCATCGCGGGCCTCGCGGCTCGCGGGTCGAGGGCGAAGGGCGCCCGAAGCAAGTTCGTTTCCCTTGGATGACGCGCCTTCGGCCGCGCGCTCCCACTCGAACTCGGTCGGCAGCCGCCCTCCCGCCCAACGCGCAAAGGCGTCGGCCTCATAGTAGCTCACGTGAACAACAGGCGCCGCGCGTTCAAGCGGGCGTAATCCCTCCAGCGACATGCTGAACCACTCTCCGTCGTGGCGCTCCCAATAGAGAGGAGCGGCCCAACCGTCCCGGTTGAGTGTCACCCAGCCGTCGGAAAGCCACAACGTCGGGGTTCTGTAACCGCCATCCTCAATAAAGCGAAGCCATTCGGCGTTCGTCACCAGACGGTCGGCGAGCCGAAAGGGATGGATCAGAGCGTCATGTCGTGGGAGCTCATTGTCCCATGCGAAGCCGATTCCATCGTGCCCGATCCGATGAATTCCACCCGAAAACTCGACCCAATGCATCGGCTCTGGTTCGGAGTCCTCGGCGTGGCCACGCCGCATGCGATAGGCCGGTCGCAATGGACTCGCCGAAAACAGCGCCAATATATCCATGAGCATCAATTCTTGGTGCTGCTGCTCATGATTGACGCCAATCTCGATAAGAAGCCGCGGTTCCTGCGTTAGAGCGGCCCCGCGGACCAGCATAATTTCCATGGCGCGATCCACATATTGGCGATAGTCCATGATGCGTTCAACCGACGGCCTTGTCAGAAGACCGCGCTTCGGCCGCGGTTGCCGCGCTCCAAGCTGCTCGTAGTAAGAGTTGAAACAGTAATTGAATGCGTCGTCGAAAAGGCGATAACCTTCGAGATGACGATTGAGTAGGAATGTTTCGAAGAACCAGGTGGTGTGGGCGAGGTGCCATTTCGTCGGGCTCGCATCGTCAATCCCCTGCACCGTCATATCTTCGGCGCTCAGGTTCTCCGCGAGCTTTAGCGAGAGCTGGCGCGTCTCCAAGAACCGAGCGCGCAACTCTCCAGCAGGCTCGAAACGACCAAGCGACGGATGAGCCGCAAGCGCTTCTCGAACCATGCGGACTCCCTCCCACTCCCAGCCGCTTCGATCTCGCCGGCAAAGTTCTCGTCATCGTCGGGATATAGGGCGTGCCAGCCGTCCGTCACGTCCCTCGCCTCGCCGCGAGTTGCGAGGGGAGTTAATCGGTACGTCCTCCGTGCTATATGTGTTCGAACTCGCTCGTGAATGGGCAAGGAGTTGGCGAATGATTCGACTGGAAGGCGTTCATAAGTCTTATGGCGGTTCGCTTGTCATCGATAATATAACCGCGACGCTGCCGCGAGGCCAAACAAGCGCGATAATTGGGCCATCGGCTTCCGGAAAATCCACGCTCCTTGAGCTCATCATTGGCATCGAGAGACCTGACGGCGGGGCGATAATCATTGACGGCGAGCCGCTGACGCCGCAATCCTCGCTCGGCCTACGGAGGCGAATGGGATATGTCATTCAAGATGGCGGCTTGTTCCCTCATCTCACGGCTCGACGGAATATCGAACTCATGGCGACGGAGCTCGGCTGGTCGCCCGAGCGACGTCGGGAGCGGCTGGAGGAGTTGTCCGCGCTCACGCGTTTTTGTGCCTCCGCTCTAGATCGTTTTCCGGCTGAGCTGTCCGGCGGCCAGCGTCAGCGGGTTTCGCTCATGCGCGCGTTGATGCTTGATCCTGAAATTCTTCTGATGGACGAACCCTTGGGCGCGCTGGATCCGCTAATTCGAGCGGAACTGCAGGATGAACTCAAGCGCATATTTCGAAGCCTGGAAAAAACGGTCGTGTTCGTCACACACGATCTTTTTGAAGCCGCGTATCTGGGAGAAACCATCATCCTGCTGCATCATGGCCGCACTGTTCAGCAGGGCCGATTTCACGACTTGCTGTCGAAGCCGGCCGACCTGTTCGTCAGCCGGTTCGTTCAGGCCCAATTGCTCCGCTTCGCTGTCATCGGACAGCAAGCGATGGCCTCGGGCCTATGAGGGCGGTTGGCGGAAATGTCTTGGTTGCGGTCGTCATGGCCGTAATCATTTTCGGCTCCTGTTCTAACGCGCATCCCGCGGAGAGAATATCCGTCGGCTCCAAAAAATTCACGGAATCGGTCATCCTCGCTGATCTGGCGGCCGAACTTGCGGCCGCGGCGGGCGCCAGCGTCCTTCACCGACGGGAGCTCGGCGGAACGCGGCTGCTGTTCGACGCGCTCATGTCGCGCGAGATCGACGTCTATCCCGAATATGTTCGCACCCTCACGAACGAAATCCTCGTAAATGAGGACGTTTCCGACGAAGAGGCGCTCGAACGAGCCCTCGCCAAACGAAACCTCCGAATGAGTCGGCCTCTTGGCTTTAGCGACGCTTATGGCCTCGGTATGAAGTCGGAAACCGCGCAGCGAATGGGGATCCAGATAATCTCTGATCTCGCCCATCATCCCTCGCTGCGGTTCGGCATCAGCGACGAATTCTTGAGACGTAAGGACGGATGGCCCGCAATTCGCGCCGCGTACGGACTGACCGCCGCGCAGTCGCGCGGAATGGATCACGACATCGCCTACAAGGCGCTCGTCAACGAGTCGGTTGACGTAATCGATCTTTATTCAACGGATGCGGAGATTGGATACTATGGTCTACTGCTCCTGATCGACGACCTCCATAAGTTTCCGGACAACGAGGCCATCCTCCTCTACCGCGCGGAGCTCGAACGGGAAGCGCCGCGGGCCTTGCGCGCCGCGCTCCAACTCGAAGGAAAGATCGACCGCCAGAGCATGATCGCGATGAACGCGGCGGCGAAAATCGACCGGCGTCCAGATACGGAAGTCGCGGCGCGGTTTCTCGCCGCCCGTCTGGGCGTCGCGGCCGTCGTGCGCGACGAGGGGTTGGGAAGCCGGGTTTGGCGGCGCACCTGCGAACATCTTTGGTTGAGTTTCGCCTCGCTCGGGGCGGCGATCCTGGTCGCTGTGCCGCTTGGCGTTTTGACGGCGAAGCGCCCCATCTTCGGCCATGCGATTCTGGCCACGGCGAGCGTCATGCAGACCATCCCCTCGCTCGCGCTCCTGGTGTTCATGATCCCATTTCTGGGAATCGGCCCAAAGCCCGCGATCGTCGCCCTGTTTTTATATAGTCTCTTGCCGATAATTCGAAATACCGCGTCGGGATTGACGGGCATTCCGTCGTCAATTCGTAATTCGGCGATCGCCTTGGGGCTTACGCCGATCCGACGCTTGCGGCTCATCGAACTTCCACTCGCGGCGCCAGCGATTCTCGCGGGGATCAAAACCGCCGCGGTGATTAACATCGGTACGGCGACGCTCGGCGCGTTGATCGGCGCCGGCGGCTATGGAGAACCGATATTCGCTGGCGTGCGGCTGGACGATTTCGGACTGATCATGGAAGGGGCGGTCCCGGCCGCCGTACTCGCGCTCATCGTCCAAGGACTGTTTGAACTTGCGGAGCGCTTCATGATTCCCCACGGGTTGCGCCTCAAGGGCAGGATGGCCCCTTGATCAAAAACAAGCCGACGAATTATTGCTTGCTCGTTGAATGCAACGACGACCATTCCGCCGTGGACTGCATTTTCGAAATGCGACGAAGCGTGGCGATGCGTCAGAACGACGCCGGGCCGCTCGACGCTCCAAAAGCACTCGCTCAACAATTCCGATCTCTATCGCGGTTGTTGAACGCGACGACCGTCCTTCTCAGGATATGGGAGTCCTCGGCGCCGGCCTGAACCCCCGAATGAATCGGCATGTTGCGATAATGCTCGAAGTCGCTTACCCAATCGGACAACTCCGCGAGATGAAAACATCCGCGCGCTTTTGCCCGAAATGCCGCGCTGCGCCCCGCCCGCGGCAACAAAAATGTTCGCCACGCTCTGTCAGCCCGGGAACACGCTTCTATCTCCTTATTGCAAATGGCGACACGCAGGTAAACTTGGCGTTCAATATGCGGTCGAACATCGCGCGAAAGCTCATCGGAGCGCACCTCGCGAGCGGGAGTTTCGTTGTAGGCGCGCCCATTGCTTTGCGCATCGATCAAACTCTCACGCAGGACGCCACGGGGACGCTCGCCATGCTGTCGCTCGAAGCTATGGGGCTTGAGCGCGTCAAGACCGAAGTCAGCGTCCAATATGTGGATCACAACCTCCTGCAGGTCGACAATCTTAACGCGGAGGATCACCTCTTCCTCGAAAGCGCTTGCCGCAAATTCGGCCTTTGGTATTCGCCGCCCGGCAACGGCATTAGTCACGTCGTGCATATGGAGCGCTTCGGGCGGCCGGGGAAAACCTTGCTCGGGTCCGACAGTCACACGCCGGCCGCTGGCGCGTTGTGCATGCTCGCGATCGGCGCCGGCGGTCTCGACGTCGCACTGGCGATGTCGGGAGCGCCTTACGCCACCGCCATGCCGGCGATCTTCGGCGTCGAATTGGTTGGCGAACTTCCCCCATGGGTCAGCGCCAAGGATGTGATCTTGGAAATGTTGCGCCGGCACGGCGTCGCGGGCGGAGTCGGCAAGGTCATCGAGTATCATGGTCCCGGGTTGAGCGCCCTCAGCGTGATGGATCGGCACGTCATTGCCAACATGGGCGCCGAGCTCGGCGCGACGGCCACCGTATTTCCCTCCGACGAATCGACGAGGCGCTATCTCGACTTGCAAGGACGCGAGGCCGATTGGAGCGAGATCGCGGCCGATCCCGGATGCGATTACGACCTTCGTGATCGAATCGATCTATCGAAGCTCGAACCGCTCGTCGCAAAGCCGTCGAGCCCGGGAAATGTCGTCCCCGTTCGCGAAATCGAAGGCCTCGAGATCGCACAAGCCTACATCGGCTCCTCGGCGAATCCGGGATGGCGCGACTTCGCGATCGCCGCCGAGATCGTACGCGGCGAAAGGATTCCACCGCGGATGTCGTTCGACGTGAATCCGACCTCCCGACAGGTGCTGCAAATGCTTATCGACGATGGGCGGCTCGGAACGCTCGTCACGGCGGGGGCGCGCATCCATCAAACCGGATGCAACGGCTGCATCGGCATGGGCCAAGCTCCGGCGATCGGCCGCAATTCGCTGCGCACCACGCCGCGCAATTTTCCGGGACGCTCGGGAACGGAAGAGGATTCGGTTTTCCTTTGCTCTCCGGAAACCGCCGCGGCTTCGGCGCTGGCGGGAAGGATCGTAGATCCGAGAACTTTGAACACGCCCTACCCGAGGCTTGTTCAACCGCCGGCTCCGGTCACGTCGTTCGCGTTGCTTGGGATGCCGCCGCCTCTTTCGGAGGCGCAAAAGGTAAAGCTCGTGAAAGGGTCAAACATTCATTCCCTGCCCGATTTCGATCCGCTTCCGGACGAACTGAACCTGCCAATTCTTTTGAAGATGGGCGACGACGTCTCGACCGACGAGATCTTGCCCGCTGGAGCGAAAGTGCTGCCCTATCGCTCAAATCTCGAAAAAATCGCCACGTTTTCGTTTTCACGCATTGATCCGAGTTTTGCGCGCCGAGCCGCCACCGAAGGAGCCAGACTGGGATACGTTGTCGTCGGCGGACGCAACTACGGTCAGGGCTCGTCGCGAGAACATGCGGCCGCCGCGCCGCGCTATCTTGGGCTCAGGATGGTGATCGCGAAGTCCTTCGCCCGCATTCATCGGCAAAATCTCATCAATTATGGCGTGCTTCCACTTCGCTTCGTCGACGCCATGGACTATGACCGACTCGAGACGGGCGACGTTCTGCGGGTCTCCCAACTGCGTCGTAGCCTCCGCGGCGGCGGACCCATCGCGCTTACCTGCGCCGAGCGCACAATTGAGACCCGACATGATTTGACGGCGGACCAGATCGAAATCGTTTTGGATGGCGGCGTCATCAATCATCGGCGCCAATGCGCGCCCTGAGGTCGCGCCGGCAGCCAAGAGATTCGTGCTCCCCTTCCGCGGAATGTAACTGTCTCCAACCGCTGGCCGCTCCAGCCGTGGCCTGAGGGCGCATTCCCTTGATGTATCTCTTGACGGACACGCAGTCTGCTTCACGCCGGATTTTCGGTCACCTCACCCGGCGCTCACCCGTGGCGAGCGCCGCGATTCACTAGATTGTCGCGGAACAGGGCCAGCTTTCTTCGGTGCGGTCCGCCGTTCTTCCCGAGGCTTGAGCGCGGCGCATCGGCGAGTCAACTCCTCCCGCGGGACAACGGCATTGTTATGCGCGACATCCTTTGGCGCGAAACGACGCGTCGCCCTCGGAACGGACTCCAGCACTGCTTGCAACTCAGCAAGCCTATCGCGGTCGGCGAGTTCGGGCATATAGCGCCTCCGGAATTCGCGCCACCTTGTCGGATCGTGATTGAGCCAGCGGCGCAATTCGTCGCTCGGGGCAATTTCCGTAAGCCAAGACTAAAGCCTCGCCGCATCGCGGCTCAATCCGCGTGGCCACGGTCGATCGACCAATACCCGCCTTCCGTCATTAGGATCAGGTGGTTCGTACATACGCTTGATCTGAATTTCCGTCATGAGTCTATTCAAGCGGCGCTCCGCTCGGCGACGCGAGATATGTTCATATCCTGGTGGCCGCTCTCCGATTCATCCCCATTATGAAGGCGGCTTTTTCGTTTTCAGCCGTAGCGCGGCCACCCACGTCGTCGGCATTGGCCTCGACCCGCGCCCTCAAACATTCGTCCCCCTGACGCCATGGGTGTCGGCCTTCAGTCCCTGACTGTTTCTCATCTATTTTTTGCTTAGCTGTGCTCGCATTCACAAATATGCGCGAATGGCGCCTGCGAAATGACCGTTGAAAAGCATCGCTCACGCGATAACTGCATGAATCGAGCAACAGTGGATTTTAGCGCGGCAGCCCCAGGGTGGTTGAGGGAGTGCGTTGCGAATGTCAGCTGTATTCGATCAAAGCGCGAATTTGGCGGCCAAGATCGTTCTCGTCGGCGCAACGCTTTTGCTTATCGCTTTGGTCTGCTGGTGGTGGTTTTGGCCGCAAAGCGATTATGTCCGACACGTCAGCTGGATCGTCGAACAGCCCGTTCCATTCAGCCATCAGCACCATGTCGCCGGCCTCGGCATAGATTGCCGCTTTTGCCATACGTCGGTCGAGGTCTCGTCGACGGCGGGGCTGCCGCCGACTTACACCTGTATGACATGCCACTCGCAAATCTGGACCAACGCCGAATTGCTTGCGCCGGTTCGCCAAAGCCTCGTCGAGGGCAAACCGATCGTCTGGAATCGAGTCAATGACTTGCCAGACTATGTCTATTTCAACCACGCCATCCACATCGCGAAAGGCGTCGGCTGCGCCAGTTGTCACGGTGAAGTCGATCGCATGTCGCTGACCTATAAGGCGAAGACGTTGACCATGCGGTTCTGTCTCGACTGCCATCGCGATCCGAGCCCAAATCTGCGTCCCAAGGACCAACTCTACAATACCGAGTGGCGGCGGACGAAAGATACGCCGTCGGCTGAGACGCTTCTCGCCGCATATCATATCGGCGGACGCAAATTGACGGATTGTTCGATATGCCACCGGTGAACGAACAATGGCGAAGCTTGGAGCAACTCGCGGACGATCCGTCCTTCCGCGCGCGAGTCGAGCGGGAATTTCCGGCGCTCGCTGAATCTCTTTCCGCGCCCCACGATCGCCGCGGCGCGTTGAAGCTCATGAGCGCGGCGCTCGCGATGGCCGGGGTCGCCGGCTGCGATCTGGGCGCGCCGGAGGGCGTTCTCATTCCAGCGGTGCGCGCGCCCGCGGAAATCATTCCGGGTCTGCCGAATTTCTATAGCACGGCGAGTCTGCTGCAAGGTTTCGGCGCGGGCGTCGTCGTCAAGCACCACATGGGACGCCCGGTCAAGGTCGAGGGCAACCCGCTGCACCCGGCGAGTCTCGGCGCCACAGATTTATTCGCGCAGGCGGAGGTGCTGAATTTTTACGATCCCGAACGCTCGTTCGGGGTCACGCTCAAGGGCGATCCGGTGAGCCTCTCCGCCTTGGAAGCCGCGCTGGCGCATCAGAAAGAAGCGATCGCCGCAAGCCACGGCGCGGGCTGCCGCATTCTCACGGGCGCGATCTCGTCGCCGACCTTGATCGCACAGATCAACGCTCTACTCAAAGCCTATCCGGAGGCGCGTTGGCGGCGGTTCGAGCCGGCGCCGCGCGGCAATGTGGCAAAGGGGGCGACGCTCGCCTACGGGCGTCCGCTCGACGCGCTGTTCAAGCTCGACGCCGCGGACGCGATTCTCGCGATCGATAGCGATCTCTTGAGCTCGGCGCCCGGGCATCTGCGTTATGCGCGCGATTTCGCCGCGCGGCGCAATCCGACGCGCACGGCCAAAATGAGCCGCGTCTATGCAATCGAGCCGACGCCGACCTTGATCGGCGCGGCGGCTGACCATCGCTTCATCGCGGGGCCGCGCGATTTGCCCCAGATTGTCGCGGCGCTGGCGGACGCCATTCTCCGCGATCGCCAAAGTTCCGAGGCTCCCGCGTGGATCGGCCCACTCGCAACCGATCTGGCCGCGAATCGTGGCCGCGCGCTCATCCACGTTGGACCCGACCAGCCCTCCGAGACGCACGCGCTCGTCCACGCGATGAATGAGGCGTTGGGCGCGCGCGGCGCGACCTTCGACTTGATCGAGCCCGTGATTTCGGACTTCAACGACGATATTTCCGAGCTCACGACGGAGATGCGCGCGGGCAAAGTCAACACGTTGCTTATCATCGACAGCAATCCGATTTATTCGGCGGCGCATGTCGGTTTCGCGGAGGCGCTGCGACGAGTGAAGTTCAGCCTCGCGCTAACGCCGACTCCCAATGAGACGAGCGACGCCTGCCTCTGGTCCGCGCCGATGAGTCATATTTGGGAGAGCTGGAGCGACGCGCGCGCCTATGACGGGTCGGCGACGATCTTGCAGCCGCAAGCCTTGCCGCTCTTTGGCGGCCTTGATGCTTTCGAGCTGCTGTCCAAATTTGACGACGCCTCTCCCACGAGCGCGCTCGAACGCGTTCGGGCGACTTGGCGCCCGCGGCTCGAAGGCGAGTACACGCAGGCCTGGAAGGACGCGCTCGCCGCCGGGGTTGTGCCCAACACAGCTAGCAAGGCAGCCACGGCTCGCCTGAACCCGGAAGCCGCCGCGATTTCGATTCCGCGGACGGCGGATGGGGTGGCGCTCCTAACTCGCCCGGATCCGAACCTCTGGGACGGCCGCTTCGCGGGCAACGCCTGGCTGCAGGAGGTTCCGCGGCCGTTTACCAAGCTAACCTGGGACAATCCGCTGCTTGTCGCCCCCCGTCTCGCGCGGCGGTTGGGTCTCGAGAACGGCGACATCGTCCGCATTGCGCGCGGAGAAGCCGCGGCAAGCGCCGCCATCTGGATCATGCCCGGACAAGCCGAGGATTGCGTCGTCGCTCACCTCGGCGGCGGACGCAAACATGCGGGGCCGGGCGGCGCGGACGCCGGCTTCGACTTTTATCCGCTGGTAGGTGCGCGGAGCGGGGTCTTACTGGAAAAGACCGGCGCGCGTGCAACGCTGGCTTCAACCGAGCATCACAATGCGATTTTCGACGAAAGCGGCGTTTGCGCCAAGCACGCGACTCTCACGCAAATTCAAGCGAACGGCCGACTCTTCGCCGGCGATCAATCGCCTCGGGACACGCTCTATCGATGGAAGCCCGAAGGGCCGGCCGCCTGGGGGATGAGCGTCGATCTCAATGCCTGTATTGGTTGCAACGCCTGCGTCGTGGCCTGCCAATCCGAGAACAACGTCCCGACCGTCGGCAAGAACGAGGTCCTTCGCGAGCGGGAGATGCATTGGCTCCGCATCGATCGGTATTACGAGGGCGCGGCGGAGGATCCCGGCATCTATCTCCAGCCGACGCTCTGCATGCATTGCGAGCAGGCGCCGTGCGAGACCGTCTGCCCTGTCGGCGCGACTATGCACGATTCCGAGGGGCTCAATGTCATGGTCTACAATCGCTGCATCGGCACGCGGTTCTGCTCCAACAACTGCCCCTACAAGGTGAGAAGGTTCAACTATTTCTCCTTTACGCAGCTGGAGCGGAGAGCCCCACAATCGCGCAATCCCGATGTGACCGTGCGCGCGCGTGGAGTCATGGAGAAATGCACTTTCTGCCTCCAACGCATCGCCGAGGCCAGGCTCGTCGCCGATCGCGACAACCGGCCGGTTGGCGACGTCGTCACCGCCTGTCAGGCCGCCTGCCCGACCAAGGCGTTCACGTTCGGCAATCTGGCAAACGAAGACAGCGATGTCGTCAGGCGCAAGCAAAGTCCGCTCGATTATGCGCTGCTCGCCGACCAGAACACGCACCCGCGCGTGACCTATGAGGCGCGCATCCGCAACCGAAATCCGGCGATCCGAAGCGAGGAAACATGACCGACGCGCCGTTGCCCCTGGCTTATGACTTGGCGCCTCATGCCGGGGATCCGCGGCCGCCGCGCGCCGACGATCCGATCTTGTTCGAGGGTTCGACCTTGGGTTCGATGACGGATCGAATCTGCGCGATTCCCCTTCGCGAGCGTGCTTTTCTCTGGTGGTGGGTCGCCGTCGGCGCTTCTTCGCTTGGCGTCGGCGTGCTCGTCGGCGCCGCCCTCTATCTGTTCTACGCTGGCGTCGGCGTATGGGGTATCGACTGGCCTGTGGCATGGGGCTTCGCGATCATCAATTACGTCTGGTGGATCGCCATCGCATCGGGCGGCACCTTCATCTCGGCGTTGTTCTATCTCGCGGGCGTCGAGTGGCGCACCTCGCTCAATCGGCTCGCCGAAACCATGACTTTGTTCGCCGCGGCTTGCGCCGGCATTTATCCCATTCTGCACCTCGGCCGTCCTTGGCTCTTCTATTGGCTGTTTCCCTTCCCCAACAGCATGACGCTCTGGCCGCAATTCCGCAGTCCGCTGCTTTGGGACTTCTTCGCGATCCTGACCTATGTGCTGTCATCGATCCTGTTCTGGTACTTCGGACTCATCCCGGATCTCGCGACCATGCGCGATGCCGCGAAGACGCGCGGCGCGCAAAGGTTCTATGGCGTTCTCGCGCTGGGCTTTCGCGGCTCGCGCGACCAATGGCGCCACTATCACGCGACCTATGGCGTGCTGGCGGCGATTATGGCGCCCCTCGTCATCTCCGTGCACAGCATCGTCGGTCTCGACTTCGCGGGCGCGGCGACCGTCGGCTGGCACTCGACACAATTTCCGCCCTTCTTCGTGTTCGGCGCCTTGCTGTCCGGCTTCGCCAGCGTGCTTCTCCTGATCATTCCTATGCGTAGCTTGCTTGGCTTTGAGGATTTCATCACTGGACGCCACCTCGATATCCTTTGCAAGATGCTGCTGGTGTCCAGCCTATGCCTCGCGTACTCCTATCTGATGGACGCCTTCACGATCGCCTATGGCGGCGACGAGGCCGAAAAATTTCAATTCCATCAGAAAATCGCGGGGACTTCCGCGTCGATCTACTGGGCGACGCTGCTCTTGAACGTGCTGGCGCCTCAACTCATGTGGTTTTCGCGCGCAAGGCTCAGTCAGCCGCTCATCCTCATCGTGAGCTTCGGCGTCATCGTCGGGATGTGGTGCGAACGCTATCAGATCGTCGTCATGAGCCTGCGGACGACGCGGCTGCAATCAGCTTGGGGCGTTTATGTCCCGACGATATGGGACTGGCTCACGCTGTTCGGCACGATCGGGTTCTTCGTCTTCGGCATTCTGATGGCTGTTCGCTTCATCCCGATGATCGCCATGTTCGAGATGCGCGAGCTGATCTTGCGACATTCGCGCAAGCCTCGTAGGATGGAGGAGCTTTAGCCATGGATCCTACGGAAATCCCGTATTTCCATAATGAGATCGGCGCCGCCCGCATCAGAATCGGCGTCAAGGACTTTATGTGCGTGGGCGCGCTTCCGCCCTTCGACCATCCGCATGTTTTCCTCAACATGGGCGAGGCGAACGAAGCCATCTGTCCCTATTGCGCCACGCATTTCATGTTCGATGCGATGCTTGGCGCGCGTTGCGATCCGCCCGAATGCGCTTATGTTCCCGAGACGCGGCCTGATTTTTCGGGTCCTCGGCTCCTCGAGTCCAATCCGCCGGTCACGGCGCCCGATACGCCGCCTCCGCCAAAAACGCCGCTCGCGCCGGCGATCGACCTCAGCCCGCAAGGGCGCGGCTTGGTCGCGAGCTTCGCCAGCGAAGAGGCGCTGTCAACGGCGATGCGCGAACTCGCGGGCGAACACTATGAGCTGACGAGCTTCGCGCCGACAATCCCCGAACAAGATCGCGGCGCATCCTTCTTACCCAAGGCCATGCTCCTTGGCGGAATTATCGGCGCCTTCGGCGGCTTCGCCCTGGAGAGCTACGCCAACGTTGTCGCCTATCCGCTTGATATCGGGGGCAGGCCGGAATTTTCATGGCCATCCTTCGTGCCGATCGCCTTCGAGATCGGCGTGCTGCTCGCGGTGCTGACCGGGGTCATTGGCTATATCCTCGCCGCGGGTCTTCTCAGGCTTTACGATCCGATCGACGAGCGACGGCCGATGCGGAGGGTTCTGCGCGACGCCTGGGTCGTCTCGGTGCGCGCGCCCGACCATTCGCGACGCGAGCGCGCTTTCGAAATTTTGCGCGGGCGCGGCGCGGGGGACATCGAGGAGATTGGCGCATGACCCGCCGCCTCGCGCTGTTCCTATCGCTTCTGCCGCTCGCGGCCTGCGACGATATGAGCGCGCAGCCCAGGCAGAGGAATTATTCGCCGCTGGTCGCTCCCGCCGCGACGCCGCAAGACACGGTGCGGTTTCTCGAAAAGCCGACGCCCGCGCCCCCGCTCACGCAGGCGCTGCTCGAGCGCGGGCAGGAGCGCTATCGCATTTATTGCACGCCATGCCATTCCGAGCTCGGAGACGGTAACGGCATGATTGTGCAGCGCGGCTTCAAGCATCCGCCGAGCTATCATGAGCAGCGGCTGCGCGAAGCGCCTGTCGACCATTTTTACGACGTCATCACCAATGGCTACGGCGCCATGTATTCCTTCGCCGCCCGCGTCGCGCCTCAAGACCGCTGGGCGATCGCCGCCTATATCCGCGCCCTGCAGCTCAGCCAGAACGCCAGCGCGGCCGATCTCGCCGCCGTGGAACGCGGAGAGGCGCCATGAGACCGCGACAATTCGAACGGGCGGCCTGGAGCCTCGGCGTCATCGGCCTCGTCGCCTCGGGAGCGGGCTTCTTTCTTGAACCCGCGCTGTTTCCCTTCGCCTGGCTCGCGGCGACAATCTGTTGGATCGGCTGGCCTCTCGGCTGCATGGGCCTGTTGCTGATACACAGCTTGACCGGCGGAAATTGGGGCTACGTCATCAGGCGAGAGCTCGCCACGGGCGCGGGCGCGTTGGCGCTCGCCCCGATCGTCGCGATCCCGCTCGCCGTGACGGCCCCGAGTCTTTACCCCTGGCTGCGCGCCGGCGTCTCCGAGCATCTCAGCAATGGCTTCTACCTCAACCTTCCTTGGTTCCTGGCGCGCTGCGCCGTTTACTTTTGCGTTTGGCTCGCCTTGGCTTGGCTGATCCTTCGCGCGCTGCGCCGCGCGGATGCAGGCCCCGCCTTATCGAGGCTCGCGCCGCCCGGTTTGATCCTGCTCGCGCTGACCGTCACTTTCGCGTCCATCGACATGATCGAGGCGCTCGATCCGAAATTCGCGTCGAGCGTCTTTGGCCTTATGACGATCGCGGAAATGGGGCTATTCGCGCTGTCCGTGTCCGTTCTCGCCAAAGGACTCGCGCATACGGGCGACGCCGAGATTTTGGGTGCGCTTGGCCGGTTGATGCTCGCGCTGGCCATCCTCTGGGCCTATCTCGACTTTGTGCAACTCCTGATCGTCTGGCAGTCGAACCTGCCGCGAGAGGCGCGCTGGTATGGCATGCGCTGGACGGGACATTGGGGAATGGTCGCGGGCCTCGTCGCGCTGTTCCACTTCGTCTTGCCCTTCGCCTTGCTGCTGTCGCCCCGCTTGAAACGCTCGAACACCGGGATGGCGTTCGTGGCCGCCCTTCTGATCATGGGCGGAGTGTTGCGCGACTGGTGGCTTGTCCTGCCAGCTTCGAAGGCCAGCTGGGGTTTCGTCCCGTTGGCGGCGATGCTCGGCGTGTGGGGCGTAGCGACGGGCTTCGCCTTGCGCGCGCCCTTCGCATCCCGGCCCGCGAAGGGAGGCTTGCGCGATGCATGACGAAAAAGCGCTGCCGCCCGCGCGGCACGAGCAAAGCGATGTCGGAATGCGGTTCATCGCGGTCAGCGCCGTTACGCTCGTGATTTCGATCGTTTCTCTGGCGCTGCTGGTGTTGTGGCTTTTCCCGAAAGCGACCTTGGACCGCACGCTACAATTGCCGCTACCGCGGTTTCCGCGGCCGCGGCTGCAAACCTCGCCGCGCGACGACATGGCCGCCTTTCGCCACGCGGAAATGGAGAGGCTGAATAGCGCCGGCTGGATCGATCAGGCGAAGGGCGTCGCGCATATTCCGATTACCGTCGCGATGCGCAAGATCATGGAAGACAAGATCCCCGGATGGCCGGGCGGCGCGCCCGCTCTCGCTCCGGTCGCGCATAAGGAACTTCCGCAAGCAACGCAAACGGTGGAGGGACCACATGAGGCGGTTCGTTCTATTCATTCTGTTTATTCTCACGCCGCACACGGCAAATGCTGGATCGACTCCCGATCTCGCCGGCATTGCGTACGAGCAAAGGAACGGCGCGGCGCTGCGACTGGACACGGCATTGCGCGATGATGACGGCAAAGTCACGCATTTGGGCGCAATCATCGATGGGCGTCCGCTCGTTCTGACGCTCGGCTATTTCCATTGCGCGTCGCTCTGCGGAGTCGCGCGGAGCAATCTATTGATGGCGTTGGAGCAGGCTCATCTCGCGGCGGGGCGGGATTTTTCGTTCGCGGCGCTCAGCATCGACCCCGTCGAGACGGCGAAAGACGCCGCCGCGATCAAAGCCAAGGAGCTTGGGGCTCATCCGGCGTTCGAGCCCAAAATCTTTCATTTCCTTACCGGAGAGCCAGACGCCCTGAGGAGCCTCGGGGAAGCCGTCGGATTCAAGAGCCGCGCCCTGCGACAGGACAGCTTTGCCCATCCGCTCGGCGTGGTGTTCGTTTCGCCATCCGGAGTCGTGTCGAGCTACTTGCTCGGGATCAGCTATCCGCCCGACGATCTACGGCTCGCGCTGCGCCGCGCGGCGGCAGGCGAAATCGCGCCCGCGGCATCGCCGCTCTTGCTGCTCTGCTACGACTTCGACGCCGCGACCGGCCGCTATACCTTCGCGATCATGAAATTTCTGCGCATCGCCTCGGCTGTCACGGCCATTGTGGCGCTCGCATTACTTGCGCGCGCGGCGCTTGGCGAAAGGCTCGGCGCATGAACTTCACTCTCCCGCAAGCGACAAGCCAGGCGGCCGAGGTCGATCATCTGATCCTCGCGCTGACCCTCGCGTCTTGCGCCGTGCTCCTTTTGGTCTTTGGCCTCATGTGGCTGTACATGATTGAGTATCGCGCCGGCAGCCCGCGCGATCGCGGCGCGCCGATTCAGAAAACCTGGCGTCTGGAGATCGCCTGGACCACCGCCACGCTCGCAATCTTCTTCGGCCTGTTCCTCTGGGGCGCCGATCTCCACGTGCGTCTCTTCCAGCCGCCGCCCAACGCCTTGCGGATGTATGTCGTCGGCAAGCAATGGATGTGGAAGATCGAGCATGAAGGCGGGCAGCGCGAGATCAATTCGCTGCATCTGCCGATCAGCCGCCCGATCCAGCTGGTGATGACCTCCGAGGACGTCATCCACGATTTCTCCGTCCCGGCGTTTCGGGTCAAGCACGACGTGCTGCCGGGACGTTACGAAACACTGTGGTTCACGGTCGAAAAGCCCGGCGTGTATCGTTTGTTCTGCACGCAGTTTTGTGGGGCGGGACACGCGAGCATGGTGGGGGAGGTCGTCGCGATGACGGGCCCCGAGTTCGAGAAATGGCTCGGCGAGAACGGCGGCGCAACCATGGCCGCGGCGGGGCGCGGCCTATATGTCTCTTATGGCTGCGGTCAATGTCACGGCGGCGACGGCAAGGGCGGCGCCGCCGTGGGAAGTGCAACGCTCGCGCCGGCGTTGAAGGGCCTGTATGGCGCCTCGGTCGCGCTCCAGGACGGCGGCATCGTGATCGCCGACGAGCGCTATCTGCGCGACGCGATCCTTGCGCCGTCGACTTGGCGTGTCGCCGGCTTTCCGCCGACAATGCCGTCCTTCGGCGGCCAGATAGACGAAGACGAACTCCTCAAGATCGTCGCCTATATCAAATCGCTCGGGCCGGAGACACAGCCATGACCATCGTCGACAGCGCCAGCGGACGCTCCTATCTCACCGACGGCTATAGCCTGCGCAGCTGGCTCCTGACCACGGACCACAAGCGCATCGCGATCCTCTACTTCATCTCGATCACCATGTTCTTCTTCATCGGCGGGGTAGCGGCGACCCTGATGCGCTACAACCTCATATCGCCAGCGGGACTGCTCGATTCCGCGGAGACCTACAACAAACTCTTCACGATGCACGGCGTCGTGATGGTCTGGTTCTTTCTTGTCCCCGCAATTCCGACGACGCTCGGCAACTTCCTCGTGCCCTTGATGCTCGGCGCGCGCGATCTCGCCTTTCCACGCCTCAACCTCTTGAGCTGGTATCTCTATGTCGTGGCGGGCCTAGTCGCGATCTATGCGCTTTTCGCTGGAGGCGTCGATACGGGCTGGACCTTCTATACACCGCTTTCCTCGAGCTATTCCAAGGGGCATGTCGTCGCGACCGTCGTGGCGATTTTCATCGCCGGCTTCTCATCGATCGCGACGGGGCTGAATTTCATCGTCAGCATTCACCGCCTGCGCGCGCCGGGCATGACCTTCTATAAAATGCCGGTATTCCTGTGGTCGCTCTATGCGACGAGCGTGATCATGGTCCTCGCGACCCCCGTTCTCGCCATGACGCTCGTGCTGCTCGCTTTCGAACGCGTCTTTCACATCGGCGTTTTCGATCCGGCGATCGGCGGCGATCCGCTGCTGTTCCAACATCTCTTCTGGTTCTACTCGCATCCGGCGGTCTACATCATGATCCTCCCCGGCTTCGGAGTGGTGAGCGAAATCGTTCCGGCCTTCGCCCAGAAAACGCTCTTCGGTTACAAATTCGTGGTCTGGTCCAGCATTGCGATCGCCGTCCTCGGCTTCCTGGTCTGGGGCCACCATATGTTCGTCGCCGGCACGTCTCTCTATTCGTCGCTCGTCTTTTCGATCCTGAGCTTCGCGGTCGCCGTGCCCTCGGCGATCAAGGTCTTCAACTGGATCGGCACGATGCACAAGGGCTTCATCCGCTTCGACGCGCCGATGCTCTATTCGATCGGCTTCATCGGGCTCTTCACCATGGGTGGGCTAACGGGGCTGTTCGTCGCGGCGCTCGGCGCCGACGTGCATCTGACGCAGACCTACTTCGTCGTCGCGCATTTTCATTACGTCATGGTCGGCGGCATGGTGTCGGCCTATTTCGCCGGTCTGCATTTCTGGTGGCCGAAGATCACGGGACGCATGTATCCGGAAATGTGGGGACGAGCCGGGGCCGTCGTCATCTTCATCGGGTTCAATCTGACCTTTTTCCCGCAATTCTTGCTTGGCTATCTCGGCATGCCGCGGCGCTATGCCTTCTATGCGCCCGAATATTTTCTGCTCAACGTCTTCTCGTCCGGTGGCGCGACGATCCTCGCGGCTGGCTATCTGCTCCCTTTGATCTATCTCCTCTGGTCGCTGTTCCATGGCGAGCGCGCCCGCGCCAACCCCTGGAACGCGGCGGGACTCGAATGGCGCGCGTCCTCGCCGCCGCCAACGGAGAATTTCGAAGTCACGCCGATCGTCACGGAGCCCGTATATCAATATCCTTGGCCACCGGAGGCGCGCCATGTCTGAGGCTTCGTTCCCCCACGGCTTTCAATATGCAAGCGCGCGCCACGAGACGGAAACCGCGCTCTCCGGCATGTGGCTCTTTCTCGCGACCGAGATTCTCTTCTTCGGACCGCTGTTCCTTGCCTGGATCTACTGTCGACACTGGAACGCGGCTGGCTTCGACCAAGGCGCGATGCAAACCGATCTTCTGCTTGGCACGATTAACACCGCGCTGTTGGTGACGAGCAGCTTCGCCTATAGCGCCGGCCTCGCCTTCATCGAGAGAGGCGAGTCGCGGCGGCTCCGACAGTGCTGCATGGTCGCCTGGATGCTTGGCGCGAGCTTCCTTGTGCTCAAATTCGGCGTCGAATGGCGCGAGGATTTCGCGAGAGATTTGTTCCCCGGCGAAAATTTTTCGCTAGAGGGCGCGGCGCGGCGCGGCGCGCAACTGTTCTTCGTGTTCTATTTCGCGAGCACTGCCATTCACGGCGCGCATATGGTCGTAGGACTCTGCCTCGTCGGCTGGATCATCACGCGCGCGGAAAAGTTCACGGCCCAGCGCCATGGCGCCGTCGCCATCGTCGGTCTTTATTGGAGCTTCGTCGACATGGTCTGGGTGTTTCTCTATCCGCTCATCTATCTAATCGGGAGAGGCGCATGAGCGCGCGTTTTGCGAGACTGGTCCTGGCCTGGGTCGCGCTTCTCATCTTGCTAGCGGCCGAATTCGCCGCGGCCGCCTTCCCGTTGTCTCCTTCCCTGCGGCCGTTGCTTCTAGTCGTCGCCTTGGCTATGGCGGGCGTGATCGTGGTGTTTTTCATGGAGGTGGCGCACGGGCCAAACGCGATCCGGCTGTTCGCGGCCTCGGGCTTCCTTTGGCTCACCATATTGCTCGCTCTTGGCTCTCTCGATCCGCTGACGCGCTTTACGTATCTCAATGACTCCAATCTGAAACCACACCTCAATATCACGCGAACAAATTATTGATCTTCGGAGACCAAGGCATTGAAGGTGATCATCGAGGTGTCGCGAACTGTCGGTTTTGATTAACGGCTTCAACAAGCTGGAACGTAACGCGGGCGCGCCGAGAGCTTGCGATAACCCACCTTGCGCGGTTCCCGGCTCACCGTCGTCTCGGAGAGGGAGATGCGAAACGTCTCGAACAGCCACTGGCGGAGGTCGACGACGCCCCAGCGCGCGACGCCGTGGATCGCGGGCGTCGGGCCCTCTTCGACGACGACCGCCAAAGCGGCGCGCCGCTCGTCGATGAGGAGCGACCGCTGCCCCGGCGCCTTGCGATGCACGAGACCCTCGGGGCCCAAGGCGTTAAACCGTAGTTCCGTTGAGCGCTTCAAAGCCCGAAACGACGTCGAACAGCTCTTCGTCGATTCCACTCTGGCGCAAACGATGAAAGGCGCCGTTGAATTCTTCCAGTAATTCGTCGATGTTTTTGTCGGCGCGCTGCATCGCGGCCAATCGGCTGGCGTTTTCGCTCGCAAGAGATTCGGCGCAAGCCCGATACAGCGAAACAAAGAGATACTCCCGCACCAGGGCGCGCACGGTCGCGGTCGCGTCGCCGAAAACTTCCGGTAAGTTTCGGGTCGCCCACGGGAGTTCGATCAGCTTGCGCCGCCAGCTCTCGTCCAGAGGCAGCAGCCGCTGAGAGGCGGGAACGTAATTTGTCCCGGACTCGGGTCGGTTGTGGAAGAGATAAAATTCGATGACGGCGCCTGGGTCGAGGAGCGCCTCGCTTTCCGCGAGAATTCGCCCGACGAGAGGCGAGATGGCCTTGACCGAGTTCGCGACGGGAAAGAGGCCCTCCGGCGGCAGGCCCGCTTCCTGCAAACGCGCATACGCGCGTTCGCCGACAACCCAGACGCGGGGTTTGTCGGAAACACCATCGAGGGTCCGCACCGCGAAATCGACGATCACATCGTTGAACCGGCCCACCAGCCCCTGGTCCGAACCAAACACGACCGCGCCCACGGCGGTTCGCCTATTTGCCGCCGTGAGTGGCGCGGCGAGCGCGTTCTGGCGGAGGCAGATGCTCAGGCCCATTTCCACGCCGCGATGATAGTCGTCCAACGCGCGCACCGCCTTTTCGTATTGCCCGATGTTCGACGCGGCCAGCGCCTTCATCGTGCGCACGACGGATTGGAGATCGCCAGCGCTTTTAATCTTGCGTTGAAGACTCGCCGTCGTCTGGCTCACGGCTTTTCCCCGCGGGATGCGTCGGCGCCTTTAGGAGCCACGATCCGTATGGTCGCGCTCATCCCCGGCTTGAGCGACAGATCGGGATTGGGCGCGCTGATGACGACGTCGTGGTCTCCCGCATTCTGAACCATGGGGGGCGCGCGATCGACACGCGTCACTTCGCCGACAAAGGAACGGTTGGGCAATCCAGCGATCGTGAAGGAGACTTTGCCGCCGGGCTCGACCGCGCCGAGGTCCCTCTCGCTGATATGGGCATTGACCTGCATCGAGGTGAGATCCGTCGCCACAAGGAAGAGTGGCCTGTCCGCGCCAGCCTCGATCGTCTCGCCCGGCTCTATGTCGCGGGCGACCACGGCTCCGTCAATCGGTGAAACGACATCCGTTTCCGCGAGGTTGGCTCGAGCCACGTTCAGCGTCGCCTGGAGCCGCGCGAGCGTCTCCTCGTCGCCCTGCCGCCGCGAGCGTATCTGCTCATAGGCCTTGCGCGAAGCCTCGGTGTCCTTTAGCCGACGCGTCGTTCTCGTTCCCTGATGTTCGAAAGCCGCTTTAGCGCGGTCGAGATCGGCATCGTCCTTTTGCAGTCGCGCCTTCGCCGCCGTCAGATCGGCCTCGTCTTGATCGACCAGCGCCTGATAGGGCCGAGCGTCAATTTTCGCGCAGAGCTGATCCACCTTCACCTGCGTGCCGGCGGAACAATAGACCGCCGCGACAACACCGGAAACCCGCGCCTTGATTGGCGTTGTCGCCGCGGGAACGACGACGCCGGTCGCCGTTACGACGCGGACTTGGATCGGAGCCGGTCCATGCCGCTGTTCCCTGCTTCGGGCGGCGAACAAGCCAGCCGCGCCACCGACAATGATCAGGGCGGCAACCACCTTTCGCCAAGAACTGGACGCCCGTCCGCCATTCGCGCCATCCGTCGTCTCTCTCGACCCCTGTCCAAAGGATGATTTGAGTTCGACCTCGATCTTAGGTTTTGATTCGGGTTGCGCTTCCATGGCGGAGTCGGTCTTCGGCCGAAACGGCGTAAGCGCATCCCGCGTGACTTGCAACAGCGTCCCGCGATCGCTCTCACTCAACTTGTCGGCGCTCTCGAAACGCGCGCGTGCTTCCGCCGGCATTTTTTCCACCGCTTCGAGCACGGCGCGCTCGGCCTCCGCCATTCGCTCGATCGGCACGGAGTCGAACAAGCCAGCGGTCAACGCCAAAAGAAGCGCGATTTGCCCTGGGGCCGGGACCGGTGAAAATTCCGCCTGCTTCAGACAGGCGCGAATGCGCCGCCCATGCTCGATGATCTTGCGCGAGTCGTCGTCGAGGCGCGCGCCGAAGCGGGCGAAAGTCTCGAGTTCCTCGAACTGCGCGTAAGCAAGCTTGAGATCGCCCGCCGCCTCGCGATAGATCGCGCGCTGCGCCTTGCCGCCGACGCGCGAAACCGATTTTCCGACGTCGATGGCTGGCAGCACGCCCAATTCGAACAGCGACGGCGAAAGATAGATTTGGCCGTCCGTGATGGAAATGAGATTGGTCGGAATATAGGCGGAAATATTCTGCGCTTCGGTCTCGACGATGGGAAGAGCCGTGAGCGAGCCGCCGCCGAGTTCGGGGCGCAGGCGGGTCGCGCGTTCGAGCAGGCGCGAGTGTATGTAGAAGATATCGCCCGGGAAGGCCTCGCGGCCTGGCGGCCGACGCAGCAGCAGAGAGAGTTCGCGATAGGCCTGGGCGTGCTGCGTGAGGTCGTCATAGACGATGAGCACGTCGCGGCCAGCCTCCATGAAATACTCGGCGATGCTGGTCGCGGCGTAAGGAGCGACATAGGCGAGACCCGGTGGATCGTCGCCCTCCGTGACGACAACCACGGTTTGGTCCATCGCGCCCATTTCTCGCAAGACGGCGACGGCTTTCGCCACGGTGGAAGCCCGTTGACCGATGGCGCAATAGACGCAGACGACGTCCGCGCCGCGCTGGTTGAGAATGGCGCCAAGCGCAATGGAAGTTTTGCCCGTCTGCCGGTCGCCCAGGATCAACTCGCGCTGACCTCGCCCGATTGGGATCAGCGCATCGATGACTTTGACGCCGGTTTGCAGCGGTTCCGTCACCGGCGCGCGGTCCATGATCGCGGCGGCGGGACGTTCGATGGGGAGCCGCCGGCTGGCGCTCAGCGGTCCGTCACCGTCGAGCGGCCGACCAAGCGGGTCTATGACCCGGCCCAGCAATTCCTTTCCGACCGCCACATCCATGACCCGACCGGTGCGCTCGACTTCATCGCCAGCGCGAAGAGTCACATAATCGCCCAGCAGCACGACGCCGAGTTCATGCTCGTCCACATTGAACGCGATGCCCAGGACATCACCTGGAAACTTGACCAACTCCTCAAAACCCACGCCAGGCAGCCCAGAGACTTTGGCGACGCCGGTGGCGATGCTCGTGATCACGCCAACCTCTCGCGTGCGCAGATCCGGCTTGAACGATTGGCGCCCCCGGTCCATCGCGGCGAAGACTTCGTCAACGCGCTCTAGGAGGCGCCGGGAATCCGTGTTCATTGGCTCCGGGCCTCGGGTTCGTCCTTCGTGTTCAGCAGTTCGGCCACCTCCTCTTCCAATGACGCAAGATATTGGGAGATGCTCCAGCCTACTTTCCGTCCACTCGCGAACAGTTCGATCCCGGCGGCCAGTTCCGGCGCGGTCTCGAATCGCAGTGGAATTTCAGCGGAGAAAATTTCGCCCAGCGCCTTTTGGATCTCCGCGCGCCGCGGCAGCGGAAGCTCGAAGGCGCTGCGAACCAGCGCCGGCTCGCGCGACGCCTTGAGGACTTCCGCGAGGTCCATCCTCGCCAAATTGTCCAACTCCCGCATACGGCGAATGAACAGGTCCGCCATCCGATCCTCCAGAGTCATCGTCGCGAGATCGTTCAGCACCTTTCGCGCGATCGCGAAAACTTCTCTTTGGGCGCGCTCGCCGATCGCGCGGCGCAAATTGTTCGTCTCGCTTTTCAGCGCTTCCTGGCGCTGGGCGCTCAAGGCGTCAGCCGCCTGCCGCGCTTCACCAAGAAGTCGCTGACGCTCGGCCTCCGCCGCCTCCGTCGCTTGTTGCAGAAGCCCGGCGCGCCGCCCGTCAAGCTCCTCATTCTTATGCAGATAGGCGTCGCGCTCCCGTTGCGCTTCGGCTCTTTTCGCGTCGGCGTCCGCGAGTTCGGCCGCGATCCGTTTTTCGCGCGCGTCGATGGCGTCAAGGATTGGCTTATACAGAAAGCGCTTGAGCAACCACACGAGGATGATGAAGTTGAGCGCCTGCGCGCCGACCGTGAACCAATCGATCAGCATGCGTCACTTTCCCCCGGCTTCAGCGATGACATGTGTCCAAAACGGGTTGGCGAATATCAGGATCATCGAGACGACGAAGCAATAGATCGCGATTGATTCGATCATCGCCAGGCCCACGAACAAGGTGCGCGTTATCGTCGTGGCGGCGTCGGGCTGTTGCGCCAAGGAGCTCAACGCCGTCGCCACCGCGCGACCCTCGCCCAAGGCGGGTCCGATACTCCCCAGCGCGATCGTTAGGCCCGCCGTGAAGATTGAAACAATTGCGATGAGCGTCGCGTTGTCCATGGTTTCGCCTCTCGTTGCGCCGCGTCATGCGTCGCCTGTGATTTCCGTGGCGCGCGGCGGCTCGCGACCGCGCGTGGCCGCCGCGATGTACACGGCGGCGAGGATCGTGAAGATATAGGCCTGCACCATGCCGGTGAGCAGACCGAGCGCGCTCATCACGATCGGGAAGATAAACGGGGTGATGGTCAGCAAAATGGCGAGGATCATCGACCCGCTCATCATATTGCCGAACAGGCGGACCGCCAGAGCGAGCGTGCGCGAGAGCTCACTGATAATGTTGAACGGCAGCATGATGATCGTCGGCTCGGCGTAGGTCTTGAGATATTCGCCCAGTCCCTGCTCCTCGATCCCATAGAGCGGCACGGCGATCAGCACGCACAGCGCCAGCGCCGCCGTTGTTGACAGCGACCCCGTCGGCGGCTCGTAGCCGGGAATGACCGTGCAGAGATTGGCGGTCGCGACGAACAGAAACAATGTTCCGAGAAATCCAAGGTATTTTCTTGGGCGCTGGAGGCCAACGTCCTCGATTTGTTTCTCAATGCCGGTGACGATGATCTCCAGCAGGTTCTGCCAACGCGAGCGATCAAGACCCAAGGAGAGATCGCGGGTGACGAGCATCGAGCCGACCGTCAGCGCGAGCATCAACGCCCAGGTGTAGGCGATGGTGGCGTTGAGTTTGAGAAACCCCTCTCGCCAGAGCACGATTTCGTCGGGACTAAGGCGCACAACGGGCCTCCACTTCGGGGCGGGGTTCACCTTGTCCCGTTGATTTCGTCAAGCGCATGACGATGAGGCGCGCGACGACAAATCCAAGCATGCACGCCAACAGCCGTTCCCAGCGACCGCCGGAAACAAAGTAAAACCCCGTCAGCGCGATGCTCATGCGCAGAAGCAGGCTGCAAAAAAACCACAGCGCCGGCCGGGGCGAGGCGACGCCCTTGCGCACCGTGAACCAAAGGCCGCCGAAAAACATCGCGCCAAGCATTCCCCCCGCCGCCGCGACCGCCGTGAAGACAATATACTCATGCATTGTCATCCCCCTGCTCGTCGCGCAGCCGCCGGTCCTCCTCGGCCACCCAACGCCATGCCGTCAAACAGCCGAGGATCAGGCCGATGATCAGCAGCGTCAGGGTCCAGGAGTGAGGCCCAGGATAGCGCTTGTCCAACCAGAGGCCCAGCGCCGCGCCAAGCACGGTCGGAGTCGCCACCGACCAGCCGACCAGCCCCATCATGCCCAAGCCATACCAGACGCCATGCGCGCGGCGCCGACGCGCCCTGAGTTTTCGCGCGGCTTTGGCGCCGACCTCTTCGCCGAGCGATTGCTTGGGTCTCAAGGGCTTGCCTTGGGGTTCATCGGCCATCGTTGAAACTCGCCATGCGACGAATAATGTCGCTTTCCATCCTCGCCAGCACGGAACGCACAGCTTGCTCCTGCTCGTCCAAAGATCTGAACTCCCGTTCGACGGCCGCGCGCAGCAGACCAAGGTCGGTTCCCGGTATCGCGTTCCGCACGGAGACCAGCACCTCGGGGCCTGTCTTGATCAATACGCCTTCATCCACGGCAAGACAGGTCTCGCCCCCGCTTTCGGTCTCGTAAATCAAAATTCCCGGAGCCAGCGCCGCGACGCAATCGAGCCGGCGGGGCAACAGCCCAATACAACCATCGGGGGTCTCCGCGACGACGCGCGACACGTCGCTCTCCTCGACAAAGATTTGGAAGGGGAGGAGAATTTTAAGTCTCATGAATTTCGCGACCATAATCAACCCTCGACCGAGGCGTCGCTCGTGGATGCGACGACGCGACCCGCGGGGGTCCGCGCGCCCGCGGCTTTGGGCGGGGTGGGACTTGCCTTCGCCTTGGCCTCGTCGATCGTTCCGATCATATAGAGCGCGCTCTCCGGATAGTTCTTGAACTCGTCATTCAAAATGCGTTCGCAGCCCTCCAGCGCGTCCTCCAGCCTGACGAACTTGCCCTCCATTCCGGTAAACTGCTTGGTCGTAAAGAATGGCTGGGTCAAGAATCGCTCCAGGCGCCTTGCGCGCGCCACGACGTCGCGGTCCTCCCGCGAAAGCTGCTCCAGGCCGAGCATTGCGATGATGTCCTTCAGTTGAGCGTATTGCGCGAGCGTCCGGCGGATTTCCTGCGCCAATTCATAGTGCCGGGCGCCGATGACGCCCGGAGTCGCCATCTTCGAGCTGGATTGCAAGGGATCGACCGCCGGAAACAGGCCTTCGCTGGCTCGCTTGCGCGAAAGCACGATCGACGCGGAGAGATGCGAGAAAGTGTGCACCGCCGCCGGATCGGTAAAATCGTCCGCCGGCACATAGACGGCCTGAATCGAGGTGATGGCGCCCGCATCGGTATTGGCGATGCGTTCCTCCAGTTGCGACAACTCAGTGCCGATGGTCGGCTGATAGCCGAGGCGGGAAGGCATTTGCCCCATCAAGCCGGATACCTCCATGCCAGCTTGAATGAACCGAAAAATATTGTCGACGAGCAACAGCACGTCGCGATGTTCGTCGTCACGAAAATATTCGGCCATCGTCAGCGCCGCGTGAGCCACGCGGAAGCGGGCGCCGGGAGGCTCGTTCATTTGGCCAAACACCATCACCATGTTCGCCAGCACGTCCGCGGCTTTCATGTCGCGGTAGAGTTCTTCGCCCTCGCGGCAACGTTCGCCGATGCCGCAAAAAATGCTCACCCCTTCATGTTGTTTCACGAGATTGTGAATCATTTCGGTGAGCAACACGGTCTTGCCCACGCCCGCTCCGCCAAACAAGCCCGCCTTGCCGCCGCGCTCCAAGGGCATGAGCACATCGATGGCTTTGATGCCCGTTTCGAAGACATCGGACTTGGTGGAGCGCCGCATCAACGACGGCGGCGATCGATGCACGGAACGCCACTCGACATTGGACAACTCGGGCCCCCGGTCGATGACATTGCCGAACACGTCGAACATGCGCGACAGAATTTCCCGGCCCACTGGCGCCTTCAGCGGCCCAAGGGTGTTCCTCACCGCCATGCCGCGCGCAAGACCTTGCGTGGGGGTTAATGCGATCCCCCGCACATGACTCGCGTCCAACTGCGAGAGCGCTTCAATGACGATTTGTCCCTGATCTCCAGCACGAAGCACCGAATGGATCGCCGGCAGGCGCCCCTGGAAGCGAATGTCCACGACACTGCCTCGCACGGAGGCGACCACGCCGAGGCATGCATCACCTTCGGTTTCATTTCCAAGCATGGTCCGGCCTTTTCGGAATAAGAGCATCGCCCCGATCGATGCGGCCTAGGGTGGCGTCCCGGGCCCAACAGCAGATGCGTAACCTTAAGCGCGATCCCGCCCGCGCCGAGGTTCTCTGAAATCGGGTTGGCCAACCGGAGCGTCGCGCCCATGGCCCGCGCGCCCGCCGCCGGCCCGACGACGATCAAAACGACGCAACCAAAAGTGACTCCGCGGGAACCATATTCACGATTTGCGTGATTGACACGAAAAATTTGGCGTCCGCTTTCCGGGACCAACCCTGAGTCCGCTCCGGGCGTCCATATCGGCGTGGGGTCACGACGCCGATCGGCGAAGATTCACGCACATAAGCGACAGATTTTACGATCGTGAGAAACTTTGAAGGGGGGGGGCAAGATTGGAATCCGATTTACGCTCTCGATCATGCAAAAGGAGCATGGACGGCGCGTTCGTGGATACCGCTCGGCGGATCCTTGTTCCCGCGCGCCCTTTCCCGCATCGCCGCGAATTAGTTCCCTGCATTCACGAACAAGGAATTTGTGAAGCAACCACAAGATGTTCCATGAGAAAACCAGGACGAAAACGATCCTCGCG
>JBAUVQ010000365.1:0-11635 GCA_049583305.1 Methylocystis sp.
AATGTCGATGTCCGGCAGCGCCTCCTGCGCGAGGGCGGCGGGCGCGAGGCCCGAGCAGAGCGCGGTAAGAGCGAGGAGGCGGGTGCGTGGCATCGTCTTGTTCCCTGGCGCGGACGTGGACCACCCGCCTATCTGAAAATCAGGTTTACAGTCACCCCTGTCTTTCCACAAAATTTTCCCCCGGCGAAGTTCCAAAAAATCCCGAAGCGGGCCGTCGGCCCCGCCCGGTCTTGCGCGACGCCGGATCGAGCATATTTGCGCTGAACCGGCCGCCGATGCGGGGCGAACGCCGGCGAGTCCGCCTTTTTGCCCCAACGAGGTCCGCCTGATGACCGAACGCTATGTGTTTCCAGTCCGTTATGATGACAAACTCATGCGGTCCGCGGTCAATGGGTTCGTGACCAGGGCATTGTTCCGTGAAAACGCGGCGCTGACCTTTGGGCCGCTCGCGCTCATGATTTTCTGCTGCGCGATGCTGATTTTCGAGGGCGAGGAAGAACTCGGCGTCGATTTGTTCCTGGCGATGTCCGCCATTCTCGCGATCTTCGTCGCGTCGGGGTGGCGAATGCATTTGAGGATGATCCGCGAGAGGGTCGAGGCGATGCGGGGACGCTCGCCGATGGCGCGGCTTCGCGACGATGGCCTCGTCATCGACGGGCCCGGTCCCGCGTCGTTACTGGAATGGGCGCGGATCAAGGCGGTTTGGCCGATCGAGGGGGCCTGGCTACTGATTCTCGCCACCAACCATTTCGTCACGTTGCCGCTCGCCAGCGCGCCGACCGAGGCTCTCGACTTCCTGCGCGCGCACGTTCCGCCCTCGGCGTGACTTTCGCGAGGCGCGCCAAGCGACAACCTCTTGAAATAAAGGCCGCCACATGACGCTTCTCGACACGATTTGGTCCGTTTTGGCTTCCAACCAGCTTTTCGTCGGCGGCGCCGGCACGCTGGCTTTCGGTTCGGCCATGTACCTCCTGCGCGCCGTGCCAGAGAAGACGCTCGAAGTTATCGAGAGAACCCTTTGGACGAAGGTGTTCGTCGAAAGTCTGTCCAATGAATATCGCGACGTCGACGCCTTCATCGAAGGATGCCGGCTCGAATTTTTCAGCCGATCGCTGGAGATCAAGGACGGAAGCCTGAAGACCGGCTTCGGCGAGGGATGGGGAAGCTATCAGGGAACCCTGTTCAAATATTCGAAGGCGAAGTCCACGCAGCAGGTCGTGCCTTTCGAAACCATCATGGTCTCTTTCCTGACCCGCGATCGCGAGGTGGTCGAGCGGTTCATGCGAGACTGCAAGCCCGAAGAGCACAGGAACTCCCTCTATGTCTCCATCTACGCGGCGGGCGGCTTCAACGGCGGTCTGCGCCGGCGCAAGCGCGGGCTGAACACGGTTTTCGTCGACGAGGCGGTCAAGGACCGGCTCGTCCAACGCCTGACCTGGTTTCGCGGCGCCGAAGAGTGGCATTCGGCCCGCGGCATCCCGTGGAAGCTGGGAATCATCCTGCACGGTCCGCCCGGAACCGGAAAGACCAGCCTGATCCACGCGCTCGCCTCCGATCTCGATTTTGACATCAAATACATCAAATCCCTGCACGGACTGGGCGCGGCCTTCATGTCGGGAACGAGGAAAGATCTGTTCGTGATCGAGGACATCGACACTATCGCCAACGGATTGAATCGCGAGCCGAAACAGGACAAGGACGGAAGCGGTCAGTTCGAGGAGCGCGCCGGTATCGGCGCCCCGCTGCACGAAATCCTGAACGCCATGGACGGCATGCAAACGCCGGACGGGCTGAAATTCATCGTGACGACGAACCATCTCGCCAAGCTCGATCCGGCGATCATCCGCCCGGGGAGGATCGACGAGGTGGTCGAGATTGGTCCGTTGTCGCTCGAGAGCGCGCGCCGGATGTTCATGGCCTTCCATGGCCGCGCGGGCATCGACCGCTATTCCCCGCGCACCGGCGCCGAGCTTCAGCGGATGTTCTCGACCCTGACGGCGGAGGAGTCGGAGGCCGAACTGGCGCGAGGCGCGCGGGACGCCGCCCGGGAGGCGGCCTGAGGCCTCGCCCGAAAGCGCGTCGGGCCGCTAACCCGCCGGAGAGTTTTTCCGCTTGACGATAATATACAGCAGAGCGCAGATCGTGCATCCGACGCCAAGCGCGAAAACGGCATGGGAAGCCGTTTGGTCTTGGACGCCTTCGCTGAGCATGCTGATCAACACTCCAGCGAGCGCGAGCATCAGTGGCGCGTTCGCTTTCTTCCCGGGTTTTGAGGGCCCGGGTCCTTTTGGCGCCTCGCTCACCTGTTCCCCCATGGTTCGACTCGATCCGCCTCGCGCGCCGAGAATGCAACCGCATGGCTTGCCCGACAAGTTGAATCGACGGTCGAGCTTCCCGCGACCAAACCCGCATTCCAAGCGCCAGCTTTCCGCCTCCACCGGCAGCCAGGCCTCCAGCACGGCGCGCCGACGCGCTCGCTCATGCCGCGCAGGCCGAGCCCCTGGCGCCACCAGGCTTCAGCCCCGCGCCATCGTAGGCGACGCGGACGCGCGGTTGGTCCGGCGTTTTGAGCGCGACGGAACTGGTCCCATGGCCGGCGCCGGAGTGGCGTAGCGCGTTGGTCAGCCCCTCCCGCGCGATGCGATAGGCGGCGAGCGCGGACTCCTCGCCCAGCGGGAGATCGGCGACCTCCAGCGTCACCGCGATTTCAGGGTAACTCTCGCGCCAGCAGCGCGCCAATGCGTCGAAGGCGCCGGCGAGGCCAAGCTCGTCCAGCGCGGCGCCCGGCGACAGCGGCAGGCGCGAGCGAAGCGGCATGTCCGCGAGCATTACGGCGTCCTTCGCCCCGAATCTTCGCGCCGGGGCGCCGGCCGAGGGAGAAATTTAGTCCGGGTTATAGAGATTGCCGTCCGGGCCCTTCCAGCCCTTGCCGGCCTCGTAGAAGCGATATTCCTCGCTGAAGACAACCGTCTGGCCCGGCGCGACATATTGCTTGCCCTTGGGGTCGGAGCCGACCGGCGCGGTCACGAAATGCTTGCTGGGCGAGCAGCCCTCGGGGAACTTGTCGCCATCCGGCTTGCATTCGAGATTGGCGCCGTCGGGAAACTTCACCGTGGCGTCGAAGTAATACTCGAAGCCCTTCTCGCCGGTGGCGTGCATTTCCAGTCTCTCGGTCATCCGCGTCTTGAACTCGACCAGCTGGCCGGGCTTGTCGAAGCGTTTCTTGACCATGTTGTCGAACACCGTCTTGGCCTCGTCCTCGGTCACGTCGCAGCCGCCGAAGAGACAGTAAGCGGCCGCGCGCTGGACCCCGATGGGCGCCAGCGCCAAAGTCGCGGCCAAGGTCAGCGTCTTGAGCATCGAACCTCGCATGTCGTTTCCCTATTGCTTTTGATTGGCGTGAAGGCGTCGACGTGGCTTTTGCCGCGATCGTGCGTCGTCCGAATGACGCGCGGACGCCATTGGAGCGATCTTAGCCGATCCACGCCGCGAAGGGAAAGCGGCCGGCCGGAGAGGGGGGCGGGAGCCCGGCGGTCGGGCGATTTGTCCGGCCATCACATAAGAACTTCCTTTACGTAAATCGGCGAGGCTGCGCGCCTGGCGGCGCCCCGCGCCGCGTCCTCGCGCGAGTTTGCGTTCCTGAGCGGGTCAGCATGAGCAGCGTCGTCTCCTCGATTTTTTTCCAGAACCATCGTCGGAATTCCACCTCGGGGGGGCGCGCGCCGGTGGTTCCGCCCCACCGCCTTATCTCGCAACCGACGATCATCGTCGCGGTGCTGGTTCTCGACGCGCTCGCGGTTGTCCTCGCGGGCGCCGCGACTTACGGGAGCGGGCGCGTCGCGGCGAATACCGACGATCTCGGCTTTCTCGCCCTCGCGGGCGTCGCCGGCGGCGTTCTGGCCGTTCTCGGCGCGCGTTGGGCCTATACGATCCGGGCGCTCTGTTCCGCCGCGCGCCAGGCGTTCGAAATCGCGCTCGGCTTGGTGTTATCGCTGGCGGGCTTCGTCGTGTGCGAGGCGCTGGCCGGCGCCTATGCGCCGGATCAACGGAGCTGGCTGCTCGACTGGTTTTTAGCCGCCTTGGCGCTTTGCGTCGCGACGCGCCTGGTGGTCGCGCGCCTTTTGGCGCGCTGGTCGCGCGAGGGCCGGCTGGGGCGGCGGGCGGTCGTTGTCGGCGGCGGCGACGCGACGACCGAACTGATCCAGCGTCTCGATCGCACCGCGAGCGACGCGATCCAGATTCTCGGCCTGTTCGACGACCGCGACAAGCTGCGCTCGCCGGAGCAGGTGGGCGGCTATTGCAAGCTCGGGCGCTTCGACGATCTTGTCGAATTCTGCCGCGCGCAACGCGTCGACCTGCTGATCGTCGCTCTGCCGCCGAGCGCGGAGGACCGTATTCTCGAGCTTTTGAAACAGCTTTGGGTTTTGCCCATCGACGTGCGCGTCGCCGCGCTGGGCGGCAAGCTGAAGCTCGCGTCGCGCGCCTATAATTACATCGGCGAGGCGCCCTTTCTGCCGCTGTTCGACAAGCCGATGTCCGATGGGGCCGTGGCGCTGAAGATCATCGAGGACCGCGTCCTCGCGACGATCGCGCTGGTCCTGCTGGCGCCTGTCATGGCGCTGGTCGCCATCGCGGTGAAGCTCGACTCGCGCGGGCCGGTGCTGTTCAAGCAAATCCGCTATGGCTTCAACAACGAGAAGATCGAAGTCTATAAATTCCGCTCGATGTATATCGATCAGGCGGACGCCGACGCTGTGAAGGCCGTGACGCGCGGCGATCCGCGGGTGACGCGCGTCGGGCGCTTCATCCGCAAAACCTCGCTCGACGAACTGCCGCAGCTGTTCAACGTCGCGTTCAAGGGCAATCTGGCGCTGGTCGGGCCGCGCCCCCACGCGGTGCAGGGCCACGCCGAAAACCGTCTCTACGACGAGGTGGTCGACGGCTATTTCGCGCGCCATCGCGTGAAGCCGGGCATCACCGGCTGGGCGCAAATCAACGGCTGGCGCGGCGAGACCGACACCGCCGAGAAAATCGAGCAGCGCGTCGCGCATGATTTATTCTACATCGAGAACTGGTCGATGTTGTTCGACCTCCGCATTCTCGCGCTGACCCCGCTGTCGCTCGTCACCACCAAAAACGCCTATTAGGCCGGCCAACATCGTTATCGCGCGTTAACCATGTCGGGGTATAATCGGCGCCATGAACACCTCTCGCCTTCTCCCCGGCGCCTTCGCCGCCCTGTGCCTCCTCGCCCAACCCGCGCGCGCGGATTGGGGCTCCTGCCTTGCCGGCCTGCGCCATTCGGCCGCCGCGTCGGGCGTTTCCGAGCAAACCATTTCCAGCGCGCTGGGCAATCTCGAGCCCAATGACGCCGTGAGCTTCATGGGCAAGCAGCCCGAGTTTTCGACGCCGGTGTGGGATTACCTGGCCGCGCTGGTCGACGAGGAGCGTGTCGACGAGGGCCGGGCGTTGCTGCATCAGCACGCGGGCTCGCTCCAGACCGCGCAAAGCCGCTTTGGCGTCGATCCGGCGATCATCGTCGCCGTGTGGGGCGTCGAGTCGAATTACGGCAAGAACTTTGGCAAGCGCCCGGTCGTGCAATCGCTGGCGACGCTGGTGTGCGAGGCCCCGCGCCGCAACGATTATTTCAAGCGCGAGCTGATGGCGGCGCTCAAGATTCTCGATCACGGCGACATCGCGCCGGAAGAATTCAACGGCTCCTGGGCCGGCGCCTTCGGCCACACGCAATTCATGCCCTCGACCTTTCTGACCACCGCCGTCGATCTCGACGGCGACGGGCGCAAGAATATCGCCAGTTCCCCGGCCGACGCGCTCGGCAGCACCGCGAATTTCCTGCGCAAGGCCGGCTGGGTTCCCGGCCTCGGCTGGGGCTTTGAAGCGCGCCTGCCGGAAGGCTATTCCGGCCCGTCGGGACGCACCAACCGCCAGTCGATGTCGGCCTTTTCGGCCCATGGCGTGCGGCGGCTCGACGGCGGCTCGCTCGGCGAGGGCCGCGCGGCGCTGATCCTGCCGGCGGGGCGCAACGGCCCGGCCTTCATCGTCACGCGCAATTTTGACGCGGTTTACGGATACAACGCCGCCGAATCCTACGCGCTGGCGATTTGCATATTGTCCGATCGGCTGCGCGGAAAACCCGGCATTCAAACGCCCTGGCCGACCGACGATCCGGGACTGTCGCGCGAGGAGCGGCGCGAAATGCAGGCGCTGTTGAACAGCCATGGCTACAATGTCGGCGAGCCCGACGGCGTGGTCGGCGCGGCGACCCGGGAAGCCATCGCCGATTATGAGAGCAAGAACGGCCTGAAACGCACCGGCCGCGCGGGCCTCAAAGTGCTGAACGCGCTGCGCGGGCGGTGATGCTCTTCGTTTTCAATCGGAATCCGGTTTGATTGTCGCCCGTTAACGCGACGTGAATGAAAAACAATTTAAAATGCGGTCAATTATTCCATCACAGGATTGGATGCTTCCCATGCGCAATCTCTCGGTCGGCGCCGGATTGGTCGTGCGTCAGCTGTTGTTTCTGACGCTGATGCTGTTCATGGGAGCGGCGGCCTATTTCGGCGTCGCGCACGTGCGCGATCTGACGGCGCCGTCGAACCTCGCGGCCGCGGGTCAGGCCGTCTCCCTGCTGGCGATCGCGCATGACGCCGCGAGCACGCTCGCGACCGAACTGGCTATCGGAACGCTTTTCTCGACGGTGTTGATCCTCGGCGTTTCCGTCCCGACGATGAACGCCACCATCGCCGCGCCCATCAAGCTCATCGCGCGCCAAATGAGCGATCTCGCCAGTGGCGACACCGAGATCAACGTTCACGAAACCGACCGCACCGACGAAATCGGCCATATTTCTCGCGCGCTGGTCGTGCTCCGGGACGCCGTGCGCGCCAATAACGCGCTGACCGCCGAGATCAAGGCGCGCGACGATCGCGAGGAGCGGCTGCGACGCGAGGCGGCGATCCGCGAGAAGGTAGAGCATTACTCCGTCGATCTCTCCGCGACGACGGCCAAGCTCGGCGACATGACCAAGCGCATGGCGCAATCCTCCGAGGCGATGATCGTGCAGGAACGTCGCTCGCGCGCCGATTCCGATCTTGCCCGCACGGCCTCGCTGCAAGCGGCGAGCGACGTCTCCGCCGTCTCAACGGCGTCCGAGAAACTATTGGCGGCGATCGGCGAGATCAGCCGTCAGGCCGTCGAGTCGACCGCCGTCGTGCGTCAGGCCGTGGCCGAAACCAACGGCTCCAGCGCCGAGATGCTGCGCCTTTCGGCCGCCGCCAACCGCGTCGGCGATGTCGTCAATCTAATCTCGCGCATCGCCGCGCAGACGAATCTGCTCGCGCTCAACGCGACCATCGAGGCCGCGCGCGCCGGCGAGGCGGGCCGCGGCTTCGCGGTGGTGGCGCAGGAAGTCAAGAGTCTCGCGACGCAGACTGGCAAGGCGACGCAGGACATCGCCGAGCAGATTTCCGAGATTCAGGCGGCGACGGACCAGTCGGTCGCCTCCATCGACAAGATCAAGCGCAAGATCGCCGAGGTCGAGCAGATTTCCGCGACCATCACCAACGCGGTCCACACGCAGGACGCGGCGACCAAGGACATCGCCCGCGGCGTGCGCTCGGCGGCCGAAAGCGCGAACTCGATGTCGATGCACGCGGAGCAGGCCGCCAGCGGGATGGCGCAAACCGGCGCCGGCGTCGAGGCGATGGTCTCGCTGGCGCGCGAGATCGACCAGATGACCAGGCGGATGCACGCGCACACCGACGAATTGGCGAAGAGCCTGGCGGGGTAGGGGCCCCGGAGCAGCCGAGGTCGCTTGGCGACCCCGAGGAGCCCGAAGCCGGGCGCGGGAGAGGCCCATCGAGGGCGCCCCTCCCGCGCCCGGCTTGCTTTCGCGCGCCCAATCATTAGTTTAAGCCCATTCGCGAACGAACGTTAAAAGAGACCCCAAAACCATGACCTTCATCGAATCCCATCTCGCGCCGACTGGCCGCAAGAACGGGCATATCAAGCTGCACGGGCCAGAGGATTTCGAAGGCATGCGCCGGGCCGGTCGGCTCGCCGCGGAGGCGCTCGACATGATGATCGAGCATGTGCGCCCCGGCGTCACGACGCAGACGCTTGACGATCTCGCATTCGATTTCGCGATGGCGCATGGCGCCTATCCGGCGCCGCTCGACTACCGGGGATATCGCAAATCCATCTGCACCTCGATCAACCATGTCGTCTGTCACGGCATTCCCGACGACAAGCCGCTGCGCGAGGGCGATATCGTCAATGTCGACGTGACCTACATCCTGGACGGTTGGCACGGCGACGCCTCGCGCATGTATGGCGTCGGCGAAATCCCGCGCCGCGCCCAGCGTCTGATCGACGTGACCTATGAATCGCTCCTGCGCGGCATGGCCGTGGTGAAGCCCGGCGCGACCACCGGCGACATCGGCGAGGCGATCCAGGCTTACGCGGAAGCTGAACGCTGCTCGATCGTGCGCGATTTCTGCGGACACGGCCTCGGCCGCCTGTTCCACGACGAGCCGAACATTCTCCACTATGGCAAGAAAGGCGAGGGCGTCCCCCTGCGCGCCGGCATGTTTTTCACCATCGAGCCGATGGTCAATCTCGGCCGTCCGCAGGTCAAGATACTGTCCGACGGCTGGACCGCCGTCACCCGCGACCGCTCGCTGTCCGCCCAATTCGAGCATTCCGTCGGGGTGACCGAAACCGGCGTTGAGATTTTCACTCTTTCGCCGCTTGGGCGCGACAATCCCACTCAGGCCTCTTCCCCCGCGGGCCCATGAGCCGCGATGGCGACGCCTCTCGGCCCGCGGCGGAAGAGGGCCTGCGCGAGGCCCCGGCGCCGCATTATCACGGGCATCGCCAACGCTTGCGCGACCGCTTCATGGAGGCCGGCGGCGTCGCGCTGGCCGATTACGAGCTCTTGGAGCTGGTGCTGTTCCGGGCCATCGCCCGGCGCGACGTGAAGCCGCTGGCCAAGGCGCTGATCGCGCGATTTGGCTCTTTTTCCGAGGTTGTCGCCGCGCGACCCGAGCGGCTGCGCGAGATCGAGGGCCTCGGCGAATCCGCGATTTGCGAACTCAAGCTGGTCGAGGCGGCGGGGCGGCGGCTGGCGCGCGGGGCGTTGGAGAAGCGCGCCGTGCTCTCGTCCTTCGTCGCCGTGATCGACTATTGCCGAACGGCGATGGCCTATTCAGAACGCGAGGAGTTTCGCGTGCTGTTTCTCGACAAGCGCAACGCGCTGATCGCCGACGAGGTGCAGGGCGTCGGCACGGTCGACCATACGCCGGTCTATCCGCGCGAGGTCGTGCGCAGGGCGCTGGAGCTCGCGTCCTGCGCGATCATTCTGGCGCATAATCACCCCTCCGGCGATCCGACGCCCTCGACGGCCGACATTCGCATGACCCTCGACATCATCGCCATCGCCCAGCCCTTCGGCATCATCGTGCACGACCATCTGATCGTCGGCCGCAACGGACATGCGAGTTTGAAGGGGTTGAAGCTGATTTGACGCGCGGCGAAGCGGAAAACCGCGGCTGTCATCTCCGGCGTCGGGTGATATGGCGCCGCCTGGCTGCTTTTCTTGGGGAAGGGCGAAGGATGATCCACAACCTCCGCGGCCCGAGGGTCATTCTCGGCGGGCTGCTTGTCGCCATGATCGCCATTCCCCGGTCGGCGCTCGCGACGGACGAGATCCAGGTCTACAACGCCGAGATCGCCGAGGTCGGCCAATGGACGCTGGAGCAACACCTGAATTATACCGCGCGCGGCCCCACACAGGCGGATTTCACTGGCGGATTGATCCCCAATCATAGCCTCAACGGCACGCCGGAACTCGCCTATGGCGTCGCCGACTGGTGGGAGCTTGGGCTCTACGCCCCCTTCGCCTTCGACCAGGACGGGCGGTTTTTCTCCGACGGCTTCAAGCTGCGCACGCTGTTCGTCACGCCGGAGGCGGATAAGCGCGATTTCTTCTACGGCGCCAATTTCGAGTTCAGCTACACCACGCCGATGTTTTCGCAAACGCGTTTTGGCGCGGAGCTGCGGCCGATCATCGGCGTGCGCGACAAGGATTTCGAATTCATCGTCAATCCGATTGTCGATTTTGCCCCTGGCGATCATGGCGCGACCACTTTCGCGCCGGCGGCGCGGATCGCGCATAAGCTGGAGAAGGATTTTTCACTGGGCGTGGAATATTACGCGGACTTCGGGCAGATCGGCCATTTCTCGCCATTACGCCAGCAACAGCATAATCTCTTCGCCGTCGTGGACTTCAAAGTCGGCGACATCGACGTGGATTTCGGCGTCGGCCACGGCTTTACGCCAGGCTCGGACCGGCTGATCTTCAAGGCGATATTCGGTTACGCCTTCCCCGTCGGAGGCCAGGAGACGCGCCCTGAACATTGGCTGAAGAAAATCTTCTGATCCTTCGAGCGCCGCGCGACAAAACTCGGCGCGAAGATGTTCGGCGCCGCCGCTTTCAGAATTGCCAATGGATGCGGGCCGCCATGAGGTTCGCGGGTCCGCGCGTTCCATTGTAGCCAGGGTCGATGATGAGCTGATAGTCCAGCCCCAGCTTGATGTTGGAAGTCAAGGCGTAGTTGTAATAGGACTCGACGATCTTCTCCAGCCGATAGACCGGCAATTGCCCGTCGCCGACCAGGATGCCAAGGCCGCCGGCGGCGAGATAGGCCTCGTGAGAGTTGGCGAGTCCGTTGATGATGCCGGCGATGGCGAGCGTGTCGTCCGGCCGCCCCCAGTCCTTGCCGGAAATCGACACGCCCACCTGCCCGGTGCGGTCTATGTCGGCGAAGTCCCAGGGCTCCACGCTGCCATCGGTGTAGCCGGCGCGCGCGAAGACGCCGACATTGTCCGAAACCTGCTGCTCCAGATTGACGCTGACGCCCGGTCGGTTGCGGAATTTGCGATCCAGGGCGAGCGCGAGGCTCGGGTCCATTCCCGTGGCGTTGGCGACGTTCACGGCGTCCTGGAAGTTGCCCGCGCGGCCGCGGCTGAGAAAGCCGGTGACCTTCAGCTTGCCGGGCTGCCCCCATAAATCGTGCCGTTCCTCGAGCTCTCCGACCGCTTGAAACTGGCTCAAATTGGGATCGAGGCCATAGCCGGGCCCGCTGAGCGCCGCGCCCGTGGGCGTCGCCGAGAGGTCGAAAATCCCTCCGCGCACGGTCCAGCGGCCCTGATACCACTCGGCCGCCGCGCCATAGGTGAACCCCCAGGCGTCGCCGGCGTAGTCGAACGTGCCCGCGTTGATCGCCGACCAGTTCAGGAAGTCGTTCTTGGGACTGTTGGCGTATTTGTTGGTGTCGAAAATATCGACGACGCCGAATTTTCCGATGGTGAACACGAGGCGATTTTCCGTCACCGTTTGCGCGAACTGATTGATGTCCGCCTCCACCTTCTTCTCTTCGCCGCCGAGGTTCACGGTCTGGCGCAGAAAATAGCGCTGCACGCGCGTGGAGGGAAAGGGGTCGCCGAGCTTGTAGGCTTCCGCGCTCGGGAAGCCGGCGGCCCCGTGGGTGTTGCCGACGCCGAAGCCCTGATCGATTTCCGGGTTGACCCATATTTCCGCGCCCTTCCAAAGACG
>JBAUVQ010000366.1:0-7829 GCA_049583305.1 Methylocystis sp.
GCGACGGCGCGGCGGCTAAAGGCGCGGCGGCGCAGAAAGGCGCCGCGCGGGGGCTGACGGGACGGAGCGTCGGCCAAATCGCGCGGCGTCGGCGCGAGATTGTCTTCGGCCGGAGAGACGACGACAACGGTCGCGCCGTCCGATGGCTCCGGAAGATCCAAGCGCCAGCGGATCATGCTCCACCCCTGGCGCCCCGGCTCAAAAACGCTTTTATCCGCGCCGCGAGGCGGTCGCGCACGTCGCGATAGGCGTCCAGCATCGTTTCGCGCGAACCCCGCGTGGCGGTGGCGTCGGGCATTGGCCAGTAGATCACCTCGACCGCCATCGCGCGGGTGAATTCCAGCGCGCGATGATGCGCCTCGGGCGACAGCGTGACGATCACGTCGAAGTTGGAGTCTTCGAGATCCTCGAAAGTGTGGGGCTTGTGGCGAGAAAGATCGATGCCGATTTCCTCCATCGCCGCGATGGCGAATCCGTCCGGCTCGCCGCGCTTCAAACCGGCGGAGGCGAAATAGATTTCGCGGCCGAAATAGTGGCGGGCGAGCGCCTCGGCCATCGGCGAGCGCACGGTATTCAGCGTGCACGCGAACAGCACGGATTGCGGACGCGCTCGCGCGTCCATCGGCTGAACCTCCGCCGACATCCTCAGCCCTTCCAGTGCAGAGCCGTGACCAGCGTGAAAATGCGTCGCGAAGTGTCGATGTCGATGTCGATCTTGCCCTTGAGACGTTCGAGCAGCAGTTGGGCGCCTTCGTTGTGCAGGCCGCGCCGCCCCATGTCGATCGCCTCGATGCGGCTCGGCGTCGCGTGGCGGATCGCGGCGTAATAGGTCTCGCAGATCATGAAATAATCCTTGAGAATGCGCTTGAAGGGCGTCAGCGACAAAATATGCGTGACGACGCTGTTGCCGGTCTCGTCGGTCACGGCCAGGGCCAGCTTGGCCTCGTGTAGCGAAATGGTCAGCGTGTAGGGGCCCCCGTCGTGGCCGACAACGCCGAAACTATTGTCTTCAATGAGGTCGAATATGGCGATGGCCCGCTCGTGCTCCTGATCGGCGGAGCCGCGCCCGATCGAATTCTCGTCGAGCGTGACTTGGGTCAGCCGATTGTGCGCGTCTAGGGCCACCTTCTAGGCCCCTAACGAATTGAGGCGGATCGAGACGGAGCGCGCGTGCGCCTGGAGCCCCTCGGCCTCGCCGAGCGTCACGGCGGCGGCGCCGATCGCGCGCAGCGAGTTGGCGTCGCATTTCAGGATCGAGGTGCGCTTGACGAAATCGAGCACGCTCAGCCCCGAGGAGAAGCGCGCCGAGCGGGCGGTCGGCAGCACATGATTGGAGCCGCCGACATAATCGCCAACCGCCTCGGGGGTGTAGGCGCCGATGAATATGGCCCCGGCGTTTTTCACCCGCGCGGCCAGCGCCTCGGCGTCCTCGGCGATGATTTCGAGATGTTCGGCGGCGATGCGGTCGGCGAGCGGCAAGGCGTCCGCCAGCGTCCTGGTCACGATCACCGCGCCAAAGTCGCGCCAGGACGCGCTGGCGATCGTCTTGCGCGACAGCGTCGCCAGATGCCGCTCGACGGCGGCCACGACGGCGTCGGCGAGGCCGGCGTCGTCGGTGATGAGGATCGACTGCGCGGATTCGTCATGCTCGGCCTGCGCCAGAAGGTCGGCGGCGATCCAGTCGGGATTGGCGGTCCTGTCGGCGATCACCAGCACCTCGGAAGGACCGGCGATCATGTCGATGCCGACCTGGCCGAACACCCGGCGCTTCGCGGCGGCCACCCAGGCGTTGCCGGGGCCGACGATCTTGACGACCGGCGCGATGGTCTTGGTGCCGTAAGCGAGCGCCGCCACCGCCTGCGCGCCGCCGACGCGGTAGATTTCGGTGATGCCCGAGCGCTTGGCCGCGGCCAGCACCAGCGGCTCGACATGGCCGTCGGGAGTCGGCACGACCATCACGATGCGCGGAACCCCGGCCACTTTCGCCGGCGCGACATTCATCAGCACCGAGGAGGGATAGGCCGCCGTGCCGCCGGGAACATAGAGCCCGACCGACTCGATCGGCGTCCAGCGCCAGCCGAGTTCAACGCCGGCGTCGTCCGTGAAGCGCAGATCGCGCGGGCGCTGGCGCTCGTGAAAGGCGGTGATGCGCTCCAGCGCGAGATCGAGCGCCGCGAGCTGCTCGCGCGAGCATTTGGCCTCGGCGCCGTCGATCTCGGCCGGCGAGACGGCGATGCCGGTCTTGGCGAGATCGATCCGGTCGAACTCGCGGGAATAGTCGATCAGGGCGTCGTCGCCGCGAGCCACGACGTCCTCGATGATCTTGCGGACGGTGTGGTCCACGTCGGGCGAGGATTCTCGCTTCATCGACAGAAGCGCCGTGAAACGATCCCCGAAATCGGGCGCCGACGCATCCAAACGCAAGGTCATGTCCATCTCCAGCTGGAAGTTCCAGCTGTCATGACCCCGCGCCGCCGCCTTCGTCAAGGTGATGCGTCGGACAAGATGAAACCGGCCAACGCGGACCAAGGTCGCAAAGCTGGGCCTCGATGCAGTCGACATCCAGCAAAATCGTGGCGCCGCCCGCGAAAATCAGGCGAACGCGCCCCTCGGGGGCCGTCGCGCCCGGTTCGAAGACGAGCGCCAGCAATTCCAGCACGCCATCAAGGCGCTCGCGCGCGACGCCGGCGTAGCGCACCGCGCGCACCGCCTCGAAATGAAGCCCGGCTCGACAACGCTCCAGCCGCCCCCGATCCCGCGCCGTCCAGTCGAAACGGGAGGCGATCAGCGCGAAACGCCGCTTTTTGGGCAGATAGGCCAAATCGCCCACGCGCAAAAGCGCGTCCTGGAGATGGGCCGAAACGAGACCGAGATCCTCCGCGTCGAGAGCATGCAGGCGCAGGCCCGGCCTTAACGCGCTGTGATCTGGCGAAACCATGCGACTTCTCCTCGCCATCAATCTGGCGATGGCGAGGCGTCGGCGCAAGTCGCGTCAGCGTTTCACCTCTCGGCTAGCGCTGGATTGAGCCGTCTAGCGTCTTTCCGGTTCGGATTGAACCGGAAAGACTCTAAATTCCTTTATTTTGTCGTACTTCCGGAAGGCAAAACCGGCATCCACTTTTGCCGAAAGCACTCTAAGCCTTGCGCTTGGCGCGGTCGATCGCCTCGGCGATCATGGAGCGCGCTTCCTCGGCGTCTCCCCAGCCCGCCACCTCGGACCATTTGCCAGGCTCCAGATCCTTGTAGTGGACAAAGAAATGTTCGATGCGCCGCCAGGTCATTTCCTGCAGGTCGGTGTAATTCAGCACGCTCTCGTAGCGTTGAGTCAGGCGCGACACCGGCACCGCCACGATTTTCTCGTCGCCGCCATGCTCGTCCTTCATGCGCAGCACGCCGATCGGCCGCACCGCGATCACCGCGCCCGGCGCGATCGGGCGCGTGTTGGCGACCAGCACGTCGCAAGGATCGCCGTCTTCCGACAATGTGTGCGGAATGAAGCCGTAGTTTCCCGGATAACGCATCGCCGTGTAGAGGAAGCGATCGACGAACATCGCGCCCGACGCCTTGTCGAGTTCGTATTTGATCGGCTCGCCGCCAAGCGGCACTTCCACGACGACATTGACTTCATGCGGCGGATTCACGCCGATCGGGATAGCGTCGAGACGCATTCAAAAAAGCTCCGGGGATGCGAGAGAGGATGCGAGAAAAGTCAGCGAGTTGGCGGGGAGTCGAATGCAAAGGCGACGCGGCTGAGCATATTGTCGCCAAACCGCTCCTCCGCCCGCCGGACATGCGAGCCGCCGAGGCCGCGGTAAAACGTGATCGCCCTGTCGTTATCGGCGAGCGCCCAGACGACGGTGGACAAATAGCCATGCTCCACGAGTTCGCGCCGCGCGGCGTTAAACAGCCTGTGGCCGAATCCAAGTCCCTGATGCTCCGGCATGAGATAAATTTCGAAAATCTCCCCCGAATAAGGCATTGATGGAACGCGATTTCGTCCATAGGTTGCGTAGCCGACAACCTGACGATCGAAATCGGCGACCAGGAGTCCCGTTCCCTTCAGCACCGCCGAACGCCACCAGCGCGGCCCCCGTCGAGCGATCATGCGCTCGAGTTCGGCGCCGGGGATGACGCCGCGATAAGCGTCGCGCCAGGACGCGTCATGCACGCGGGCAATGGCTTCCGCGTCGTCGGGCCGCGCATGGCGGATGGAGAAGGCTGTCTTGACCATGAGGCGATGTTAGGTCGCGAGACGCCCTCTCCGCAAGTGCTCCATTCGGTCAAGGGACATAAATTTATTTTCATCTAAATTTAGGCGCGTCGATATCTCGGCGCGCTCGATATTTTATCGCGATTCCGCGGTCTTAATGCGTGCCGACGCCAAGAAGGAGCACAACGCCGATGATCGCGCGGTAGGCGACGAAAGGCCAGGCCGAGAAGCGTTCCAGAATGCGCATGAGGCCCCAAATGGCCGCGAAAGCGGAAATCGAGGCGATGACCAAGCCCACCGCCAGGATCGACCAGCCATGCATGTCGAGATGAGCCTTATGCAGTTCATAAAGCTCCTTCAGGCCGGCGCCGGCGATGGCCGGGAGTCCGAGCAGAAAGGAAAAGCGCGCCGCCTCCTCGCGCTTTAGATCGAGAAACAGCGCGGCGGTCAGCGTCGAACCCGAGCGGGAAACGCCGGGAATCAAGGCGCCGACCTGGGCGAGGCCGACGATCATCGCGTCTTTCAAGGTCATATGTTCGAGCGAGCGCGTGTGATTGCAATAAAGTTCGGCGAGCGCCAGCAAGGCCGCCATGACCAGGCAGGAGACGCCGATCACCGGCAGCGTCCGGAGCGGCGAACCGCAGGCGTTCAGCGTGTGCGACAAGGCGACGCCGCCCAGAACCACCGGCAGCGAGGCGAGCACGATCCAAACCGCGAAGCGAAAGGTCCAATCGTTGAAATCGCGACGCTTGACCGCTCCGATCACGCCAAAAAACAATCCGCGAACATCGGGCCAGAAATAGGAAACGACGGCCGCGAGCGCGGCGAGCTGCATCGCAGCGGAAAAGGCCGAGCCAGGGTCCTTCCAGCCGAAAAGCGCCGGCACGATGCGCATATGCGCGGTCGAGGAAATCGGCAGCAACTCGGTTATGCCCTGGACGACGCCGAGAAAAGCCACCTTCAGATAGCCAAGATCGACGAAACCGGTGTCGAGACCCTCCGTGCAAGCGCTCGCCATTTATTCTCCCACCAAGCTTCGAGACCGTTTGGCTTAACCAATCGCCTAGGATGTTTAATAAAACCTTGTCCCGAGCGCGCGTCTTTCGTTAGACGCGTCCGCTCTTGGCGGATTAGTGGGGAAAGCGGAGCGCTAGCCGACGCTGCGCTCAATGATATGCGCCAGATCCGTCATGATGGCGTTGAGGTCGAAGTTCTTCGGCGTATAGACCGCCGCCACGCCTTCTTCGCGCAGCAGCTTTTCGTCGGCCGGCGGAATAATGCCGCCAACGACCAGCGGAACGCCCGCGAGCCCCTCGTCCTTCATCAGCCGCATGACCTCGTGCGCCAGCGTCACATGCGAGCCCGACAGAATGGAGAGGCCGATGCAGTGCACGCCCTCCTTCTTCGCGGTCTCGACCAGTTCCTTGGGCGTCGAGCGGATGCCGGCGTAGATCACGTCGAAACCGGCGTCGCGGGCGCGCACGGCGATCTGTTCGGCGCCGTTGGAATGGCCGTCAAGCCCCGGCTTTCCGACGAGGAACTTGGCGCGCGCGCCGATCTTGGTGGAAACCCGCTGCACCTCGGTCCGCACGTCGTCGAGCGCGCCGCCGACCTGCCGCGCGGTCGACGAGACGCCGGTCGGCGCGCGATATTCGCCGAACACCCCGCGCAACACATTGCCCCATTCGCCAGTCGTGACGCCGGCCTTGGCCGCCGCGATCGACGGCTCGACCATGTTGCGGCCCTCCTTGGCGGCTCGTGAAAGCGCCTCCAGCGCCGCCCGAGCCGCCTTGTCGTCGCGCTGCTCGCGCCAGGCGTTCAACCTGGCGATCTGCTCGGCTTCGACATGCGGCGGCACGACCATGATCTGGTTGTCGCCGGCGGTCAGCGGCGACGGCTCGCCGCCGGTGAATTTATTGACGCCGACGACGACTTGCTCGCCCGCCTCGATCGCCTCGAGCCGCGCGGTGTTGGACTCGACCAGCCTCGACTTCAAGTAGCCGCTTTCGACCGCGGCGGCCGCGCCGCCCAGCGCGTCGATCTTGGCGAGCTCGGCCAGCGCCTCCGCCTTCAGCGCCGCGACCTTGCGCGAGATTTCGCTGGAGCCGTCGAAAATGTCGCCATATTCTAGAAGATCGGTCTCATAGGCCATGATCTGCTGCATGCGCAGCGACCATTGCTGATCGAAGGGGCGCGGCAGGCCGAGCGCCTCGTTCCACGCCGGCAATTGCACCGCGCGGGCGCGCGCGCCCTTCGACAGCACGACCGCGAGCATTTCTATGAGAATGCGCGTGACGTTGTTTTCAGGCTGTTGTTCGGTGAGGCCGAGCGAATTGACTTGCACGCCATAACGAAACCGCCGCAGCTTTTCGTCCGTCACGCCGTAACGCTTGAGGGCGATTTCGTCCCAAAGCTCGGTGAAGGCGCGCATTTTGCACAGTTCCGTGACGAAGCGCATGCCGGCGTTTACGAAAAACGAGATGCGCCCGACGACCTGCGCGAAATCCTGCGCCGAGAGCTCGCCCGATTTCTTCACGTTGTCGAGGACGGCGACGGCGGTCGCCAGCGCATAGGCGAGTTCCTGAACGGGCGTCGCGCCGGCCTCTTGCAGATGATAGGAGCAGACGTTGATCGGATTGAACTTGGGCGCTTCCTTGGTCGTGAACAGGATCAGATCCTGGGTCAGCCGCAGCGAGGCCGTCGGCGGAAACACATAGGAGCCGCGCGAAAGATATTCCTTGATGATGTCGTTTTGCGTCGTGCCTTGCAGCTTCGCGCGGGGGACGCCCTGCTGCTCCGCGGCTGCGATATACAGAGCCATCAGCCAGACGGCCGTGGCGTTGATCGTCATGGAGGTGTTCATCTGCCCAAGCGGAATGCCGTCGAACAGCGCGCTCATGTCGCCAAGATGCGAGACCGGGACGCCGACCTTGCCGACCTCGCCGCGCGACAGGGGATGATCGCTGTCGTAGCCCGTTTGCGTCGGCAGATCGAAGGCGATGGACAGGCCCGTCTGGCCCTGCGCGAGGTTGGCGCGGTAAAGCAGATTGGACTCCCGCGCCGTCGAGTGGCCGGCGTAGGTGCGAAACATCCAGGGTTTGTCGCGACGGGGCGCGGCGCTGTCGGTCATGTTATAGTCCTCCGAGCGGAGCGATACCACAAGCGCCGGCTTTCGCGCCACATTTCAAACCGACTCCGAACCGCCCCCTCTTGGCGCCGCGCCGCGCCGCCCCCATATTTACCGCGCCGCGCCCGATCAGGCCGGCTTTAACTCGGAGAGACCCATGTCACCCGAAGAACGCCAACTCCTCGCCGGCATGTTCGAGCGAATCAAGGCGAATTCCGCCGGGCCGCGCGATCAGGAGGCGGAGGCTTTTATCAGCGAGCAGATCAAGGCGCAGCCGAGCGCCCCCTATCTCCTGGCGCAGACCGTGATCGTGCAGGATTTCGCGCTGCAATCCGCGAACCAGAAGCTGCAACAGCTGGAGGGGCGGGTCCGCGAGCTCGAGTCCGCGCCAAAGCCTTCGACCAGCTTCCTGGGCGGGCTTCTTGGCGGCGGCGCGCCGCCGGCTCCGGCCCCGCGTCCCGCGCCGCCGCCCGCCTACGGCCAGCCGCAGGG
>JBAUVQ010000367.1:0-1844 GCA_049583305.1 Methylocystis sp.
AACCAGCCCCGCCCGGCGCGTTCATCGCCTGTGGCGGCTGTTCGCGACGGGCCCGGCGCGGCTCGACGCGCCAACGCCGCGCCACGCCGCCGATTTGCTCGACCTCCCGCGGGACATCGGCTTCGAACGATTCGCCGACGGCTTGAGCGACATCGTAGCAAAAGCCGAGCATCCGCTCGCGGCGGCGGCGAGCGCCAGCGCGGCGGCGATGAAATTGCTCGGGGGCGCCTCATGCGTCGACGCCGAGATTTTCGCGCCGTGGCTCGCGGACCTCGCGCTGGCGAGGAAGCTGGGCTGGGACGCGCCGATCCCGCTTCTCGCCACGGCGATCGGGCATCCGTCCTTGCGTCGCGGCGGGGGCGGCAGGCGTCCACGGCCGAACGACCCGGATTGGGCCGACGCCATGGCGGGCGCCTATGCGCTGGCCGCGCGAGAGGCTTTCGCCTTGGCCGGAGAGCTGTCGCGTCGTTCGCAAAAGCTTCTCTCCGTCCAATCCAAATTGCGGGCCAAGGGCGCCGGGCGCGTCGTCGACCTGCTGCTGTCGGACGACGTCGTTTCGCCGGCGCGCGCCGTGAAAGAGGCGCGCCTCTCCGATCGCGCCGCGCGCCGCTTGTTCGATCGGCTTGTCGAGCAGGGAGCTGTCCGCGAGCTCTCGGGACGGCCGAGTTTCCGGCTTTACGGATTGTAGGCGGCGCCGATGAACCGAAAGAGAGGCGCCCAGTCATCTGTTTCTTTCGACCAGGATCTCGCCGATCTTCCCGCCGGCGCGCGTTGGCGGGAGTGGATGGGCCGCGTCGAGGCGGCGATCTTCGCGTCCCTCGGCCCGATGGCGCGCGAAAAACTGGCGAAACTCGTGGGGAAGGACTGCAAGCTCGACGATCTGATCGCCGATATCGGCGACGCATTGCGCGCACGGCCCTATGAACTCGTGTTCGTCGCCGGCGGTTATCAATTGCGCACCAGGACGCGTTTCGCGGACGCAATCCGAGCGGCGAGCTCGGGAGAGTTGCGCGATGCTGGTCTTCCCGAACTGACGCCGACCGAACTTCTGGCGGTGACGGTGATCGCCTATCTCCAGCCCGCGACTCGCGCGGAGGTTTCGCGATTGGCCGGCAAGGAGATCAGCCGCGACGTCATCGGTCGGCTCAAGCGTCTCGATCTGATCGACGCTGGCTTGCGCGCGCCCGAGCCCGGCGCGCCCTTCGCCTATGTCACGACGAGGAAATTCCTGGAGGTGTTCGGGCTGGCGACGCTGCGCGACCTTCCGGACATCGAACGGATGGAGATTGAGGGGCTGTTGCAGCGTCCGCAATCCGAAATCGATCTCGACGGCGCCTTGGGGCTTGCCGGCGATGACGGCCAAATTCTTGATGGAGACTTGGAGTTTGAGGCTGTCGAGTTTGAAGACGCGACGGACGACACATAGGGAATCGAGCCACTATACGGCGCGGGCAGGAATCGCCTGCGTTTGGATGGACGACCATTATGGCCGTTTCCCAGCAGGGAAACGATCCATGCGTGACGTGAGGCGGTCATGACCTTCGTCGGCGCTCACCGTCACAGACACGCCCTTCGAGGATCTCCAGGATGAACTCGGCCCGGAGGCTTTTCCAGACAGCGGCCGCCGCACACTGGAGCGGCGCATTGCAAAATGGCGCGCCTTTCATGGCAAGGACAAGGAGGTTTTCTTCCCTCAAAGTCACGATCCTGGCCGCCAGGCCCTGTCCGATTTCACCGTCGCCGACAGCCTCGGCGTCGCTATCGCCGGCGAGGCCTTCCCGCATCGCCTCTACCATTTCCGGCTGGCCTGTAGCGGCTGGGAACATGCGCGGGTGATCTTGGGC
>JBAUVQ010000368.1:0-1671 GCA_049583305.1 Methylocystis sp.
GTCGATGCGCCGATCACCGAATATGGCTTCACCGGACTTGGCGTCGGCGCGGCCTTCGCCGGTCTGCGTCCCATTGTCGAATTCATGACCTTCAACTTTTCGATGCAGGCCATCGACCACATCGTCAACTCCGCCGCCAAGACGCTGTACATGTCCGGTGGGCAGGTGAATTGCCCGATCGTGTTCCGCGGCCCCAATGGCGCGGCGGCGCGCGTCGCCGCGCAGCACAGCCAGGATTACACCGCTTGGTATTCGCAGGTGCCGGGGCTGAAGGTGGTCGCGCCGTCCACCCCCGCCGACGCCAAGGGTCTGCTCAAAAGCGCCATACGCGACAATAACCCGGTGATGTTCATGGAGAACGAGATTTTGTACGGCAAGACCGGCGAAGTGCCGTCGCTGGATGAATTCGTTATTCCCATCGGCAAGGCGCGCGTCGCGCGGGCGGGCCGCGACGTGACTCTGGTGTCTTTTTCCATCGGCATGACCTATGCGCTCGCGGCGGCCGCGGAATTGGAGAAGGAAGGCATCGACGCCGAGGTCATCGATCTGCGCACGCTGAGGCCGATGGACGTTCCGGCGATTGTCGAATCGGTCAAGAAGACGCACCGCTGCGTCGCCATCGAAGAGGGCTGGCCGCAATGCGGCGTCACCGCCGACATCGCCGCGCGCGTGCAGGAGCAGGCCTTCGACTGGCTCGACGCGCCGGTGCTGCGCGTGACCGGCAAGGATGTGCCCATGCCCTATGCCGCGAATCTGGAAAAGCTGGCGCTGCCGAGCGTCGCGGAGGTGGTCGCGGCGGCGAAGGCGGTTCTTTATCGTTAGGGAGAAAGCCACGCCATGAAGCCGCCGCGCCGAAACGCTCTCGTGCTCGCCGCCGCGCTCATCGCCGCGCTGCTGACGGCCGTTTACGCCCTCTCGCGCGACAAGGAGTTGGCGGGCGATCTGATGAAGGCGTTGTTCGGCCTCTCCGGCGGCACGACGGCGGGCGGTTGACCGAGGTTTTGGGAGGAAGAGGACAATGACCACCGCCGCGTCGGCGCAAGACTCGAACGTCCTTGTCTTCGCGTCGCCCTTGGCGCGCAGGCTGGCTAAAGAGGCCGGCCTCGACATTGGCGCGTTGAAAGGCTCGGGCCCCCATGGGCGCGTCATCGAGCGCGATATTCAGGCGGCGCTGGCGAGCGGCGAGCGGTCCGCGCCGGCCGAGACTTACGCGCCCGCGCCTTCAGCCGACGTAACCAAGAAATTCTACGCGCTCGATTCATACGAGGAAATCCCGCATGATTCGATGCGCAAGGCCATCGCGCGCCGGCTCACCGAAGCCGCGCGAAGCATCCCGCATTTTTATCTGACCTGCGATTGCGAGATCGACGCTTTGCTTCGCCTGCGCGAGGAGGCGAACATGGCCGCGCCCGGCGCCGAGGAGGGCAAGCCGGCCTATAAAATCTCGGTGAATGACTTCATCGTCAAGGCGTTGGCTTTGGCGCTGCAAAAGGTTCCCGAGGCCAATGTGACCTATACGCCGGAGGCGATGCTGCGGCACAAGGCGAGCGATGTCGCCGTCGCCGTGTCGATCCCCGGCGGCCTGATCTCGCCGATCGTGCGCAACGCGCAGGCCAAGAGTCTGAGCGAAATCTCGAATGAGATCAAGGAACTTTCGCAACGCGCCAAGGA
>JBAUVQ010000369.1:0-4636 GCA_049583305.1 Methylocystis sp.
TCGTCAATCCGCGCCATATCGAAATCCAGGTGCTCGGCGACAGCTACGGCAATGTGATTCATCTCGGCGAGCGCGAATGTTCGATCCAGCGCCGCAATCAGAAGGTCATCGAGGAGGCGCCGTCTCCGCTGCTCGATCCCGCGACGAGAGCCGCGATGGGCGCGCAGGCGGTCGCTCTCGCCAAGGCCGTCGATTATAATTCCGCCGGCACGGTGGAGTTCGTCGCCGGGCAGGACAAGAGCTTCTACTTCCTCGAAATGAACACCCGCCTGCAGGTCGAGCATCCGGTGACGGAACTGATCACCGGCATCGATCTCGTCGAGCAGATGATTCGCGTCGCGGCCGGCGAGCCGCTGCAAATCAAGCAGGAAGACGTGAAGATCAACGGCTGGGCGGTGGAGAGCCGCATTTACGCCGAAGACCCGACCCGCAACTTCCTGCCGTCGATCGGGCGCCTGGTGAAATACCGTCCGCCCGAGGAAAAGAGCGTTGATGGAATCACCGTCCGCAACGACACCGGCGTCACCGAAGGCCGGGAAATCTCGATCCATTACGATCCGATGATCGCCAAGCTTGTCACGCATGGGCCGGACCGGTTGACGGCCGTGCAGGCGCAGGCCGACGCGCTCGACCGATTCATCATCGAGGGCATCCGGCACAATATTCCGTTCCTGTCGTCGCTGATGATGCATCCGCGCTGGCGCTCGGGGGCGCTGTCGACGGGCTTCATCGCCGAGGAATATCAGGGCGGCTTCGTCCAGCCGGGCCCCGAGGGCGAGATCGCGCATATTCTGGCGGCGGTCGCGACGCTGATCGATCACATCGGCAACGAGCGCAAGCGCCGCATCTCCGGCCAGTTGCGCAATGGCGCGCCGGTGCGATTCGCGAGCGACCGCGTATGCCTGCTCGGCGACAAGCCGTTTTGCGTCGCGCTGGAGAAGCACGGCGAAGGGCTGCTGGTGCGCTTCGAGGGCGACGACGAGGGCCGCGCCCATAAAGTCTCCTCGAACTGGCGTCCGGGCGATATTCTGTTCCATGGCGAGGTCGACGGCCGCCCGGTCTACGTCCAGACCAAGGCGATTCTCAACGGCTTCGAGTTGTCGCATCAGGGCGTCAGCGTCGCCGCGCGCGTCTACACGATTCGCGAGGCCGAACTCGCGGCGCTAATGCCGAAGAAGAAGGACGCCGGCGTCTCCAAGCATCTGCTGTGCCCGATGCCCGGCCTCGTCAAGAGCATCGACGTGGTGGAAGGCCAGGAGATCAAGGCCGGCGAGGCGTTGTGCATGGTCGAGGCCATGAAAATGGAAAACGTCCTGCGCGCGGAACGCGACACGACCGTGAAAAAGATTCTGGCCAAGGCGGGCGACAGCCTCGCGGTCGACGCGGTGATCATGGAATTCGCGTGAGCCGTTAGGCGCTCCTTCAACGGCCACCGAAGGATCACGTAAGCACGCCCTGTGAACGCCAGGACGGCTGCGAGGGCCGGGGATCGCGTGGTTCTCGTCCTTTCATGGGGTCCGCGCGGCGGCTCCGCAGGGCGTGGAAACGTCAGCCTTTATTTGGCGACATGATGATAGAGCCGCCGGACGGCGAAGTTGGCGACCGCCGTCGAAATCGGAGAAGGTGGCGTGGTCGCGCCGCGCGCGACGGTTAAGCGCCGAACCTGGCCAAGGGGCCCTCGCAATGCCCGGAATCACGACGCCGCGTTCGCGCTGGGAATGCGCATGAACGCGCGGCCGATACGCAATTCCGGTGATTTTTTCGAGGGGCGCCATTTTTTTTCCGCAAGCCATGCCCGAATGCCCCGGCTGAAAACACGGGAAGCGCCCGCCCAAGTCGCGAGAACCCGCCATCGCGGCTGGCCATCAAAACGTCAGGAAGAAAATCCAAGATCAATGACGAAAATAAAAGATCAATTCGGAACATGCTTGATCGACCTCGCGTTCCCCCCCTAACTCTCCGGGTTCCAAGGAATCCGGGCTTCAGAGGGCGCGGGGCCGATCAACCATTTCGCTTGAACCCCTCCGCCGCGGCGTAGAGGTTGAATTCGCGTTTGCGTCGGAATCGGACCACCGGGCGGGGCCGATCAGCCGACCATGTCCATTATCAAAGGCGCGGCAGCGTGACAGCGCAGATGATGACCATGGTGAGCATGCAGATCGGGACGAGAAAACCCATTTGTAACTCCCTCTTTTGTTTGCGCCAGTTAACGGCGTCCTTTTTTCACAGCTTCGCAGCCGAAAGGAGATTCACCGAAGGGCTCCGCTTTGTCAAGAGCCCGAACAAGTGTGAGTATAATGCAAACATTACGCGAGCGCCAAAGGAAAAAGCCGGCGTGACCTGAATTAATCCCAAATGCAGCGCGACCGCCGCTTTTGAGACGATCTGGATCGACCGCGACGACCGAGGGGATATTGGACCGCCGTCAATGGAGGCGCCGTTTTTCCGCGCCGGCGCGCGGGTTCACGGATCGTCAAACCTGGCGTTTGGGCTCCAAAAATTTCGTGGCGACCTTTGACAAGCTCTCGCCCGCCCGGCATTACAAATACTGCCCTTAACCCCCCGGACAAAAGCCCCGACGATGAGAGCCGAACGTTATAATTTCGCCGCGACCGAACCCAAGTGGCGGAAAGTCTGGGAAGACTCGAAGGTCTTCGAGGCCGGCGCGCCCGGAAAGCCAAAATATTACGTGCTGGAGATGTTCCCGTATCCGTCCGGGCGCATCCACATGGGCCATGTGCGCAATTATTCGATGGGCGACGTGATCGCCCGCTTCATGCGCGCGAAGGGCGCCGATGTGCTGCATCCGATGGGCTGGGACGCCTTTGGCCTTCCCGCCGAAAACGCGGCCATGCAGGGCAAGCGCCATCCGGCCGAATGGACCTACGCCAATATCGCGTCGATGAAGGCGCAGCTGAAGTCGCTTGGCCTGTCGCTGGACTGGTCGCGCGAGATCGCGACCTGCGATCCCGCCTATTACGGCCGCCAGCAGCAGCTGTTTCTCGATTTTCTTAGGGCCGGGATTGTCGTGCGCAAGCAGTCCAAGGTGAATTGGGATCCGGAAGATCACACCGTGCTCGCTAATGAGCAGGTCATCGACGGACGCGGCTGGCGCTCCGGCGCGCTCGTCGAGCAGCGCGAACTGACGCAATGGTTCTTCAAGATCACCGATTACGCCGAGGAACTGCTCTCCGGTCTCGATACGCTAGATCGCTGGCCGGACAAGGTGCGGCTGATGCAGCGCAATTGGATCGGCCGCTCCGAGGGTCTGTTGCTGCGTTTCGCGCTTGAAGCGCCCGCCGGCGAGGCGCGCGAAGTCGAAGTGTTCACGACGCGCGCCGATACGCTGTTCGGCGCGAAATTCGTCGCGGTCGCGGCGGATCATCCGCTCGTGCAAAGCCTCGCCGCGAGCAACGCGACGCTCAAAAGTTTCATCGAAGAGTGCCATCAAATGGGCACGTCGGTCGCGGCGATCGAGACGGCGGAAAAAAAGGGTTTCGACACCGGGCTCAAGGTCGTTCACCCGTTCGACGACACATGGCTGCTGCCTGTTTATGTCGCCAATTTCGTGCTGATGGATTACGGAACCGGCGCGATCTTCGGCTGTCCGGCGCATGACCAGCGCGATCTCGATTTTTCCAATAAATACGGGCTTGGCGCGACGCCGGTGGTGTGCCCGGAAGGCGTCGATCCCGCGACGCTCATGATCACTGACACGGCCCATGACGGCGAGGGCCGGCTGGTCAATTCGCGCTTTCTCGACGGACTGACCGTCGCCGAGGCCAAGAAGGCGGCCGCGAGCCGACTTGAGCAGACGCAATTGTTCGGCGCGCCGCGCGGCAAGCGCAAGGTCAATTACAAGCTGCGCGATTGGGGCGTCTCGCGCCAGCGCTATTGGGGCTGCCCGATCCCGATCATCCATTGCGAGGCCTGCGGCGTCGTTCCCGCGGCGGACTTGCCGGTGAAGCTGCCGGAGGACGTGACCTTCGATCAGCCCGGCAATCCGCTCGACCGCCATCCGACCTGGAAGCACGTCGCTTGCCCCGCGTGCGGCGAGCCGGCGCGGCGCGAAACCGACACGATGGACACATTCGTCGATTCGTCCTGGTATTACGCGCGCTTCACCGACCCCCACAACGAGACGGCGCCGGCGAGCAAGGACGCAATGGCCCGCTGGCTGCCGGTCGATCAATATATAGGCGGCATCGAGCACGCGATTCTGCACTTGCTATACTCGCGCTTCTTCGCGCGCGCGATGCGCGATAGCGGCCACGGCGCGCTGGCCGAGCCTTTCGCGGGCCTTTTCACGCAGGGCATGGTGGTTCACGAGACTTACAAAGGCCCGGACGGCTGGGTCTCGCCGGCCGACATCCGCATCGAAGCCGGCGACAACGGCCGCCGCGCCTTCCTGATCGAGGACAATCTGGAAGTCGCCATCGGCCCGATCGAAAAAATGTCGAAGTCGAAAAAGAACACGGTCGACCCCGACGACATCATCGCCAGCTACGGCGCCGACACCGCGCGGCTGTTCGTATTGTCGGATTCGCCGCCCGACCGCGACGTGATCTGGTCCGACGAGGGCGCGCAGGGCGCCTGGCGCTTCGTGCAGCGCCTTTGGCGCATCACCGGCGAATTG
>JBAUVQ010000370.1:0-16635 GCA_049583305.1 Methylocystis sp.
CCTTGTGCTTTTGGCGAAAATACCCACGATGACCGCATGCGCGACATGCTCGGCCATGCATTGATAGCCAAGATCGTTCAGATGAAAGTCGTCTTTCGATAAAAGATCCAAATTGGCCCGCGTTCGCGAAATGAAGCGCATCGCGTCATAGCGGCGGACGTACAAAACACCCTCCGCGGCGGCGGCGCGTTGCAAAACGCCGCGAATCGCCGAGGAGTTCGCGTCGCGGGCGAGGCGCGGAGCATATTGCAGTCCGACGAGAACGATGTCGATTTTGTTCTCCTTCAGCCAGCGAATGGTCGAGCGGACCGTGGCCTCGAACTCCTCGGGCGCGACGCGCGTGAGCGCATCGTTCGTGCCGAGTTGCCAGAGGACGAGATTCGGCTTTTCGACGGCGACCTCGCTCGGGATGCGCTCGGCGGTGATCTCCGCCACTTCACCGGAAACGCCTCGATTGATGATTTGAATATCCACGCCCTTCAGCGCCGTTTCCAGGATCGCCTCGAGCTGCGACGGATAGGTCTTGCCGCTCGATGTCGCGCCAACTCCGGAGGTCGAGGAGGAGCCGATCGCCAATATCCGAGCGCGTTTTGCCTCCTTCAGCGCCGCGGCGAAGTTAGGCAATGGCGCCGCCGCCGCGATATCGTCGGCGGGAACGTCGCACGCGGAGCTTAGGGGCGGCGGCGCGACCGGCCGCGTCGCCTCCTGCGCGCGCGAGGCGAAATTCAGGACCAGCTCGAAGGCTATGGCGAAGGCGATGCGGACGCCAAGTTTTTCCGCGGTCTTTCGCGCCATTCCGATGCCCATGCGATCATTCCCATGATGACGACGCCAATGATGATGATCAGCGCGTCGGTTGAAATCTGCCCGCCATATTCGAAGCGAGCTATCTGTCCTATCAAGCTCAGAAGCGAGGCGGCGCAGAATACATTGAGCGAATTTCGCCCGAGGAGATTTAGAAAGCTCGAACACCGCGGCAGCCAAAGCTTAATCGACGCGAAAGAACCCGCGAACAGCGCGAATAACGCCAAGCTGTGAATCAATCGGGCGGGCGATAGAAAGGTTTTGTCGAACAAGAAGAACAGCTTCGGATTGGGGACGGCGATTGGATCGGGCGAGAAATTCGTCCGCGCGACCACGATTCCAACCGCCACGATCGGCAGAGCCAGCCAGCGCAGGATTGTCGGCGAGCGCCGGGCCATGGCGCCGAGACCGTCCTCGCCCGCCAGAAGGAAGCCCAGGATATAGATGAACTGCCACGTCAAGGGATCGAAAAACCAAACGCCTTCAAGGGGCCAAGTCGGCAAATTCACGCCGAACGCGAGCGCGTAGAGATAGATCGCCAGCGATGTCGGCAACAAGATCGCGCTGGCGTGGCGGTGCGTCAGCGCGACGACGGGCGCGATCAGCATCAAGACGACATAAAGCGGCAAAATGTTGAAATAGCCGAGTTGATGGGTGAGCGCGACAAGTCCGATGTGCGCCCTGACGGGATCGTTGAAGACGGCCGACGCATCGTGCCAGTCGAGAAGAAACGGCGCGTCGAGAACAATCGAGGCTCCGGCGAGAAGCGCGATCGCCAATTCCGTCGTGACGGTTTGAGCGACGTAAACGGTCGCGGCGCGGCTTCCGAGCCGAAACACGAGCCCTCCCGCCGAAAGCGCCCGGGCCGGCCCCTCGATCAGCTTGCGCATCGCCCAGCCCGCGAGAAACACGAACAGCTCGGCCGAGTCCGAAATCGACAGGTTGCGATAGGTGAAATGCTCGAAAAAATTGCCGGGAATATGATTTATAAAGATGGTGAGAAGTGCGAACCCGCGCCAGAAGTCGATCTCGTTGGGTTCGCGCATGGTTGTTTTCTCGACGGACAGCCGTCCTGATCTTGCGGTGGCGAGCGTCTCGGCCCGAAGGGGATAACATCAACCCGGCGCTGAATATAGGGCCCGAGAGAAGCCGGTGACGCGCGCTCGTCGCGGGCAGCCGGTCGGATCGGGGCGTCCATGAATTCCCAAACCGGCCGCCGCCGCGATCCCGCGCGGCGAAGAAACGATCGAATCCGCGTGATGGCGTTGGGCCCTGAAAAATCTTATAGGATTTAGGCGTCTAGCCGCTTATCTGGGTATGCGGCGGCAAAACGGCGCGAAGGAGACCCCGGCTTCGTGCTGACGCCAATCGACAGACAAACCGCCAAAAGTTGGTATCGCCATCGGGTCGAGCCTCATGTCGCCAAGCTGCAAGGGCGGCTGTTGCGCGCGACCGGCCCGCGCATCGCCATTATCGGAACCTGCCAGAGTTTCAGCATCGCCCACGCGATGAAATTGCTCCAACCGACGGCGACGGTCGATCATTTTCCGGTGATTCCGCGATCGCATGTCCCGCTAAAAATCTTCGCCCAGACTCTCGCGACCTATGATTTCGTGATGTCGCACGCGTTTCCCCAGGGGTTCATTCCCGGCGGCGGCTCCGACGAGCTGCGCGGCTTGTTGAAGAAGACCACTCTTCTTCCGGTGATAACCTTCGCGGCCTTCCATCCCGATTGTATTTCCGTCGGAGAGGACGATATTCACGCGCCGATCTTCGGGCCGCTCGGGCTCTATCATTCCGCCCTCGCGCTTTTTGCTTTCCGCGCGGGCCTGTCCGAGCAAGAAGCCGCCGCGCTGTTCAATCAGAATGTCTTCGAGGCTGTGGGCTATTTCGATTTTTGGAATGAAGCGACCGCCGCGCTGCTTGGCTCCTGCAAGCAAGACCATGGACTGGACTTAAGCCCCGAGTTCAATTCTTGGTCGCGTCGTGGCGTCTTCATGTATTCGAATAATCATCCCAAGCCCTTCGTGATCTTCGATCTCGCCAAGAAATTGCTGGCGAGCGTAGGCCTCCCGGCGTCCGACCTGGATTATGAAACTTACATCGTGGATGACTTTATTCAATATCCCGTTTTTCCCGTTTATCCGCCGATTGGCGCGCATTTCGGTTGTCGCGGCAGCTATACGTTCAAAATAACCCCGATGAATTCCCGAGGGCATGTGGGCGATTATTTGCTGTTGCCTCAATTTATCAAGGCGTCTTACGAGAAATACGGAAAATGCGACAGCGCGCGGCTCACCAATCATCGCGTCGAAACCTGGCTCGCCGACGCCGCGGCGACCGATCTGATCGTGTCCCTGGGGCGGAAAAACCTGCGAATGGGGCTTTTGCCAGAGCGGTAGCGCTTTCGAGCGAAGCGGCGCCCGGTTCGCGCCAAGAAAAAAGTCCGTCAAAGCGCTCCGGCGCGACTTTCGCCATGCCGCGACCCTTAACCAGCCCTTAAAACGCCCCTGCTACATTTCATCATTCATGTTCCCACCCCGGCGCGAGATGCGCCGCAGGAGTTCCGATGGCGCGCAGCGACAAACGCCGCGAACCGGCATTCGACGACGACGATGGGGACGGCGACCTCCGGGCCGAGCGGCGGGCGCCCCAGCGCGCGCGCAAAACGCGGGCGAACGCGCGCCGCGGCTTCGGATTGCCTTTTGGCCGGCTGATATATTGGTCGATCGTGCTGGGCTTGTGGGGCGCGATCGGCGCCGGCGGACTGTTCGTCTATTACGGCTCACAGTTGCCGCCGATTGATCAACTGGCGATCCCGAAGCGCCCGCCCAATATCGCCATCCTCGCCGCCGACGGCGAACTGCTGGCCAATCGCGGCGACACCGGCGGCGCGGCGGTTCGCCTCGCGGAACTGCCGCCTTATTTGCCCAAGGCCTTCGTCGCCATCGAGGATCGCCGCTTCTATTCCCATTTCGGCATCGACCCGCTCGGCATCGTCAGGGCGCTGGCCCGAAACGTCACCGGGCGCGGCGGGATGCAAGGCGGCTCGACGCTGACCCAGCAACTCGCCAAAAATCTGTTTTTGACGCAGGAACGCACGATCTCGCGCAAGATACAGGAGGCGATCCTCGCGCTCTGGCTCGAACACAAATATTCCAAGGACCAGATCCTCGAACTCTATCTCAACCGCGTCTATTTCGGTTCCGGCGCTTACGGCGTCGAGGCGGCGGCGGAGCGCTATTACGGCCATGGCGCGAAGAGCGTGACGCTGGCCGAGGCCGCCGTGCTCGCCGGGCTGATGAAGGCGCCGAGCAAGCTCGCGCCCGACCGCAATCCCGAAGGCGCGACCGAGCGCGCGGCGCAGGTGATCACCGCCATGTCGCAGGAGGGCCATATCACCGAGGCGATGGCCAAGGTCGCCCTGGCCAATCCCGCTCACACCCATCGCGACACCGGCGCCGGCTCGATCAACTACGCCGCCGATTATGTGATGGACGTGCTCGCCGACACGGTCGGCGCGATCGATCAGGATCTTGTCGTCACGACGACGCTCGATCACAATCTGCAATCCGCCGCCGAACATGCCCTGACCGAGGAACTCGCCAAAAAGGGCGGCAAATTCGGGGTTTCGCAGGGCGCCGTCGTCGCGCTCGATCCCAATGGCGCGATCCGCGCGCTGGTCGGCGGCCGCGACTATGGCGAAAGCCAGTTCAACCGCGCCGTCGCGGCCAAGCGCCAGCCCGGCTCGTCGTTCAAGCCTTTCGTCTATCTCGCGGGGCTGGAGCACGGACTGACGCCGGACACGGTGCGCGAGGACGGGCCGATCAACGTCAAGGGCTGGCAGCCCGAAAACTACAGCCGCGAATATTTCGGCCCGGTGACGCTGACCAAGGCGTTGTCGCTGTCGCTCAACACGGTGGCCGTGCGCGTCGGCATGGAGGTTGGCCCCAAGGCGGTCGTGCGCACGGCGCATCGGCTGGGCATCAATTCGGAATTGCAGCCCAACGCGTCGCTGGCGCTGGGGACTTCGGAGGTGACGCCGCTGGAGATGGTCGCGGCCTACGCGCCCTTCGCCAATGGCGGCATCGGCGTGCAACCGCACATCATCACGCGCGTGCGCACGGCCGACGGCAAGCAGCTTTACGCGCGCAAGACCGGTTCCAACGGCCGGGTCATCGAGCCGGAATATGTGTCGATGATGAACACGATGATGGAGGAGACGCTGCTGACCGGCACCGCGCGCAAGGCGGAACTGCCGGGCTGGCAGGCGGCGGGCAAGACCGGCACCAGCCAGGATTGGCGCGACGCCTGGTTCGTCGGCTACACCAGCCATCTCGTCGCCGGCGTGTGGCTCGGCAACGACGATAATTCGCCGACGCATAAGGCGTCCGGCGGCAATCTGCCGGTCGACATCTGGAGCCGCTTCATGAAGGCGGCGCATCAGGGCGTGCCCATGGCGTCGCTGCCCTCGGGAACGTGGCGCGCCGCGGCGCCGGAACCCGCGCGTCTCGCCGATTCCGTGCTGAATCTGTTTAGCGGCGAACCCGCCGCGCCGCCGCGCCCCGAGCCGCAAGCCCCGCCGCGGCCCCGCGCGGCGTCGCGGCAAGGCGGCGGAGAGCAGGGCTCCGAAAAGACGGTGCATGGTCTGGAGGCGCTGCTGCCGCCCGAGGATATTCCAACGGGCGGAACGAAGCGCGGAGAACGGCGAGCGGCTCCGAGGGGCCAGGAGAAGAATTTTTTCGAGAAGCTGTTTGGGGGGTGAGCGCGGTGAGGGGCGAATGCTGAATTAGATCCCATCCGACGTTGTACAAGTTGGACTCCGAAACGAGCGTCGTCACATCATCATCCCATCGTGAGATGCGCGGAGCGAAGCAAAACCGAGAGAGCTTTGACGGCTACGCCGACGAGGCCGGAACCGCCATAGAGTCCGCTTTTGTTCAACTGGACATAGACGAATGCCGGCTTGCGCGATGGGTTGCTCAATTCGCAGACGAGGAAGCCGTCGCGGGCCCTTATCGATTCGAACAGGGTTTTTAGCGACGCCTTCACTTCGCGGAGCTTCCGCCGGACGCCCGCTCCGTTGGACTTTTCTGACTCCGCCGATGCTGTTTCCTCCTCCTCGCCGGACTCGTCGACGACGGCGATTTTGAAATCGTCGGGGTGATACTGATTGCTGGGTCGTAGTTTCGCGGCGACGTTCACCGTCACCGCGATGACGTTGCCGAGGGCGAAGTCCCGGCTCTCTCCCGGCTCCAGTCGCTCGCGCCAAACATTGGTGCGGCCGGAAAGGCACAAGATCGCCGGCTTGGAGGCGTCCTTGAGCGCGTAGGTTTTATAGGCGAAGGGCGCGCGGGCCCAACTCATGGTCGAGGCGTCGCAGAACACCGAGTGGAAGCTGACCCTGCGACAGGAGCACAGATAGGCGGGCTGCAAGAATTGAATCGGCGGCGCGCCCTCCCTGGCGAGTTCCGACAAGTCGATTTTTTCGACGACATTCCCGTCGCCGGCCGTCAACAGAATCTCTCGCTGCTCGTCGGGCGCCGCGATCATATTGATCTTCACGTCGCCGCCGCCGCAAAGAAAGCGCAGGAAGATCGCGAGTTCCTCGCGCAACCAGGATCGCCGCGGCAGGGGATGCGGGCTTTGGCGGGGGACGTGTCTCGTCCCCGTCCATCGACAAACCGATCTGCCCGGCCGATCGAAAAAATGCGCGTCGCGGCCGAGAGTGACGACGACGCCTTCACGCCGTTCCAACGGATGAAAATCACTTTCGCCGGCTTCCAGGGAGGGGCTGTCGAAATTAAAAAACGTCCACCACATTGCAAGCGTCCTTCCGTTCGTTGGGTCGGGAAAGCGTTTTGGCGCGGTATCGTCTTCGAGCCTCGCGTCGTTGGTTGCTTCGCGAGGTCACTCGCCCTTCGTCGGCGGCCTCCTTGGCATTTGAGCTATCGCTGAAGGGCGGCGTAGTATTGAACATCAATTTGTTAGAATTTATTTGGCTAAAATACTCATCCACGCCCAAATCAAGCGTTGATATGTTGGGGGTATAGGCTATAAAATGCTCCACCCTGATCTGAATGCCAACGGTGGCCTCGCGCGGCACCAGCAAATACGCTACACTTTGATATTTAACCACGCGGCTTGGCGCGATGCAAGCTCGCCAGACCATGACGCGGCCGGCGCCACCAGATCTCGGTCGCGCGGGCGACGAGAAGAACCTTTTCGAACAGCTGTTCGGGGGAGCGAGCCAGGCGAAAACCAGCGTCCCGGACTGTTTTCGTTAATTGCCTTAAGGAGATAGCAACGATTGCGAGCCTAATTTCGCATCAATTGCATTCAATTCGCCCCGCTCGAAGGCGAGCGGCGGCGGCGAACGAGAGCCTCGCGTTCGGATCGGACCGTCATGTTAAGCCAGACACTGAAGTTCGCGGGATTTGCTCTTCTTACGATGCTGATTATCGCGCAGATCGCGGTGAAGCGCTCCAGCGGCGTGAACGAGCCCGCCGCGGCGGTCGCGACTTCCGCGCCGGTCGCGGTCGCGGCGGCGGCGATGCCGGAGCCGGTCAACGCTCCGGTTTCGGCGCTGGACGAATATCGCATTCCCGCCAACGCGCAGGGTCATTACTTGACCGACGTGTTAGTCAACGGACAGGCTCTGAATATGGTCGTCGACACGGGTGCGACCATGGTCGCGCTCCGGAACGAGGATGCCGCGGCCCTCGGCATTTTCCCGATGGAGTCGGATTTCACGGTTCAGATCAATACGGCCAATGGCGTCGCTCACGCCGCGCCGGTGAAGCTGCGCGAAGTCCAGCTCGGGTCGATGCAATTCTACGACGTGGACGCGATCGTGGCCGAGAAGGGCGTCATGAACATCAGCCTGCTCGGCATGACCTTCCTGTCACGCCTGTCGAAGGTCGAGATGGCCTCGGGATCGCTGCTGCTGCGCAAATAGAGTCCGACGCGACTGGAGGCTTTCCCGCCGGCCGCCTATCACGGCTCCGCGTAGGCGGCGGCTTCCTTGGGCAGCTTGGTTTCGACATCCTGATAGCGGCTCACGCGGCTGCCCATCATATTTTCGAACGCGTCGTGCACCTGGCTGACGGAGCGATCCTTCAGCTTGCTGCCCTGGCGTTCATAGAAAATCGGCTTGTTCGCCTTCGCGGGCCGCGGCAGCAATTGCGCGGCGGAAGCGTCCGGCTCGGCGTCCATCTTCTGCATGAAGCGCTCGGCGTCCTCGGGACCGAGAAAATGGATGAGATAGGTCTCGCCCGCGGTGAGCGAGCGGCCAAGGTGTTCGGCGATTTTCGCGCCGTCGCGCTTCAGCATTTCGGCCGCCAGGGCCGCCGAAAGATAAGGGTCGTTGCGCAGTTCCAAGATTTCGGCGCGCTTTCGCGGTTCGATCGTCTGATGATCTTCGTCGCCCTGGATCGCCTTGGCCTCCTCTTCGCGTCCGTAGCGCCAGCCGAAGGATTTCAGCGCCTTGAACCAGGTCGACTCGACGAATTGGAACAATCCGCTGGCCGAGGAAGTGCTGGCCTTGGCGCTCGAAGCGAAACTCGATTCCTTGTCGGCGATGCTCATCAGCAGGGCGGGGTCCGAGCCGGTGGTTTTGGCGGCCTTCACGACGCGCTCGACGATGGAGCGCTGCACCCGCATCGAGCCAAAGCGCATCGTGCCGGGGCGATCCCCCTGATCTCCCGGCGCGCGTCGCCGCGCCCAGGTGCGCGCCGCCTGTTCGAGCGAAAAGTCGGAGTCGAGCGGGGAGTCGTCGCCTTGCGCGAGGGTCAATATCGGCGAAAGGGACGAGGGCGCGCGGGCGAAGCGGAGCGGCGTCGGGGTTGGTTTGACGACTTCGGCGCGCTCGCTCGTCGCGGCGGCGACGAAGGCGCCCGCCAAAAGGCCCGCGACCGCGAGGGCCCGGACCTGCGGCGCCGCTTCCCCCATCCGTCGCCAAGACATGAGTTTGAAGGACGAGCCCAAGACGTGAGGTAGTTTGGCGCGAGGTAGTTTCAAGGAAAAGCGCAGGGCGCTCGGCGCCCCGAAGTCTGTCGCGCAAGTTCCCGAATAATCGGCGTCCAATAAACTCATGCAGGAGAGCCTCTGTTTCCCAACCAAATGGATGCAAAGACAATCTAGCGAAAGGAAGCGGCCAAAAATCGACCGCCGGCGCCCCGCCTCGGACATATTCGCTGGCGCGCATATCGTCGGGATAGTCTAGAAAACGCTCCAGCCCCGAGCGCGCCCGCGACGGCCGCGCCCTAGCCGTGTCACAAAACCGCCATCGGACGGAGATGGCCGCGGCGTTAAAACGGCGAGAGGCTCGAAATATTCGAAGCCGCGTTCAACATGCTGCGCACGAGATTGGTCTCGGAGCCGGCGGTCGGCGTCGCCCGGGTGTTGAAGTCAATCGGCTTGCCGTCCTCGAGACCATAGTCGGCGATGCGCTGGACCTTTTTCTCCTTGTCGAAATAGACGGCCAGGACATGCTGATCGGTGACCTTCTCCTGCATGAAGGCAAGCTGGCGCTCGGTGCGCTGGCTGACGTAATACCAGGCGTCTCCGCCGACGGTCGAGGTCGTCGAGGGCGTGCCGAGAGTTTGCAGAACCTGTGGCGCGGGCGTGCCCGGCTTGACCTGTTCGACCCTGCGCTGGTCGAATACGGAACCGCGATTGATAACGCCGTCGTAGCCAAGACATCCCGAAAGTCCCGTCGAGAGCAGCGCCGCGACGGCGAGCCGGGCGCCGATATCCGCGATAGCCTTGCGCCGGGGGACAACACCCGTGACGAACGCCGTCATTTTAGTCTCCGCTGTTTCAAATCGAGGCGCGGTCCCGCTGTCGTGAACGCCGCCGAGAAAACGCCTTTAACGCGATGCGTAACCTTCGTGGTTAGCGAAAGCAAGCCGCTCATCGTCCGCCCGGCGAACGCCTGCGCGAGCGACGCCATTGGTTGGGGCGCCGTCACTGGCGCCGCGACGCGAATGCCATTAATTTGTGGCGAGGCGGGGGCGGAAAACTTACCGCTCCACATCGCACGGGAAAGAGAAAATAGCGCCATGATCAAGGACGATAACAAAGAGGCGGCGCCGCTTCCCTTTTCGCGACCGTTGCAAGTCGCCGCCGTCCCCGCGGAGGGATTGGATGTCGTTCTCCAGCCGAGCGCCGAGGAATGCGCCGCGCTGGCGCAAGAAAACGATCTGCGCGCGCTGACCGCGCTCGAGGCCCGTCTGCATGTGGCGCGCCGCGGGGCCGAGGGCCTGGAGGTTACCGGCCATCTGCGGGCCAAGGTTCGCCAAACCTGCGTGGCGACGCTGGAAGACTTCGACGCGGAAGTTGACGAGCCCGTGCATGTCCGCTTCGCGGCGCCGCCCAGATTGGGTAAAAGCGCCGCGCCGCGCCGCGCCACCAAGAAAAGCGAGCGCTGGAAAGAGCAAGAGGAGGAGCCGGCGCCAGCGCAAATCGTCGACATCGACGCCGACGCTCCGGACCCGCTGATCGGGGGCGCGATCGATCTCGGCGCCGTCGTCGGCGAATTTCTGACGCTCGGCCTCGATCCCTATCCGCGCGGTCCGGGGGCCGAATTCGTCGAGCCGGCTTCGGCCGACGACGCCGAGGCCAGCCCATTCGCGGCGCTGCGTTTCACCGGCAAGGGCGGGCCCGGAGCCGACGATTCTTAGCGATCGGTTCAGCTCCCCGCGACAAAGGCTCTTGCGCTGAGCACTGGCAAATGGCAAGTCACGCGCAACAAAGACGACGCCAAGGCTAGGGGCGCCAACGCCGCATGGTTGCGGCGCCGCTAAAGTCTCGCCTCGATATCGCGACCGCGTTCGCCCCCAGGCCCCGACGCGGCCGGGCGGGAGGAAGCTCACGGCGCTGACGCGGCGGCATTCGGGAGTTTGAAACGACGATGGCTCCTCCGGTTCGGATCGCGCTCGACGCGATGGGCGGTGATTTCGGTCCCGCCGCGACCATCGCCGGCGCGGCCGTGGCGCAGCGGCGCAACCCCGACACCCGCTTCCTGCTGTTCGGGGACGAAAGCTTGATCTCCGCCGAGCTGGCGGCCTTGCCGGCGCTCGCCGCGCGCTCGGAGGTTCGGCACGCCCCGGTGTCTATCCGCATGGACGAAAAGCCGAGCGTCGCGCTGCGCCAGGGCCGGCGCGTTTCGTCGATGTGGATGGCCATAGATGCGGTCAAGAAGGGCGAGGCCGATGTCGCCGTTTCCGCCGGCAACACCGGCGCGCTGATGGCCATGGCGACCATCTGCCTGCGCACGCTGCCCGGCATCGATCGCCCAGCTCTGGCGGCCCAGTGGCCGACCCTGCGCGGAAACTCCATCGTGCTCGACCTCGGCGCCTCGGTCGGGGCCAACGCGAAACATCTGGTCGATCTCGCGGTGATGGGCGCGGCCATGGCCCGCGTCATCCTGCGGATCGAGCGCCCGACCGTCGGCTTGCTCAACGTCGGGACCGAGGAAATCAAGGGCGTGGAGGAGGTCAAGGCCGCCTCCAAATTGCTGCGCGACGCCGCTCTGCCCGATCTCGACTATATCGGCTTCGTCGAGGGCGACGGCATCGGCCGCGGCGCCGCCGACGTCGTGGTGACCGAGGGCTTTACCGGCAATATCGCGCTCAAGACCGCCGAGGGCACGGCGAGGCAGGTCACGACCATGCTGCGCGCGGCCATGGGCCGCTCGTTGCTGACCAAGCTCGGCGCGCTGCTGGCCCGCTCCGCCTTCATGGAGTTCAAGGAAAAAACCGACACCCGCAACATCAACGGCAGCGTGTTTCTCGGCCTCAACGGCGTGGTCATCAAGAGCCATGGCGGCATGGACGCGATCGGCTTCGCCCGCGCGGTCGAAATCGGCTACGAGATGGTGCGCCACGAACTGCTCGCCAAAATCCGCGCCGGCGCCGATTTCGCGCATGGGCAAACCAGCGCGGCCCCGGCCGTCGCCTCCGGCAAGGACGCCGACGCCGCCTCGGCCCTTTCCTCAACCCCCTCGGGGACATGATCCGTGACTGATGATCGCAGGGTAATTCGTTCCGTTGTGCGGGGCGTTGGAAGCTATTTGCCCGAGCGCGTGCTCACCAACGAAGAGCTCTCCAAGCTGGTCGACACCAGCGACGAATGGATCGTGCAACGCACCGGCATAAGGGAGCGGCACATCGCCGCGGCCGGCGAGACCACTTCGATGCTGGGTGAAAAGGCGGCGCGCGCGGCCCTGGCCAACGCCGGGCTCACACCCGACGACATCGACCTTATCATCGTCGGCACGTCGACGCCGGATTACACCTTTCCCTCCACCGCCACGCAAATCCAGTGCAGGCTCGGCATGACCCGCGGCGTCGCCTTCGATTTGCAGGCGGTGTGCTCGGGCTTCATCTTCGCGCTGACCACGGCGGACAAATTCTTGCGCAGCGGTTCGCACAAGCGCGCGCTGGTGATCGGCGCCGAGACGTTTTCGCGCATCATCGACTGGACCGACCGCTCGACCTGCGTGCTGTTCGGCGACGGCGCCGGCGCGGTCGTGCTGGAGGCGACGCCGGGCGTCGGCGACAACTCCGATCGCGGCGTGTTGACGACGCATCTGCGGTCGGACGGGCGGCATCGCTCAAAGCTGCATGTCGACGGCGGCCCCTCGGCGACGCAAACGGTCGGCCATTTGCGCATGGAGGGCAAGGAAGTGTTTCGCTTCGCCGTCGGCATGGTCACCGATGTCGTGAAGGACGCCTTCGCCGCGACGGGTTTGACCGCCGGGGATCTCGACTGGTTCGTTCCGCATCAGGCCAACCGGCGCATCATCGACATGTCCGCCGCTAAGCTCGGAATAGCGTCGGATAAAGTGATCGTCACCGTCCAAGGACATGGCAATACTTCGGCCGCGTCCATTCCCCTGGCGCTGACCGCCGGCGCGACCGATGGCCGCATCAAGCAAGGCGACCTCGTGATGCTCGAGGCCGTCGGCGGCGGGTTCACCTGGGGCGCGGCGCTGTTGCGTTGGTAAGTATGTGCGATTAAACATCTTTTTTCGCTAGCGCCGTTGTTCTTGAACATTACCGGAATGTTACAAACTAGACTTGATTTTCATGTTCTTTTCTGGAACATTCCGATATGTAGTAGGCGTCAAGCTTGTGTCTTGAAAACGCCAAGAGACATTGTCGGGAGCGATGAAATGTTCGACGCCTTGGAGGCCGACTCGCAGACCGTCACAAGGGCGGACCTCGCCCGGGCGGTCCAGGGCGCGGTCGGAATGCCGCGCACGCAAGCCGCCGACATGGTGGAAATGGTGCTGGGCGAGATTTTCGACTGCGTGGTGACGAAAGAAGACGTCAAGCTTTCGTCGTTCGGCACCTTCAGCGTTCGCGAGAAGAAGGAGCGCGTCGGCCGCAACCCCAAGACCGGCGAGGACGCGAAAGTCTCCGCGCGGCTCGTGGTGTCGTTCAAAGCTTCCCCGGTCCTGCGCGACCGCGTGGACGCGGGCTGACCCGACCGATCTCCGGATCCGCGCGGGGGAAGCGTTTCAACGGGCGATGATCGACTCGAGAAAACCCGCGAGATCATCGGCGACAAAATCCACATGCGGCTCGGCGCCGTGGGAAATCTCCCAGGCCTCGCGCTCGTGTGTTTCGCCCTTTGGCGGCGTCACCAGAACGGTGGTCATGCCCCGGCGATGCGGCACGATCAGATTGCGGGCGATGTCCTCGAACAGCGCGGCGCGGCGCGGCTCGACCGCGTGCTTGTCGAAAAACCGCTCATAGGCGCCTTCTTCCGGCTTGGCGATGAAATCGGCGGCGATAATGTCGAACACGTCCTCGAACAGATGATCGATCCCGAGTCGCCGCGCGGTTTTTAGCGCGTGGTCGCGCGAACCGTTGGTGAGGATCAGCTTGCGCCCGGGCAGCGCGGCGATGGCGGCCGCGAGCGTGTGGTCCGGCGCCAGCGACGATCGGTCGATGTCGTGCACGTAGTTCAGATAGACTTCCGCGTCGACGCCATGTTCGGTCATCAGCCCGCGCAGCGTCGTGCCGTAGCGCAGATAATAATGCTTTTGCAACGCGCGCAGCGAGATGCTGTCGAGCCCGAACAGGCGGATCATGAACAGCGTGATGCGGTCGTCGATCTCGGGCCACAGCGCGCTCGACGCCGGATAGAGCGTGTTGTCGAGATCGAACACGAACGTGTCGATCGAAGCGAAGGACGCGGCGACGCGCCGGGCCTCGCCGTCCGACGCGTGTTCGGCGTCGAGCGGGCGAGGGGTCGGCTTCGCGCCGTCGCGCGTCATCGCGTGATCAGCGTTCCGGCGCCGTGATCGGTCAAGAGTTCGATCAGCACCGCGTGGGGCAGCTTGCCGTCGAGAATGACGACGCCCTCGACGCCGCGTTCGATGGCGTACATGCAGGTCTCGACCTTGGGGATCATGCCGCCGGTGATCGTGCCGTCGGCGATGAGGCCGGGAATGTCGGCGACCCTGAGCTCCTCGATGATCTTCTTGTCCTTGTCGAGCACGCCGGGCACGTCGGTGAGAAACAGCAGTCGCTTCGCGCCGAGCGCGCCGGCGATGGCGCCGGCGAACGTGTCGGCGTTGATGTTATAGGTGTCGCCGCCCGGTCCCTGGGCGACCGGGGCGAGCACCGGGATCAACTCGCGCCCCAGCACCTGATCGAGCACGGTCGTGTCGACCTTGGTCGGCTCGCCGACGAAGCCAAGATCGATCGTGTCGCCGGCGCCGTTGGCGGGTCGCGCGATCTTGGCCGCGGTGACCATGCGGCCGTCCTTGCCGCACAGGCCGATGGCGCGGCCGCCTTCCGCGTTGATGAAGCCGACGATCTGCTTGTTGATCGAGCCGGCGAGCACCATCTCCACGATGTCCATCGTGGCCCGGTCGGTCACGCGCAGCCCGTCGGAGAACTGCGAGGCGATGCCGAGCTTTTTCAGCATGGCGCCGATCTGCGGACCGCCGCCGTGCACGACGACGGGATTCACGCCGGACTGCTCCAGCAGCACCATGTCGCGCGCGAAATCGCGCGCCACGGAGTCGTCGCCCATCGCATGGCCGCCGTATTTCACGACGACGATGGCTTCGTCGTAGCGCAGCATGTGCGGCAGCGCCTGCATCAGGATCTTGGCCTGCTGCAGGGCGTCGTTCTGGTCGTGGTCGGTCATGGTCGCGGTTCCGAAGCTTTGGGGCTCGCGCCGCGGTTAGCCCGGACGCGACGGAATTTCAAGCGTTTCGTTCGTGGAGCAGTTGGGCTATGGCGGCGCGCAGTTCGGCTATGCCTTCACCCGTATGCGACGATGTGAAGACAATGCGCGGATAGGCGGCCGGGCGCTTGGCCAGCGCCGCTTGCGTCGCCTCCACGACCTGCGCGCGTTCGGAGACTTTCAGTTCGTCGTGCTTGGTCAGAATGATCTGATAGGACACGGCGCTGCGGTCGAGGAGGCTGAACATCTCCTCGTCCAGCTCCTTGACGCCGCGCCGCCCGTCGATCAGCACGAAGACGCGCGCGAGAGGCCCGCGCCCGCGCAAATAGTCGCGGATCAGCGACGACCATTCGGCGACCTTGGTCCGACCGACCGCAGCGTAGCCGTAGCCGGGCATGTCGACGAGGCGCAGTCGCGCCTGTTCGGGCGTATCGCCGCCGAGCGCGAAGAAGTTCAGTTGCTGCGTGCGCCCCGGCGTGTTCGAGACGCGCGCCAGCGTCTTGCGATTGGTGAGAGCATTGAGCAGGGAGGATTTGCCGACGTTGGAGCGGCCCGCGAAAGCGATCTCCGGCGGCCCGAGCGTCGGCAGATCGCCGGGCTTCGCGGCTCCAAAAATAAATTCGCACGGCCCGGCGAACAGCAGGCGGCCGTCTTCGGTGAAATCGGGGGCGGTTTCCTCGGTCATCGGGGGCCTTGTTGGAGGTGGTCGCGGCGCCCCTCATCCGACCTCGCTTCGCGAGGCCACCTTCTCCCGTAAACGGGAGAAGGAGCGCGGTAATTTTTTACGCGGAATAAAACGACGCGCATCCCTTCTCCCACTTGTGGGAGAAGGCGGCTCTTGCGTGGCAAGGGTCGGATGAGGCGCCGCGACGGCCCCCACCTCACGCCCTGCCGAAAGTCTTGCGCAGATTGTCCCACAGCTCGAACTTGACGCCCGCGCGCGTCATGATCACCCATTGCTGGAGAATCGACAGCGAGTTGTTCCAGGTCCAGTAGATCACCAAACCCGAGGCGAAGCCGCCCATGGTGAAGGTGAACATCACGGGCATCCAGCTGAACATCGTCTTCTGGATCTCGTCCGTCGGCTCCGGATTCATCTTCATCTGCAGCCACATCGTGACGCCCATCAGCAGCGGCCAGACGCCGAGCGCGAGGTAGGGGCCAAAGAACGCGACATGGCTCGGGTCGAAGGGGATCAGGCCGAACAGATTGAAGACGTTGGTCGGATCGGGCGCCGAAAGATCCTTGATCCAGCCATAGAACGGCGCCTGCCGCATTTCGATGGTGACGACCAGAACCTTATAGAGCGAGAAGAACACCGGGATTTGAAGCAGCATCGGAAGGCAGCCGCCGAGCGGGCTGATCTTCTCGCGCTTGTACAGCTCCATTTGCTCCATGTTGAACTTGTGCTTGTCGTCCGCGTATTGCTCCTTGAGCGCCTTGATCTTGGGCTGGATCGACCGCATTTTGGCGATCGACTGATAGCTGCGGTTGGCGATGGGCAGGAACGCGAGCTTGACCAGCACCGTCACCGCCAGCACGCCGAGACCGAAATTGCCAAGGATTCTGGAGAGGAATTCGATCGCGCGGAACATCGGCCGCGTGATGAAATAGAACCAACCC
>JBAUVQ010000371.1:0-3088 GCA_049583305.1 Methylocystis sp.
CCGCCACGCCGAGCGCCTCGCGGTAATTCATGTCGAAACGCCGCACGATCAGCCGCACGAGGTAAAGACCAAATTCCGGGTTCTGAAAATAATGCTGTTCGAACTCCTCGTAGGTGATGAACAGCAGCCGCGTATTGGTCTTGCAGACCGCCGTCGCCATGCGCCGCCCGTCGGCCGTGAACAGCGCCATTTCGCCAAACAAATCGCCGGGATGCAGCACGACGTCGATCTCGGTCAACTCGACCGAACCCTCGACCAGAATGAACGCCGCGTCGGCCTCGTCGCCCTTGCGGAACACGGTCGCGCCCGCCTTCAGCGAGCGCGGATGGGCGAAAGGCTTCAGCCATTCGACATTGAGGTCGGTGGCGCTGGCTTCCCGAACGGTGGCGATCAGCTTGCGCATCTCGCGCACGCGCACGGCGTTCAGCGGCAAGTTGACGGCATGCTCGACGATGGTGGAAAGGCTACCAGTTCCAAGGCCCTGCGCCAGCCCGCACATATTGCCGAACATCGCCATGAACCTCAGCGGGATCATGCGCGCGGCGTAAGCCGCTCCGATCGACATCAGAACTTCGAGCCATTTGAACGCCTGGAAGGCGAGTTGAGCATGGGCGCTCGCGGACTCACCCCTAAGCCAGGAAAGCGCGGCGGCGACCCAAGGAATATGTGACGCATCCTCGAACATTCGGCCTCCCCACGCGACGGCGTCATCGGGTCATTTGTCAAAACGTCATTGGATCAACCACTAAGCTGCACCAGTTTTATTTGCGTGGCAAGACGCGCAAAGCGTCGTTCCGAGGCCGCGTTTATGGTGGCGTGCCCATTCATGTCCGGCGTCCGCGGCGCGGATCGCGCGGAGGCCGATTTCTCGGCCGGCGGCCCGTCGCGCAAGGCCGAGCGCGGCGCGCTACTCGCGCTCAAGTTCGAATCCGGCGCGGGGCAGACCCGTTGGGGTTCGAGCGACTCGATCTTCGGGTTTTGCCCGAGGAGAAGCTGGAGCGCCTGTTTAATACGGAGCCAATGGGGAAGTGTTCGCGGTAAAAAGTGGGTTGGTGAGTTGACCCTCAGAGGTAGCCCACCCACCAGTAGGGTCGTCGCCGCTTGACGCCCGCGAACCAGCGGCAAACCGGGAAAAGCGCGGCGACAAGAGCGGCCCACGCAACATAGGCGGCCGCGAGTCCGACGCGAAGATTTTCCGGCGGCGAGCCGCTCGCCAGCATCAGCGCCGCATAGACCACGACCATCGCGTAGAGATGCGCCACATAGAAAAACAGCGGCGTCCGGCCAAACACCGTGAGCACGCGGCTCACCGCGCCGTCGAGCCGTTCCATCGCCGGCAGCAACATCAGGACCGGCCCTAGGGTGACGAGGACATAAAGCAAGGACGGCGGATATTTCGTCACATTGAGAAAGGACAACACCGTGAGGGTCTTGGTCTCTTGCCCGCTCCACGGCGCGGGATCGCCATAAAGATTGAGACCGCGCAGCAGCAAAAACAGCGCTATCGCCGCTGCTCCGGCGCTTTGGAGCAGTCGCGCGCGCCGCTCCGCCGGCAAAACGAACAGCGGGCCGAGGCCATAGCCGACCGCGATAACGCCGATCCATGGCAGCGCCGGGTAGTGCACCTTGCCTTCGAGACCCAGGGGCAGCGGCCCTTGCTCATGCAACAGGCTCCAAAACGGCCCATAGGCGCCAAAAGCGCTGGCGTGAACGGAATCGAGTAGATTATGGGCCACGACGATGACGCCCCCGACCGCCAGCGCCACGCGCGTGGAGGAGAGCCAATGCAGGCCGGCGAGAGCGATCATCCCGCAGCCGATCGCCCAAAGCGTCCCAAGCTCGATTATGCCGAATTGAGCGGGCCAGACCGGGCTGATGACAAACACGTCCAGCGCGATGAGCCATAGCCCGCGCGTCAGGAGAAAACGCGTCTGCGCCGCGCGGTTTTGGAGCTGGACGCCATGCAGAAATGCGGAAACTCCGGCTAACAGCACAAAGGTGGGCGCGCAGAAATGCGTGATGAAGCGAGTGAAAAATAGCGCCGAATAGGTATGGTTAAGGTCGGTTGGACTGAAGCGAAGAGCGTCGACTTCGAAAAAGTCGCGCACATGATCAAGCGCCATGAGGACGATGACGAGCCCGCGCAGCCGGTCGATCCCGGCGAGACGTTCGGCGGTCGGCGACACAAGCGCGGTCGGCGCTTTCATAGTCTTCGGAGAGTTCGCGTGCGTCTCGCTCATTTGAAGACCTCGCCCGCCCATCGCCGCGCCACTTTACGTGATGATCGACGAATTTTCCGTGCTCTACGCATGCGACCCGAGTTCCGGGCGCAACATCTATGCAAAAATTTCACTCCAAACTCAACCAATTGATAAATAGTCGTATTTTCTGTGCAAGACTCCGCCGCTGAACCGACCGCCGATTTGCGGCTAAGCCAGGGGCGCCGGCAACGCCGCTTCGCGCCGTTTACAGAACTTCAATTCGCCCACTTCCGAAAAACGCCCCGCGGTGACAGACTCTGTCGCGCGGGATAAGCTGCTTTCCGCCGCATCCGTTTCGAGGTCCATGCATTTCGAGGTCCAGGCAATTCGAGGTCCATGTAATTCGAGGTCCATGTATTTTGCAAGATATCGCGCGATCCGAGACCATTGCCGTCGGCGACTCCAGCCCGGGGCGCGCGCCCTTTTTCGGGGCGCTGGCGATTCGGTTTCGCGCGTTGGTCGTGGCGGCGGTCGAGCGGGAGATCGCGCTGCGGCGGCCATTTCTATGGACGCCGGTCGCGGGCGGCGCCGGGGCGCTGCTGTATTTTTCCGCCGATCACGAGCCGTCGCTTCCCTTCGCGCTCGCGCTGTTCGCGGGTTTTTCCCTCGGCGCCTGGCGCGCGCGGGAAACCACCCGATTTTTCGTGCCCCTGGTTTTGCTCGCCTGCGTTTCGGGAGGCTTTTTCTCCGCATGCTGGCGCGCGGCGCGGGTCGACGCGCCCATCCTCCCGCGCCTCGGCATTGGCGTCCTGACCGGCTTCGTCGAGGAAGTGGACCCGCGCCGCGCCGGAGCGCGCTTCGTGCTGCGGATCGCCAGCGCCGAGGGC
>JBAUVQ010000372.1:0-2012 GCA_049583305.1 Methylocystis sp.
CCGACAAGCTCGCCGTGCCGGCCAACATCACCATCAGGCCCTTGCCGCCCAAATGCCCGGAACTTAACCCGACCGAGAACGTCTGGCAGTTCATCCGCGACAACTGGCTGTCAAACCGCGTGTTCAACCCAAAATCCGCGATGGCCTTTTTGAGGACGCGGTCGTGCGGGGTTGATAGCGGTTTTCAGCCCCGTTTTGTGTCGCGCGGTGGGCGCCGGCTCGTTGCCGGCGCGTTGGCGGGCCGCGCGATAGCGATTTTTTCCATCGTCCTTGGCATTGGCGGGGCGTTTTATGCGCGACTTCCCCTTCAGCGGCTTCTCTGACATGACAGATCGCGACATGGACGCGCCAAACGATCACGACGTTTCTGGAACGGCTCCTTCCTGCATGACGAGCGCGCAACGCTCGCGGATCGCGCTGAACGTGTCCAGCATGGCCGCGCTGATCTTCAAATACACCTGTCGGCCATGGCGAACGATCTTTCCCGCCGTCTGAAACAGCCGCCAACGCACGGTCTGCACTTGCGCGCGCTCCCATCCGCTCCCCAGCGCGGCGGAGCGAAAACCCAGATACAGATTGTAGGTCAGCACGCCTATGGAAAAGAACACCGCATTGGCTTTGAACGTCCCGCACGGCATGTAGTCCATGCCAAAGCCGATCTTCAGTTCCTTGATGCGGTTCTCGCTGGCGTCGCCGCGTTTCGAATACCATTCAATCGTCGTCGCCGCGTCTTCGTTTTCGCGATTGCTGGCGATGGCGTGATAGCGCCAGGGCGATCTCTCCTCGAATAAATCCTGATCACGAGGGCGGCGCATGACGATCAAGCGGAACGCCTTGTTGGTCTTGTTCATGCAATGAACCGTCGCGGCGATTTCTCCGTCGCGGAACGTTTTCCAATCGGCTTCGGGAATCGCGGTGATCGCCGCCTTCACCGCCGCGTCCTGATCAGCGCCAATCGCGAAGACCTTGCCAGTCTCCTCGCACCAATTGAAAATCTTCGCCTGATAAGCCGCGCTGTCGGCGCGCACCGCCGCGATCTTCTTGCCCTTGGGCATATTGCGTTCGCAGGCTTGCATGAATTCGAGATTGCGCGCCGCCGGAGCTGTATTGCCTTCGCGAAACTCATGGCCGGCGAGAAGGCCGAGTTCGGCGATATGCCCGACCATCGGCATGTAGCCCTTCTCGCCTTTATAAGTGTACTGCGCCTCGCGCTTTTCCGCCACGATCTGCGTCGCATCTATGTCGAGCGTGTAGCATGTGTGGTCGTCCTGCCGCAGCAAGCGACGAAAGACGCCGCGGTTCACGCGTTCCAATCCCGCCGAACCATTGCTCTCGCTCGCATTGGCGCCTAATGCCTGCGCGCCAGAGTCTTGCGCGCCCATGCGCCGCAGCCAATCGCCCGTGGTGTCGCTGCTCGGCATGTCGTCGAGTTGAAGCAGACAGCGCAGCCCTTTGTCGTTTCGCACAACGCGCAAATCCTCCAGCGTCCGTCCACCGCCAGCGAGCATGAGAATCAGCGGGAGGACATGAGCAAAGGGCGCGTATCCCGCAGCACTGCCGGGAGAAGGCAGTTCATGGTCGATCAAGCCGGCCACGCCCATCGCCCGCAAATACTCGCCAACGAGCGCCAACCCGCCATGCGCGGTCATTAATTCGTCCGTCGCCGCCAGCTTGAACGGCAAAACCGTCTGCAATGTCGCCATCGCACCCACCGGGTGAAAGATTCCCGCAATCCAATGTGCCTCATCTTATTCAAAAAGCGGGCTTTTCCGAGTCGCGAGACTAATTCATCGCGGACGTCGGGGTGAAGCACCTTATTGCGCAGTTGGCGGCAGAAGCGTAGGGTTTGCTTTTCTTCAACGGATAGAGAGCCATCAAAGTGCTTTATCAAATCGGCCTCAATATCCTCTAACTTTTTTTGATGGGCATACTTCTGCAGAGCTGGAATTTTTCCCGCGAGCAGACGCAATTTCAGTTCCACAGCCGCCCCTTCTGCTGCTGCGGCTTTGAAC
>JBAUVQ010000373.1:0-7188 GCA_049583305.1 Methylocystis sp.
CAATTGAGCTTGGTGAATTTTGCGCTTTGACGGGTCCGTCCGGGTCGGGGAAATCGACGGTGATGAATCTCGCGGGTCTACTGGATCAGCCAGACGCCGGACACATCGAAATTGGCGGCGCCGATACGTCAAATTTGGAAGATGGCGCGGCGGCTCGCCTGCGCAATTTCACAATTGGTTTTGTGTTTCAGTCGTTTCACCTATTGCCTCGGTTGTCGATCGTCGAGAATGTTGCTCTTCCGCTTCTTTATCGGGGTGTTTCGCGCGCCGACAGCCAATTTCAGGCGATGGCGGCGCTCGAACGGGTCGGGCTTTCCAATCGTATTCAGCATCGTCCGGATGAATTGTCGGGGGGACAACGGCAGCGTGTCGCCATCGCAAGGGCCATAGTGGGGCGCCCGGCGATTTTGCTGGCTGATGAGCCGACCGGAAATTTGGACTCCCAAACGGCGGACGAAATGCTGTCGCTTTTCTCGGAGCTGAATCGAGAGTTGAATGTCACGACAGTGATCGTGACCCATGACATGGGAATCGCCGCGCGGTGTGATCGCCAGATCGCGATGCGTGACGGCAAAATCCTTTAATGTGAACCGATTGAAGAATACATTCCATGCCGCTCGATGCCGTATTTATTGAAGCTTTTCGGAATCTCTTCTCGCTCCGACTGCGTGCAGGCTTGGCGCTGCTCGGGATTATGATTGGTGTCGCGTCGGTGATTGCCATGGTCCACATCGGTTCGACCGCGCGCTCCGAGGCGTTGAAGGTGTTTCAAGCTCTAGGCCCCGACTTGCTGGCGGTAACTCCAGCCTCGGATAATCATGGCCGGACCATGTTGACGGCTGACGACGCCGATCAAATCGTTACGCTTGATCTTTGCATCAAGGAAGCCGCGCCCTTCCTCCAAGGCGGCACGACTCTACGTATCGGCCGAGAGACGTTGGACGCCAACGTGATCGTCGCCGATCAGCGACTTTTTCATCTTTTGCACGCGGCGCCGACCATAGGTCGAACCGTCATGGACCTTGATGGTCACGCCAAATTCGTTGTCCTTGGCGCCGGGGTGGCCCAAGATTTTACTCGAATTCTTGGGCGTCCACCCTCGATCGGCGAAGACCTCTTCGCTGGCGACAATTATTTGACCGTCGTCGGGCTGCTAGGCCCACAGCCATCACTTCCGGTTTCTGGCGTCGATTTCAACCGCGCGATTATCATAGCATTCGGATTGGCCGATCGTATCGTTGGACAAGGACTCAGCATCAACATCGCGGCGCGGCGGCGCCTGGATATTGACGACGCCCGGTGTCGAGACCTGCTTGCCCGGCATTTTTTTAAAAAGCCGAATGGCGGCCCGGTCCTTGTTCGTTCCGCACAAGAGATCATCGAACAGGTGGACGATCAGGTCAGAATTTATGAGCGGGTGCTCATCGCCATAGGGGGAATTTCTCTTCTGGTCGGCGGCGTCGGCGTGATGAATGTGATGCTGATGAGCGTGTTGGAGCGACGCCAGGAAATCGGCGTCAGGCGCGCTCTGGGCGCCAGCCAGAACAATATCCTCTTCATGTTCTTGGTCGAGACGATGGCGTTGGCTCTCGCCGGCGCGATCCTTGGCGCTCTGTTTGGCGCCGGCGCCGCCTATGGCTATGCCTTGTTCTCGGGGTGGGAATTCGCGCCGTCCGTGGCGGCGGCCCCTTTGGCTGTTGGCATGGCGTTGATTGTAGGGCTTTTAGCCGGCTTATATCCCGCCAACAGCGCCGCCCGGCTCGACCCGATAGAAGCGCTGCGATCTGCGTAAGTGTAGTTTACCTACGTAAGCTGCTTTGTGTTGATCGACTACTTAATGGTTGGGGATTTATTGCTGTTATTAACATGGCATTAATTTGATCGTGGGAGCATTCCAGCAGAAGACATATTCTTATTTCACGAAAAGGAATTCTGCGATGCTCTCCGTGAACGCATCCCTTCAAACCGGTTTGCAACTGATTTTGGCCGCCAGCGCGACGAACGATTCCACGTCCGGTTCCTCCATCGGCAACTCTGGCGGGAGCTCCACGCTAAAGAGTGGAACGGCGGCGACCGTAACGTCGACTGCCAGCTCAACGGCGCAAGGCAGCTCTGGGTCTGCCAATTCCGCCGACGGCTATTCGTCGGCTTCGACAGTCGCGGCTTTGAAGGCAATTCAATCAACAGCGAGCGGTCCGGAAGCAGGCGTGATGGCGGCAGTCGTCAACTCGCTTTCGAATAGCAATGACTTCTATGGAAATTATGCTGAAGCGGGGAATGCGGCAGCTCAGGCGAATGAGAATTTATCATCCAAACAAGTCTCCGATATCCTACTTGGCGGCGGGTCGCTCGTAGAAGGAATCACGCCAACTGTTGGAGGCGGTACGGGATTTGACACCGTATCGCTGAATGACATCGTCAATAATCTTTCGGATACCATAACGGCGGAAAAAAGCAACGATGCGGTGCTGTCTCAGTGGGTTGCTGATGGAATGCCGAGTAGCCAAGTGGAATATGGGCACTCAGCGCTTGCGAATATGACGCCAGATCAGATTATGCAAATTGTTACACAAAATGAGGCCGATATTTCTAATCTGGAGACGGAATATAACGGCATTACCACAGCAATGAAAAATGGTAATTTAACAATTCAGAAAGCGACTGATGTTCAAGGACTTAATTACGTGGATGCCGTCGCGCAGGACACCGAATCGGCTGATAAAAATGGCATGGTGGTAGGGTGGGCGTCGGGTGGAGGCTATAATGGAGAATATTTAGATAAAAATGCAAGCACTGGATATTTGACGTCTATTGATGGCGTCGGAGTTTATTTGTCGTGGTAGTTTATGGATGATGAGCTTTGAGCTCATCATCCAATGTCATTTATTGGTAGCCGAACGTGATTTGCAGGAGGTAGTTGCAGGTACTTTGCTGAATTGGCTGAGCCGCCGTGCATTTCGGTTTCGTGCCAGACAACCCGTATGTCTGCGCAGGTGTCACTGTCGGCGCTGTGCATGCGTTGGTTGCGACGGTGCCAGGGGTAATCGTGAATTTGCATTCATATTCATGTTCATAATAAGGGGCTGGCGCTACATCGGTGGTGCCCGAATAAAAGATTGAGATGCCGCCGCTCATCGCCGGTGTGATTGTGAGCGGAGTCGCCGTAGATTGGCCTCCGTTGGCGGCGGTGGCTCCTATGGGGAACCATACTTCGGGCATGCCGCCGGTGGTGGTTGGCGGGTCATAGGTCCCATATATCGGGAATGGGGCTTGGTTTGTGAGCTTCACGGTATAGGTAGCCGTCTGGGCGTTCGCGGAATGCGTTGCAACGAAACCAAGTAATAATGCGGCAAAAGTAGCAGCGTATCTCATGTTAGCATCCGTAAACAGGTATGTCACTGTATTATTTGGTGAAAATAGGAAAATAAAAAACAACACAGCAACAACCTATGATTGCAATGCTGGCGCATGGAGTCAACCTGTCTGGAGAGACGGTGCGAAGGGGTTGTTTTGCATTTGTGTAAAAATCAAGATTTTTGCACCAAAATTAGAGGATTGATCAAAAAGGGCTTTTTTGTTGCATAAGTCCGGTGCAAAATGGCCCCATGATTTACGGCTATGCGCGAGTTTCAACCGACGGCCAGAGCGTTGACGCACAGGTGCGCCAGCTCAGGGCGGCCGGCGCCAAACAGGTTTTCAAGGAAACGGCGAGCGGCGCGAAAACCGACCGCGCTCAATTGCGCCAGGTCGTCGCCAAGCTCGCCGACGGGGATGTGCTGATGGTGACGCGCCTGGACCGCTTGGCGCGCTCGACGCGCGACCTGTTGAACACCTTGGCGACGATCGCCGACAAAGGGGCCGGCTTCCGATCGCTTGGCGACACATGGGCCGACACCACGACGGCGCACGGCCGATTGATGCTCACCGTTTTAGGCGGCCTCGCCGAGTTCGAGCGAGAGTTGATCCGCGCCCGCACGAGCGAGGGCCGCGCACAGGCCAAGGCGCGGGGCGTGAGCATGGGCCGCAAGCCGAAATTGACGGACCACCAGAAGCGCGAGGCGATCCGTCGCCGCGAGGCCGGCGAGACGGTGCGCGACATCGCGCGCAGCTATAATGTTAGCCACAGCACGATTTCGAGGCTTCAGCCGTGCGGCGGGTGAAGAACGCGCACAAGGCGACATTTCACCCATTGTTAATGGTGTGCAACTAGACCATTATGCGCTGATGAAATGATACCATTACAAGGGTGTGTCCATGCAGGTGATTGCTTTCGTGACACAAAAGGGAGGTAGCGGCAAAAGCACAACCGCTGCTTCCATAGCCGTGGCCGCTTTTCAGCAGGGCCGCCGGGTGTTCATGCTCGAATTGGATCGCCAAGGTACTTTGAGCGACTGGATTGAAAGCCGGGAAGCTGAGGAAGGCCCAGACTGCGAGCGGATCGACGCCACGGCCCTTGAAACGGCCCTTGCGACCCTGAAGGGAGCAAATTACGACCTCGTCGTAATCGACACCCCTGGCATTGATAGCCCAGGGGTCAATGCCGCTATGCGATCCGCGAATTTATGTCTAATTCCGTGTCGCCCGACGGCGACCGATCTACGCGGCTGCTTGCCGACTGTGCAAAGCTTAATCCGGCTTGAAAAGCCGTTCGCTTTCGTTCTGACGCAATGCCCGCCTCGATCCAATCGAGTTGAAGAAACGCGGGCTGGACTTGCTGCCTTGGGGCTGATTGCTGAACCTCCCGTCGTCAGCCGAGCAGATCATCAAGACGCTATGGCCGCAGGCATGGGCGTAACCGAATTTAACGAGGCGGGAGCTGCTGCTAGCGAAATCAAGCAGCTTTGGAGCTGGATCGAAAACAAGCTTGAGCCGAAGGGAAAGCGAAATGTCGTCAAAGCCGCGTAGAACTGTCTTATCCGGCATTGTGACGCCGCTCACCCGCGAGGCCTCGCATAGTGTGCCAGTCGTCCCTGCTATCGAGCAGGACGAACCCGCCCGTCGTCGCAGCGCGACTAAGGAGTCCACCAAACAGCAGACGCTTTATCTTCCGCCTGCGGTTCATGAGCAATTGCGTGAACTGGCGTTTTCGGAACGCGTGAAAATGCATGCGCTGATTATGGAAGGCTTGGACTCCGTATTTCGAGCGCGCGGCCTGAAATCGATTGCCGACCTCACCAGGATAAGCTGATACAGTTATCATGGTATGATGGCATCATGGTAAAATTAGCTTCCTTGATATGTATATACAAAATGTGTACGCTCTAAATGTTCGAATGGGATGAAGCCAAGCGACAGACGAACCTGGCGAAGCACAAGCTCGACTTTGTGGACGCGGTTTTGATGTTTGACGGAAGGGCGAGCGTAACTGCCCCTTCTAATTATCCCGTTGAGGCGCGGTTTGTGACAACCGCCATGATCCATGGGAAGTTCTATTCCCTCGTGTGGACATGGCGCGATCAAAGCCGTCGGATCATTTCGTTCAGGAGGGCGCGCGATGGCGAAGAAAGATCATATCGAGAGGCACACGGCAGATGAATTGCGCGCCAAGCAGGCGCGCGGCGAGAGTCAAAGCGATTGGGCGCGTGCCGCAGCAATGAGCGCAGACGAGGTTGAAAGCCTTATTGCCGAGGATAACGACGAGGCCGGTATGATTGTTGACTGGGCGCAAGCATCAGTCGAATTGCCGCAGCCAAAGGCGGTTCTCAACATGCGGGTTGACCGCGAGGTTATGGACTTCTTTCGCAGTCAGGGCCGGGGCTATCAGACGAAAATCAACGCGGTATTGCGTTCCTACGTCGAGCAGATGCGGCACCACGACAAACGCTGATACCATTACAATGGCATCAGCGTTCGCCATTGTAATGGTCTAATTGCATTATGGTATAATGGCGGCACCGAGCCGTTTATTGCGTTGTTTATGGCCGGGCGAACAGCGCCAAGTTGCGGCAGCGGCGAAAACAGCTAGGATTCCGCTTCGACTCGCTGATTTGCGGTTGAGTCGAAAACCAAAGGACAGACCCTAGAAAACACAAAACCCGCCTTGGAAGGCGGGCCGGTGTCCCGGCGAACCGGGGAAAATCTCAAGTTGTGGTGACCTGAGTTTCCCCAAAATCTAGATTGAAGTCAAGCGGAAGCATCGTTTCTGCTGACGAGATTTTTTGCGCCGGATTTCGGCCCTTTCCGAGCGGACAACCCGAACGGAGAGACGATGAAACACGCACATGCCGCCGCAGCCCATTTGGCTGCGATAAGCGGCACGAAATCCCTTTCCGTGCTCGACGGGATCGCCCGAACGATCTGGAGCGATTGGGCGGAAGGCAAAATAACCGACGACCAGGCGGGGACGCTTGCGGAGACGCTAGAGCGCCGCAAGCATGATGTGCGCGGCGTCGATACCGTGGCCGCGCGAGCGCCAAACGTGAGCGCGGCGGCGAAGGCCCAAGGGCGGCCGAGCTATTTCCCGGCAAAGCGCAAGGCGACGATTTCACAAAACCGGCGAGCGTCGATCGAGCGGCGCCGCACGTTGGCCTGTTCCGGTCCCATGCCGCCGGCTTTGGCCTGCCTGTTCACAACCGGTGAATTGGCGGCGTTGCGGATCGTCGCCGACGAGGCGCGGGACCGCAAACAATGCCGTCTCACTTTGGGCGAAATCGCGGCGCGGGCCGGCGTCGGCGTGACGACGGCGCGCAACGCGCTGCGCTATGCGGCGCGCGAAGGGCTTGTGACCATTGAGGAGCGCCGGCGCGACAAACGGCCGAACCTCTCCAATGTGGTGAGGATCGTTTCGCGGGAGTGGACGGCCTGGATCGAGCGCGGCCGGAAGCAGAAAGACCGGGCCTTTTCCTCGGAGGGGGGAGGGTGCAAAAAAATGGAGTCCACGGATAATGCTTCTTCCAGAAGCACCTGTGGAGAACGCGCTTCGCGCGTTCCTCATTCCCAAAACATCGCCCGAAGACCGCCTATCGGCGGCCTACGGGCTCAATCTCAATAGGCGCGGCTTCGCCGCGAGGCTTTTCGATAAAAAGTGGGGCTGAAACCGTTCTGTTTAACGAACGGAGCGGGGAAGCTCGGCCTGGATTGCAAAGCGCCGTTCCAGAGTCGAGGATACCAAGGCGGCTACTCGCCCCACATTTCGTCGCTGAACTGTTTTTGGTCGAAGGTCGGATTGGTTGGCCCGAGGCGGTCGGC
>JBAUVQ010000374.1:0-1849 GCA_049583305.1 Methylocystis sp.
AGGATGCGCGCCTTCGTCAGCAGTTGCGCCGAGCGCTTGCCAGAGCTGATCAAAGCCGAGAGTTCCTCGCGATCCTCAGAGCTCAGAGGCTGAAAATGAATATGCGCGTCGGCTTTTACGACGGCGAGCGGCTGCCGGCTGAGTCGGATATCGTGCTGGGATTGGCATTGTCGGAACAGCCTGGCGCGTTGAGCGGACGGCCAAGGAGCGTTGCGGAGCGGTGCGCGCGAAGCTGAAGCTCCTCTTTAGGACTCATGGCGCTCGTTTGCCTGCGCCCGTATTGGCGCGCTCGCGCCTTTTACGTGCGTTCGCGGCTTTAACTCGCCATCAGCCGCCAGCCGCACACCATGTTGTGCGTCAAGCCATGCATGAGCGCGATCGATTTGACCTTGTCTACGCCGCGCACCAGAAATTGCCGCAGGCCGCGATTGCGCGCCTGCGCGTTCGTGCATTCGGCGGTCGCCGCTCGCTCCTTATAGATGTCCTTGGCCGCATCCTCGTTCATGCGTTTGCGCCAGGCGGCGACGGCCGGCGCGTCGTCTTGTTGTGGGGCGTAACGATCGCGGTTCTTGTCGCGCGGCGCCGGCACGGGCGCGTAGACCTCGACGCCGGCTTTTTCCAGTTCCTCAATGTCGTCGAATTTCACGTAGCCGCCGTCGGCCAGATGCTGGCGCGGACGTTCGCCATAATCTTGCTCCAACGCCGCGTTCATCGGCGCCATCTTACCCATGTCGGAGCCACTGTTGTCGACAGAGACGCCCGCGACCGCGCCGCTCTTTGTATCGGAGGCGAACTGCACATTGTAGGCCGGTCGAAAGCCGCCGTCGGCCATCTTCATCACCCGCGCCTCGGCGTCCGTGGTCGAGGCACGCGGCTCCTTCTCCTTCTCTTGTTGCTTTTCTTTCGCTTTGCCGGGCGCGGATGCGTCCTTCTCGCCGGCGTCCGCCCGCTTCTGCTTTTCGCGGAACGCTCGCTCTTCGTGACGCCGCGCCTGCTGCTGTTGCCGCTCATGCAGTTCGCGCGTGACATCGAGCGCCTTTGCGACCCGATGCTCGCGATCTTGCGCCGCCCGCAAGCGCGCCGCCGCCTCACGTCGGCTCGCCGCGCCAGGATCGCTTTGCGCTTCCTCACGCAAGCGCTCCAGCGCTTGCGCCGCTTGCGCGCGACATTCCTCCAACGTCGAATGACGGCGAAACGAGGCCGCTCCCGCCGACGCCCGCACGCGAACGCCGTCCTGCGCGATGCGATCAAGGCTCGCCACGCCCGCCGTCGTCAACGCCGTAAAACTGTCGATGAGAAGCCGCTCCAGCCCCGCACCATGCAACACGCGAAAATCCGCCAGCGTCTTGGCGTTCATGCCAACCTCGCCGCACAGCCATTGAAACGCGACATGCTCCTCGCACAATCGCGCCACCTGCCGCGCGCTCGCCACGCCCTCGACCGTCGCGTAAAGCCACAGCGCCAGCAGAATACGCGGATCGGCCGGCGGATGGCCGGGCCGCCCTTCCACCGATTTTATTCCAACGAGCAGGGCCGTCAGGTCGAGCCCTTCGACAAAGCGCCAGACCATGCGGACGCGATGGTCGTGCGGCACGAGTTCGTCGAGACAGACCGCCCGCAACGCCACCTGCCGTCGCTCCGCCATGCGAAGCCGCGTCGCCGCCGTGCTCTTACGCTCCGGCGCAGCTTGATGCGACAAATCGTCGAACAGTTCCCTGGGGTCGTTTTCGGTCATCGGAAATGCTCGCAAGAATCCAAAGCCCGCAGCCGCTTTTATCCCGCGAAAGCTCCCGTGACTCCCCCCAAATCCGCAAGAAATCGAAAGATTTTCAGCCTCTCACGTTTTAAG
>JBAUVQ010000375.1:0-1507 GCA_049583305.1 Methylocystis sp.
GTACTATGGGCCGGCCTTCCTAAGGCCGTGAAAGCCTCGAAGAATTCCACTGTGATATTCAAGACGCGCCAATATCGATCCTACATCTGTGAGCGGGAAGCGGTACGCGAAGGCCAAGCGCGGCGCATGTCCGCCAATAGCTGGGTATTCCCAGAGATGTTTCGCAAGGCGAAGTCTATCTCGTCGGCCTCGTGGCGCTGAAGGGCGCTGCGGGGCCTTCGTGTGTCGAGCGGATGCGTCATCGAACGCATGGCGAGCGCAGCGACATTAGCGCCGCGTTTCGCTGACAGTCGAGAGAATTTTCGTTTTGATTTGTTCACCCTCGTTCAGCTTCAAAAGCAGTCCGATGGCGATAAAGAGCGTGATCGTGGAGCCGACGAGGAAGCCTTGGAAGAAGCGCATGCTGTTTCCCACACCCAATATCCCGACGGCGCCGGGACGAAGCGCGTGAATTCGCGCCATAAAGCCGCTTTGGCGCTTCGCGCCGCGAGGCCTATGAGCAATGACTTTGGGTCCAAGGGAGAGCCGTGGAATGGCCATGATAGTTCATTTCGGTCGAAGCAGGTTCTTGGCCGCGTTTTTTTCCACAATTTTGGTGAAAATTTTCGCGGTGGAACGATCGCGGCTTAATTTCAGTAGCGAATTCCAACGAAGCCGCGCCTAAGTTTCAACAATGCGACAAAGGCAGTTCTTCCCGGGAACGGCTCGGCCGGCGATTCGAGAATGATCCGACTCTTGAATCGGAAACGCGGTCCGCCGTCCGCGAAAATCTATCGCGTCAATTCAAGCTCTGGCCAACCAGCCTGGCCAGGTACGAAATTATTTGATTTAATCAGCTCAAGCGATCTCCCCTTTCCCACTCCATATTTCTCAAGGACACCGATTTTTCCAAAACCCAGCTCTCTCACCGGCGACGACCTTGACCCAGATCGCGACGACGACGCCATCCGCCAACGGCGAGCCGAAGCCCTTGCTGCGCGTCGTTGGGGTCAAAAAAATCTATGCGACGCCGCAGGGACCGCTGGAGATTCTCAAAGGCGTCGATCTTTCGCTGGACGCTGGCGCTAGTCTCGCTCTGATGGGCGAATCGGGCAGCGGCAAAAGCACGCTGCTGCATTTGATCGGCGCGCTCGATCAGCCGGACGCCGGCGATATATTTTTGGACGGCGCTCCCATCGCCAAGCTCGGCGACGGCGAACGGGCGGCGCTGCGGCGCGGAACGCTCGGAATCGTCTTCCAGCAGTTCAATCTCGTGCCGAGCCTGACGGTGGCCGACAATCTGGCGTTTCAGGCGCGCATCGCCGGCCGTTTGGACCCGGATTGGCAAGACGAGTTGACCCAGCGGCTCGGACTCGCCGAACTGACGGCTCGCTATCCCGAGCAGCTATCCGGCGGCCAACAGCAGCGCGTCGCGGTCGGGCGCGCGCTGGCGTCGCGGCCACGCCTGCTGCTGGCGGACGAACCCACCGGCAATCTGGACGAGGCGACCGGCGACGCTGTGCTGACG
>JBAUVQ010000376.1:0-1921 GCA_049583305.1 Methylocystis sp.
GGGGACAGACTCGGCACTTCATAAAGAGCGCGGCTCATGCCGGAAGGGCGCGTCCCCTCTCCCGCGATAGCGGGGGAGGGTTGGGGAGGGGGCCTCTCAAACCTTCGCGCGATAATCGCGATACCAGTCGACCAGGGCCGCCACGCCGGCCTCCACGCTGGTCGAGGGCCGATAGCCGGTCAGGCGCGCCAGCAACTCGCTGTCGGCGAGCGTGCGGGCCGGGTCGCCTTTTTGCGCATCGACGTAATTGCGGATCGCCTTCTTGCCGAGCGTTCGCTCGACCGTCTCGATGAAGTCGAGCAAATTCACGGTTTGGCCGCGTCCGATATTGACGACGCGATACGGCGCCACCGGCGAGTCCGAGGGATCCTTGGACTCTAGCCCGGGCGGAACGTCCATCAACCGCTGGATCGCCTCGACGAGATCGTCGATATAGGTGAAATCGCGCTCCATCTTGCCGTGGTTGTAGATGTCGATGGTCCGCCCCTCCTCGATCGCCTCGACGAATTTGAGCGGCGCCATGTCGGGCCGACCCCACGGGCCGTAGACCGTGAAGAAGCGAAACATCGTGGTCGGAATTTTCCACAGATGCGCGTAGGAATGCGCCATCGCCTCGTTGGCCTTCTTGGTGGCGGCGTAAAGCGTCAGCGGTCGGTCGGCCTTGTCCTCCTCGCGGAACGGCAAATGCTCGTTGCCGCCATAGACCGAACTCGTCGACGCCATCAGCAAATGGCGCACTGGATATTCGCGGGCGCATTCCAGCACATTGAATCCGCCGACCAGGTTGCTGTCGACATAGGCGCGCGGGTTCTCCAGGCTGTAGCGCACGCCGGCCTGGGCCGCGAGATGCACGATCACATCGGGAGCGGCGCTCTTCACGGCGCCTTCGAGCGCCGCCATATCCTCGAGCATCGCGGTGTGCTGGCGAAAGCCGCTCATCTCCTTCAGGATCGCGAGGCGCGCCTGTTTCAGCTCCAAGCCGTAATAGGCGGTCATACCGTCATAGCCGTCGACCCGGTGGCCGGCTTCGAGCAGACGCCTCGCCAAGTGAAAGCCGATGAAACCGGCCGTCCCCGTCACAAAAATGCGCATGAGCCTCACGCTGTCGAGATCGTCGCCCGTCGTGGCCCGGGACTCTTCGCCGATGCGCCGGGAGGCTGTCAAGACACGCCGCGCGATCAGCAGGGCGGCGACTTTCTTGGATCGGAACAGCCGTGTGAACTCGAACTGGAACTGGAAGCCGCTGGGGACGGCGACGACCCGCTATGTTGCGGCTCCGGGGAACTCGGCGGCGAGTAGGAATGCGACGGCGGCGTATAGGAGGAGCTTGGCGCGGAGTAGGAAGAACTCGGCGGCGTATAGGAAGAGCGCGGAGCCTCGTATGAGCGCGACGGCGACGCGTAGGAAGAACGTGTCGACTCGTAGGACCGCGATCGCGGCTCGTGGGACCCGGACCGCGACGGGTAGCGATCCGCTGGCGCGTCGGAGCGCGGCGCCGATCCGTCCCTTCCGCGGCGATAGCCGTCGCCGGTGCTAAAGTAGCCATCGTCGCCTCTCCGTCGCGGCGGCGAGCCGTAAAAGTCGCGGCGCGACGACCTATCATCGCTTCGACCTCCGTGCTCGTCGGACAGTCGGCGGACCCAACGGCCCGTCCGTCGGGAATAATAGCAGTAGTGACAATCGGGCGGCGCGCCGCGATAATCCGGCTCATAGGGCTCCGCGCAAGCCGTCAGCGTAAGCGGAATCATGATCGCGGCGAGATGGATGGCTCTGTTCATTGAAATGCCTCGTCGTCGTGAAAAAACCTCGCCCACGACAGGCTGGGCCGCGCCGAATGAACCGAGAATGAATGGCGGCGGCGGCGCGCGATAAATGCGGCGCCGGGTCTTCGACCTAGAGTGTTTTCGAGCGAAGTGGGAAC
>JBAUVQ010000377.1:0-6348 GCA_049583305.1 Methylocystis sp.
CTCGCAGTCGATCTCTCGAACCTCGCTTGCCGGGATCGCGTATTCTTCCTCATCCCGCCAGGCGAACCACACGAATCCCACGTAGGCGGCGGCGAGTCCCGCCACGACCATCCACCAGATGTGCCAGATCATTCCGAAGCCGGTCACGGTTGCAAAGAAGGCGATCATGAAGCCGGTCGCGCTGTTCCTCGGCATCTCGATCGGTTCATAGTCGCCAGCCGCCGCAAGATGCTGCGTCTCGATGGCGCGCTGCTTCATCGCCCAATAGGGCTCCTGCCCCTTGACGTCGGGCAGGAAGGCGAAATTAAACGCGGGGGGCGGCGAAGCGGTGGCCCATTCGAGCGAACGCCCGTCCCAGGGATCGCCGGTCTTGTCGCGAAGCTCGGCGCGATCGCGAATGCTGACGACGAGCTGAACGATCTGGCAAAGCATCCCGACGGCGGAGAACGCGACCCCGACGACCGCGGCCAGGATCCAGGGCCGCCACTCCGCGACCTCGTAATGCTGCAGCCGCCGCGTCATGCCAAGCAGCCCGGCGACATAGAGCGGAAAAAACGTCACGTAAAATCCAATGAGCGTGCACCAGAACGCCGCCTTGCCCCAGCCCTCGTGCAGCCGGAAGCCGAAAGCCTTCGGGAACCAGTACACGATGCCGGCGAAGCCCCCGAAGATCACGCCGCCGATGATCACATTGTGGAAATGCGCGACGAGGAAGAGGCTCTCGTGGAGCGAAAAATCCGCCGGCGGCACGGCGAGCAGCACGCCGGTCATGCCGCCGAGGACGAAGGTGACCACAAAAGCGAGCGACCACAGCATCGGCGTTGCATAGCGAATGCGGCCGCCATACATCGTAAACAACCAGTTGAAGATCTTGACGCCCGTGACGACCGCGATGACGCTCGACGAGATGCCGAAAAATGCGTTCACGTCGGCGCCGGCGCCCATCGTGAAGAAGTGATGCAGCCACACGCAGTAGGAGATCAGACAAATGCCCAAGGTCGCGATGACCATGGAGCGATAGCCGAACAGAGGCTTGCCGGAGAAAGTCGAGAACACCTCGGAGAAGATGCCGAAAGCCGGCAGCACGAGAATGTAAGTCTCGGGGTGCCCCCAGGCCCAGATCAGATTGACGAACATCGCCATGTTGCCGCCGCCGTCGTTGGTGAAGAAATGGAAACCGAGATAACGGTCGAGCGCGAGCATGATTAGCGTGGCGGTCAGAATGGGGAAGGCCGCGACGATGAGAAGATTCGAGGCGAGCGCGGTCCAGCAGAACATCGACATGCGCATGTAGCTCATGCCCGGCGCGCGCATCTTGAGGATGGTCGTGACGAAATTGACGCCGGTCATGAGCGTGCCGACGCCGGAGATCAAAAGCGCCCAAAGATAATAGTCGACGCCGACTCCTGGAGAATAGGGAAGCTCGGACAGGGGCGGATAGGGCAGCCACCCCGTCTGCGCGAATTCGCCGACGACCAGCGAGACGTTGACGAGCAACGCGCCGGTCGCGGTGAGCCAGAAGCCGGTCGAGTTCAACGTCGGAAAGGCCACATCGCGCACGCCGAGCTGAAGCGGCACGGCGAAATTCATGAGGCCGACGACGATCGGCATCGCCGCGAAGAAGATCATGATCGTGCCGTGGGCGGAAAAGATCTGGTTGTAGTGATGCGGCGGAAGATAGCCCGGCGCCTGATAAGCCAGGGCCTGCTGAGTCCGCATCATCACCGCGTCGATGAAACCACGCAGCAGCATGACCAGCCCGAGCAGGACATACATGACGCCGATGCGCTTATGATCGACGCTCGTGATCCATTCGCGCCAGAGATAAGGCAAGTGACCTCTGGCGACCACCCAGGCGAAGAGAGCAATCAGGGCGAGGCCGACCGCGGCCCCCGAGATCAGCGGAATGGGCTGATCCCAGGGAATGGCGTTTACCGTGAGCTTGCCAAACATGGCCCCTCCATCGCTTGAGGCGGGGAGCTCGGGCCGGGTTCGCTTGAGAGCCGGCGCGCGGCGATGTTCTCAAAAAGAGTCCGGTCGATCGAGCCATAGAACTGCGTCGGCGACGCGGTTCGCGCGCGCGCCAGCGTCAGATATGCGCGTTCGTCCAGGGGCGCCTTGGATTTTCGCGCGTCCGCCATCCATTGCGCGAACGACTCGGGGGCGAGCGCCCGCAGCACGAAATGCATGTCGGAAAAACCGGGGCCGCTGAATTGCGCGGACAGACCGTAATAGTCGCCCGGCCGATCCGCCTTGAGATTGAGCTGGGTCACCATGCCGTTCATCGTGGCGATCATGCTGCCGAGCTGCGGTACAAAGAAACTGTTCATGACGGTGGCCGAGGTCAGCGAGAAATGGGCCGGCCGATCGATCGGCAGGGCGACCTCGTTGAGGCTCGCGACGCCTTCTTCCGGATAGATGAACAGCCATTTCCAATCGAGCGACACGACTTGGATTTCGACCGGTTTCGTTTCTAGGGCGAGCGGACGGGCGGGATCGAGGTCGTGGGAGCCGATCCAGGTCACGCCGCTCAAAAACAAGATCGCCAAAAGCGGAATGCCCCAGATGATGAGCTCGAGGCGCCCGGAATAATCCCAGTTGGGCAGGTAGATCGCCTTCTTGTTCGAAGCGCGGAACCACCACGCGAAAGCCAGAGTCGCCAGCACGGTCGGGACAACGATCATCAGCATGATCGAAACCGCGTTGAGCAGGATTTGCGCGTTGCCGGCGGCGACCGGACCTTGCGGATCGAGCACCCCACCGAAGGGCGAGCCGAGCGCGATCGCGAATAGAGAGGTCCTGCTCTCCGCGGCAGAAGGCACGGCGATCGAAGATGGCGGCCACTTCATGTCCGTCCTCCCCAGCAGTCGGATTCTGAATTTCGATCGGCCTCAAGTCTCGCGAGAATCTAGGCCAGCAGAATTTCGGAGCAACCCCGCTACGCAAATTCATTCTTTCGGCGGCGGAGTGACGACCACGGGCTCCCACTTGAGCGTGAACCTGCGGCGCGAACCCGCGAATCGCCGCGAAATTTCAGGGGGCGCCATGGCTTTATGACGAAGAGATCATCGGCTTCGGCATTATTTCATCGGGCGTACGGGGATCGAATGCCGCCAGAACCGAAATCGGAACGATTGTCGTCGACCCCGCGGGCGATTGTTTCGTTCACACTCGTCTCCCGCCGGAGGAACTAAAAAGTTCTTCCGCGCGTTTGGCAACGGGAAGCCGGAGGTGCGAAAATCACCTCGGGACGCCATGGGAGGAAAACGCATGGTTGCGGTCGACCTCCGCCATCATATGATGTTGCCTTTACGGAACGGGGTCGGCGACCTGCCTGCTCTGGGCTTTGGCACGTTGATACCGGACGAGCGCGCCGCCGGCGGCGGGGTCGAGACAGCACTCGAAACAGGATTTCGATACTTCGATTGCGCGGAACGCTATTGTAACGAGCGGGTCGTGGGGGATGCACTGGCGAGGGTTTTAGCGCGCGGCGCGGTCAAGCGAAAGGACGTGTTCGTCACGACGAAGCTTTGGAACAATAATCATCGTCCAGAGCGCGTTTCTCGCGCGTTCGAGGCGAGCAGGCAAAGGCTACGGCTCGATTACATCGATCTTTATCTCATTCATACGCCTTTTGCTTTTGCGCCCGGGAGCGACCAGGATCCGCGCGATGCGGACGGTAAAGTGATTTACGATAACGTGCCGCTCTTGGATACTTGGCGCGCCCTGGAGCAACTCGTTGATGGGGGACGTTGCAAGGCGATCGGCTTATCCGACGTCAGCCTGGATCAGCTCGAGTTCGTTTGTGAGAATGGGCGAATCAAGCCCGCTGTTGTCCAGATCGAATCCCATCCATATCTCCCTCAACGGGAATTTTTCGAATATTGCCACGGGACGGGGACGGTCTTCCTCGCCTTTGCTTCTCTCGGTCACGGAATCTCGCCCAGGCTGTTGGATGACCCCGAAGTCACTGGAATCGCCAATCGGGTCAAGAAGAGCGCAGCGCCAGTTTTACTGGCGTGGGGAGTTCAGCGTGGCGCGGCCGTCCTCACCTCATCCGCAACCCCGAAGCGGATTAAGGAGGATTTCGACATCTCAAGCCTTCCCGACGACGCCATGCGACCGCTCGACGACCAAATCGGGACGCGCCATCGATTCAATCCCGTCGTTGACACAGGCATTCCCGGGTTCATCCCGCGGGAGAGACAATTTTCGCAACAATGCCGGCCGAGATCGTCTCGGGAGCTAAATTGCGTGCCTTCCTTGTCTCCCCACCTGGGAACGAGGTGTTGCTCGCGCTCAGATCATTCGTCGCTTTTATCATCGGCTCGGGAGAGGCCGGCCCATTCCTGGCCGGCCGATTCGCCGGCGCGAAAGGGAGTGACAGGAATTGAACCCAACCGAATCCAATTCCGCGAAGCGCGAGCGGCGAGAGGCCATGATGCGCGTTGGCGCGGTCGAGATCGTCAAGCGCGGCGTCTCCCGCTATGATTTTAACGATCCCTATCACTTCGCGATCGAACTGAGCAGGAAGGAATTCGCGCTCGCATTTCTGGCGGCGGAGCTTTGCATCAACACGATATTCGCTACGCTTTATTTCTTGAGCCCCGGCTGCATCGCCAACATGCGTCCGGGCTCGTTCTCCGACGCCTTCTTTTTCAGCATCGAGACCTTGGCGACCGTCGGCTACGGCGCCATGGCTCCAACGACCTTCTACGGTCACGCTGTTTCGGCCATCGAGATCCTTTGCGGGCTGGTGTTCACCGCCATCATGACTGGACTCTTGTTCGTCCGCTTTTCGAGACCAAAGTCAAAAATTTTGTTCGCGGATCAGGCTGTGATTACAAGCCAAGGAGGCTCCTCGGCCTTGATGGTGCAAATCGCGAACGGGCGCCTAACGCTGCTCACCAACGCCGTGGCGCGTTTGGGTTTGATCTTGGTGGAAGAGCGCGTCGGCGGACAGCGTCTTCGTCAACTTCACGACCTTGCGCTTTCGAACGCGACGCTTTCGCTGTTTCCGTTGACGTGGATCCTGACGCACGAGATCGACGAAGATAGCCCGCTGGCCGGCTTCGATGCAGAGCGCTTCAGAGAACGAGACGCGCGCCTCGTAATTACGATCGAGGCGCGCGACCACGTTCTCCATGCGGCGATAGACGACATGCGAATTTACACAGGGGATGACGTTGCTTTCGGAATGCACTATGTCGACGCGGTCACGCTAGACGATCAACTGCGCCCCGTCGCGGATCTCACGCGCCTCAGCCTTGTCGAGCCGGACACACCGGTGCAATCCGAATCTTGTTAGCGATCACGCGCTAAAGACGTCCGGTGGCGAGTCACACGAGTCGCCCGCTGATCAATCGTCGCGCCCGCGTCGAAGCCGTCGACGAGATCATGCGCAATGACGATGTCGTTGCGCTGTCCAGGACTGGCGACGAGGCGGACGGGATTTCCCCAAGCGTCTCGGGGGCGACAGAATGCGATCTCATACAAAAGTCGCAAGCCCAAATCCGGGGGGCGCAAAATCAGCTTCTGACCATTTGCAACTATCCCGACGACGTCGACGCCGCCAACCACGGTTCGGAGCGAGCGCCGCGGACGCGCGCGATCCTGCGAAAACTCACCAACGGCTGTCGCGCGATGTGGGCCGAAGCGGATGTGCGGACAACCGTCAACCCCGCAAAGCTCAAGGGTGCAAACCCCTTCCGGACAGACCTCGACACCTTGGCGGGAAGCCCTAAAAAGCCGCGTGCTAGAAATATGGGGGTGGGCAATTATGTTCCAGAAGCTATTTCTGCTTCTGACACCGAAGGCGAAGCGGAGATAGCGGGAGTGAGGCGATGCTCACCGAGAATCTTCAACGCGACGATAAGGGCCCGTCAATTTCGCAAGCTGACGCGCCTGCCGCGGAAAGTGACGATAAAGGCGCGTCAAATTCGCAGTCTGGCGCGTCCGCCGAAGCAAGCGCTCAGGCCGGCCATAAGCCTGTAAGCAGGCGGCGCATGGTGATGGGCGCGGCCGCTATCTTCGGTCTCGCCATTCTCGCCTGGTTTGGCGTTCCTTGGATTGAGCGCTTGCTTACCACCGTTTCAACCGACGACGCCTATGTGAACGGTCACGTGACTTTCGTGGCGGCCCGCGTGCCCGGTCAGGTGTCAAGGGTCCTGGTGGATGACAACAACCGCGTAAAAAAGGGAGATCTTCTCGTTGAACTCGACAAGGAGCCCTATCGGGTCGAAGTCGCCATCAAGAAAGCGGCTGTCGGCACGGCAAAAGCGGACCTAGATGCGGCTAAAGCTAATGTGCGTGGCATTGAAGCGACGGCTAGGAGTCAGCGCTGGAGAC
>JBAUVQ010000378.1:0-15093 GCA_049583305.1 Methylocystis sp.
CTGATTTCACGGTTACATGTTTCACGAGAAGCTCCACTTGGTTTCGATCCCGGCTTAAACGGCGGCGTCAGTTGAATGGCAAGTCAGTTAGGCTATCAAGCCGATTCACCGCGTTTCGACCGCGGCGAGCACCGGCTTGCTCGCGATATCGGCCCGGGCTTCCCCGCTCCGCTTGTTGCGCAGCCATACCCGTCGCCAATCGATGATCGCGCTCCGGTCGCAATCCTTCGGCTCGGCGACAAACAGCGCGGATTTGTCGGTGAAATAGCGCGATTGTCCGACGCCGCCGAAAACCATGTTCTTCACCCACTCGACATACATGGCGAAGCGATCCGGGGCCGGCCATTCCTTGTCGAGGTAAATGTAGCGCTGATCGAAACCGGGCTCGACCACCTGTCTCATGTAAAGAAGCCCCTCGGAACTGAGGGCGTAGGGCATGACCCAGGAAGTTCGCTCGCAGTTCGGTCTTTGAAAATAGACGGCCTCGGCGAGCGCCGTCGACGGAGGCGCGTCGTTTTTCAGCATGGATAGTCCGCTATCGGCGATTGATTGCTTAATCGCGGCGTTCATGTCGAACGCGACCCGCATCTCCTGATTATTGCGCAAGCCGTTAATTCTCACGAAAACAGAGGCGAGCACGGTCAACAGAAGAAGGGCCCGATATAGGAAAGCGCTCACGCCTCTTGCCTCCCTGTCGTCGCTCCCCAAAAGGCGATCGCCAGAGCCACGATCGTTTGGATGAACAGGAATATGCCGGCGCCGTCGCCATTGTGCCAGTATTCGTAGGAAACGTGATCCCAAGCCAGCAGGCAGAGACGAGCGGTGTTGATCGCGATCATCGCGAGGGTCGCCAGCGCGATCACGCCAATGTCCCGCTTTATCCACACCGGCCTCGACAGCATCGTGACGGTCGCGCAGGCGAGGAGCGCGATCGAAATGTTTTGGAACGACGAGCACGCGCCGGCGATGATGAGTCCGTGGCCATTTGGCGCGTAGAAAGTCGTATCCCGCCAGAGGATGTCCGGCCGCAACACCTTAAGAAGCCCGCCAACGATCGCCGCGTCGCCGCGGACCACCTCGGGCGTCGAGAGCTGAAAAAATATCGGGCCCCACACGAGATGCGCGGACATGGCGAACATCAGGCCGCCGGCCGATCTCAAATTGCTGTCGCCGCGATAGGCCCACATCAGGTAGCCGGCGACGGCCGTGGCGATCAGACCCAGGCCCCAGCGGTGAGGCACGAAACCGACCAGCGAAATCGCCAGACAAGTCAGCGCCGCGAACCATAAATCGAGACGGTCGGCCGGGCTCTCCCGCGAACTCAGCCATAGACGGTAGACGAAGGCGTAGCCGGCGAGCCACAAAATGTAATTTTGCGTTCCGAGAATGATGATGAGCGAGTCGCCTATTTGCGCGTCCACGAGCTGAAGTATCTCGTTCGCCAGCAGCGTGAAAGCGATCCAGAGAAAGACCTCGCGCCGGCTGATGGTCGAATCGAGGCCAGTGCGCTCCAAAAATCGCGAGCGGACATTGACGAAGCCGAGGGTCACGCCAGACTCCATTTGCTCGACGGAACGGGACGCGCTTGCGCCCCGGAGGCGTCCGGTGAAAGCTTGTCCGCTTACCCGTCTCTCGCCGGATTAGCCGCGTTTGCGCGGACGCCTGATCGCGAGATAGCGGCCATACGCCACACCCGCGCGAGCAGACTGGCGGGACCGCCAACGCGCCGACCCGCGGAGCCGGACCGAACTAGCCCCGGGTCGCCGCGAAACTCACGCCAAGCATTGCGTAAGCGATAAAAAAGGCGCCAATCCCGGTCGCGCATGTCGCGAATTTGTGCGCTTCCGCTTTTCGCCCCCATGATAAAATCAGTTGGGTGTACAATTGCTTAACCGCAAAATGCGACTGATGTCAAAAGCTCCGCGCCGCCGCTCGGCTGTGCGAGGGCGGTTCGCCCGGTCGACGGAGAGGACGTATTTTCCCAAAGGGAATTTGGCGTGGGCGGGCTCGCGCCGGCAAAGCTAGATCGCGATATAGGCGAGAGCCGGACGCCCGAAGAGGCGCGCCCGGCCCTATGTCTTTCGACGAGGCGTCGGCGTGTTAGCGCCGACCGCGAATATGTTTGAAGGCGCGATAGCCCGCATAAGCGACGCTGGCGGCGACAAGACCCGCGGGACCGCCGACCGCGCCGACGAGCGGAGCCGGACCGATGGACGGGGGGATCGCCCACGCGAAATTCGCGCCAAGCATCGCATAGGCGGCGATACTTGCGCCGATAGAGAACTCAACAGTCTTCAGGCTACGTTTTTTCACTGCACGCTCTCCAAGCTTACTGCATTTTGTGTACGGTAAAATGAGACCAATTCAAATTGAGGTCAATTCGTTCTCAAACTTATGGTTTCAAAAGAACTTATCTGAAATCTCCGACGGCCCGCGCGGATCATCGGAGCTTTCGTTTCGAGGGGGGAGTTTTGCGCTCCCGGGCCTCTCGAAGAGGCTAGCATTCGGATTTCGCGGACGCTCGCCCCTGCCGCGGCCGTCCGGAAGTCTACGCCTTGACGCGCAACCGCTTCATAACGCGATAGCCCGCATAAGCGACGCTGGCGGCGATGAGACCCGCGGGACCGCCAACCGCGCCCACGAGCGGGGCCGGGCCGATGGACGGGGCCGGAGAGGCCGCGAACGCGAAATTCACGCCAAGCATTGCATAGGCGGTTATACTTGCCGCGATGGACACTTCAAGAGTCTTCAGGTTATGCTTTTGCACCACACGCTCTCCGTTTCGTGGTTGACACCGTATACAATGACGAGACCTGAAGTTTCGTTGACTGTCAATTTTGCTCCGAGTTTATAGTTTCGAATGGTATAACTTTGGATTTTATAAACACCTGCGGTTTGTCGTTTTGTTAATACTAAACAAATCGTCTATAAACCCACGGGCCGAGAGGCTGGACTCTCAAACGTTCGCCGAAACTGCCGGCGCCGCTTCCATTTGGTACGGCTATGCCCGGCCGCTCGGGCGCTTCAAAGTGAAATACAGGCCATAGGCGACTCCAGCGGCGAGGATGCCGGCGGGCGCTCCAACCGAGCCGACGATCGGGGCGGGCGCCGCCGACGCCGACGCCGAAAGGGGCGTCGACGCGCTTGTCGGCGCGGGGGGCGCGCCGATTGTCTCGTGGCTTGTGAAGGCGAAAACGGATCCCAGCCCCGCCAGGGCGGCGAGGCCGGCTCCCAGCGAAAGGTGTGATATACCAAAGTAAGCATTAAACATGGCGTCCGCGCTCCATTATGTAAGACGTCGCGGATTATGAGTTAAGCCCAAGATATTGAATTAGATTTGGTGAGATACGGTATAGTTGCTTAATTCGCGCTAACCAAATACAGGAGCCAGGCAATCCAAATGGCTTAACCGTGCCGAACGGACACACCCCCCAACAATGCGCTAAAGGGCTTTAAGGACCGACCGTAACGAACACGAGATTATCCAGCCTAGACCGAGCCCGCCGCGACGAGGCCGCCGCGACCGCCCACGACGCCAATCAACGGAGCCGCCGGGAAAGCGCCGTCAGGCCTCGCTGGTCTCCAGCCGCTTCAACCAAGCCTCGGCCCGCGCCCGAACGTTCGCCGGCGCGGTTCCGCCGAAGCTCGCCCGGCTTTCGACCGATTTTTCGACGCTTAGCACATCGAAAACCTCGGGCGTTATGCGCGGCTCGACCTCTTGCAACTGGGCGAGCGTCAACTGCTCCAGCCCGACGCCTCGATCGGAGGCGCTCCCGACAATGCGCCCGGTGACATGGTGGGCCTCGCGAAACGGCAGGCCGAGCGCCCGCACCAGCCAGTCCGCCAAATCCGTCGCGGTGGCGTAGCCGGCGCCCGCGGCTTCGCGCATTCGCGGCCGGTTCGGGGTCATGTCCCTGGTCATGCCGGCGATGGCGGCGACGCAGAGCTCGAGCGAGTCCAGCGCGTCGAAGGCGCCCTCCTTGTCCTCCTGCATGTCCTTGGAATAGGCGAGCGGCAGCCCTTTCATGACAATCAGCAGGGCGTGCAATCCCCCGACGATGCGGCCGGTCTTGCCGCGCACCAGCTCCGCCGCGTCCGGGTTGCGCTTTTGCGGCATGATCGACGAGCCGGTGGTGAATTTGTCCGACAGCGAGACGAACGAGAATTGCACCGTGGTCCACAGCACGATCTCTTCGGCGAAACGCGACAGATGCACCGCGCAAATGGCGGCGGCGGCCAGCGTCTCCAGCACGAAATCGCGGTCCGAGACGCTGTCCAGCGAATTGGCGGTCGGCCGGTCGAAACCCAGCGCTTTGGCGGTCATCTCGCGATCGATCGGAAAGGACGTTCCCGCCAGCGCCGCCGCGCCCAGCGGACATTCGTTGAGCCGCGCGCGGGCGTCGCGAAACCGCCCGCGGTCGCGCGAAATCATCTCGACATAGGCCAGGAGATGATGACCCAAGGTCACGGGCTGCGCCGATTGCAGATGGGTGAACCCCGGCATGACCGTCGCCGCCTCTTCCCGCGCCCGCGTCGCCAGCGCGCGCTGGAGATCGGCGAGCCCGGCGTCGAGCCGGTCGATGGCGTCGCGGATATAGAGCCGAAAATCCGTCGCCACTTGATCGTTGCGCGAGCGCGCCGTATGCAGTCGCCCGGCGGCGGGCCCAATCAATTCGGCGAGCCGCGACTCGACGTTCATGTGAATGTCTTCGAGCTTGCGCGAGAAGACGAAATCGCCCGATTCGATCTCGGTCTTGATCTGGATCAAGCCTTGCTTGATCCTGGCCGCGTCCGCGGCGGACACGACCCCGCGATCCGCGAGCATCGCGACATGGGCGAGCGAAGCCGCTATATCCTGGGGCCAAAGCCTCTTGTCGAAGTCGATGGATACGTTGATCGCCTCCAATACTGCGTCGGTTGCGTCCTGAAAGCGGCCGCCCCATATTTTGCTGGTCATGTCACCCCTTCCGAAACGCCGATCTTCTGGAAACCCCAAACGATGACCGAACAGCCGGCCGCAAGTCCCTCGCCCGCAAGTCCTCAGCCCGCGAGTCCCCAGCGCAATCGCGGCGCGCTCGCCTTCGTCGCGTTTTTGGTCATCGCCGGCGTGGGGTTTCTATACGTGAAGGCCGGCCATGGCGGCAAGAAAGAGCACAGCGCCGCCTGCGACGCCGCGAAACCGCTGGCGCGCTCCCTGGCCGGTCTCGCCAAGGGCGAGATCGCCGCGCTGACGATCGCCGGAGAGCCTGAGCCGATGCAGCCGCTCTCCTTCAATGGACCGGACGGCGCGCCGACCAGCCTCGACGCCCTCAAGGGCAAGACCCTGCTGGTCAATGTCTGGGCGACCTGGTGCGTGCCCTGCCGGGGCGAGATGCCCGCGCTCGACAAGCTGCAACAGGCCGCGGGCTCGGATAAATTCGAGGTCGTCGCCATCAATGTCGATACGACCCGGCTGGAGCGCCCCAAGGCGTTTCTGGACGAAATTGGCGTCAAGAGCCTCAAATTTTACGCCGACCCCAAGGCCGACATCTTCTTTCGGCTGAAGCAGGGCGGCGAACTGATGGGCCTGCCGACGACCTATCTGGTCGACCCCGCCGGCTGCGCGATTGGCCAGCTGTCCGGTCCAGCCGTTTGGGACTCCGCCGACGCCCTGGCGCTGATCCGCCGCGCGATCGGCGAAGCGCCGTGAGCGACGATATTCTGCGGCCCTGGAGCGCGGATTCCTCGCGCGTTTTGGTCGACTCGCCGTGGATCAAGCTGCGCGCCGAGCGTTGCGTGACCCGGCGCGGGGCCGTTCTCGACCCGTTTTTTCTGCTCGACTATCCCGACTGGGTGCATGTCGCGGCCTTCGACGAAGAAGACCGCCTGCTGCTCGTGCGCCAGTATCGCCACGGCGCCGGCAAGGTCTCGCTGGAGCTGCCGGGCGGCGTGATGGACGCGCGCGAGACCGACCCCGTGACGGCCGGCGCCCGGGAATTGCTCGAGGAAACCGGCCATGTCGCTTTGAAGCTTAGCCATCTCGCGCGGCTCTCGCCAAACCCCGCCTCGCACACCAACGGCGTGCATATTATTCTGGCCGAGGGCGCGAGGCTCGTCGGAACGCAAAATCTCGACCCGACCGAGGATCTCGTCGTGGAACCGACGCCCTGGCGTGACGCGATGCGAATGGCCATCGCCGGCGAAATGATCCATTCGCAGCACGTCGGCCTGTTGTTCATCGCGCTGGCGCGGGCGAAGGGGATTTACGCGCGCTAGCCAACGGGGGCGGCATGGGCGACACGCTTTCACCCGATGAGCGCAGCGAGCGCATGCGAAGGGTTCGCGGCAAGGACACGGGACCGGAGCTTGTGGTTCGGCGAATGGTCCATGAGATGGGCTTTCGGTTTCGGCTGCATCGAAAAGACCTTCCGGGAAAGCCGGACCTTGTTTTCGCGCGGCGTCGCGCGGTGATTTTCGTGCATGGCTGTTTTTGGCACCGGCATCCCGACCCAAAGTGCCACCTCGCGCGCATGCCGAAATCGCGGCTGGACTTTTGGGAGCCCAAGCTCACTGGCAACAGGGAGCGCGATCTGCGCGATCAGGCCGCGCTCAGAGCCGCCGGCTGGAGAATTCTGGTAGTCTGGGAATGCGAATTGGGCGATAAAGAACATTTGCGGAACACACTACAGGCCTTCCTGGAGGGGTCATGCGGGTAATCGAGGTTTTCGCGGGCGCTGGCGGGCTTGGCGTTGGCGTGAGCAAGGCGGGCTTTTCTCCCGTCCGGATCGTCGAATGGGATCGCTGGTGTTGCGACACGATTCGCGAGAACAGGCGGCTCAGGACGCCCGCGGTGGCGCTATGGCCCGAGCCTTTGGAGGGGGACGTCCGCGACGTGGATTTCCGCGATTTGGCGGGAAAAATCGATCTGGTCACGGGCGGGCCGCCCTGCCAGCCGTTTTCGCTCGGCGGCAAGCATCGCGCCCACGGCGACGCCCGCGATATGTGGTCCGAGGCGGTGCGCGTCGTGCGCGAAACAAGGCCCAGGGCCTTCATCTTCGAGAACGTCAAGGGACTGACGCGCGAGAGCTTCGCGAGTTATCTCGCCTATATCGTCCATCAACTGACATTCCCCGAACTCGTTCGCCGCGCGGACGAGAGCTGGGAAGATCATCTCGGCCGCCTCGAGCGCCATGTCACGAGCCGGCGGCGCGGCGCGGCTTCGCTCGTCTACAACGTCGTGTATCGCGTGCTCAACGCCGCTGATTTCGGGATTCCCCAACGTCGCGAGCGCATTGTTTTCGTTGGGTTTAGAAGCGATCTGGGGATCGAATGGTCGTTTCCCCAGGAGACCCATTCGCTCGACGCGCTGCTGTGGGACCAGACCCGGGGAGATTATTGGGACCGGCACGAGACGCCGAAACGCGCGCGAGAAATCGCGCCGCGATACGCCACGCGCGCGGGGGGACTGGAACGTCCAACGCCGCTGCCCTGGCGTACGGTTCGAGACGCGATCGGCGACCTGCCCGACCCGGAGCGAGACGCGCGCGAAGCCGCGAAAATAGCAAACCACCGCTTTCAGCCGGGCGCGCGCGCCTATCCCGGCCACACCGGCTCGCCGCTCGACGAACCCGCGAAAACGCTAAAAGCCGGCGTGCACGGCGTGCCCGGCGGTGAAAACATGCTTTTATCGCCGGATGGCGGCTTGCGTTATTTTACGGTGCGCGAGAGCGCGCGCTTGCAGACTTTTCCGGATGATTTCGTGTTTCACGGCTCCTGGAGCGAGACCATGCGTCAACTGGGCAACGCCGTTCCGGTGGAACTGGCGGCGATTGTCGCGCGGGGGGTGCGGGAGGGTTTACAGGCCAACCCGCCGTCATTGCGAGGAGCGTAAGCGACGCGGCAATCCAGAGGAACTGGGCCGGCTCTGGATTGCTTCGCTTCGCTCGCAATGACGGTGGGGGATTACACGTAAATCGCCGCTCACCCCGTCAGCCGGTGACACAGTCCATCCAGCTGTTCCAGCGTCTCGTAGCGGATGCGCAATTCGCCGCGCTCGCCATTGTGGTGGATCGTCACCGTCAGGCCCAGCGCGTCGCTCAGCGTCTTCTCGATGGCGCGGGTGTCCGCGTCCTTTTCCTCGCGCGGCTTGCGCGGTTTGACGCCGACGTCGGAGGCCTGGAGTTGCCCCAGACGCTCGATGTCGCGCACGGTCAGACCCTCGTCGACGATCTTCCGCGCCACCGCGTCGGGATCTTTTACCGCGAGCAGCGCGCGCGCGTGGCCGGCGGAAATGGCGCCGTCCGCGACGAGGCGACGGGTCGCCTCGGGCAGATGCAGCAGCCGCAGCGTATTGGCGACATGCGAGCGGCTCTTGCCGATGATTTTCGCCAGCTCCGATTGGGAATAGCCGAAATCGGACCCGAGCCGCTCATAACCGCGCGCTTCCTCGATCGCGTTGAGATCCTCGCGCTGGACGTTCTCGATGATCGCCAGTTCGAGAGCCTCGCGGTCGTCGGCCTCGTGAATGACCACGGGAATATCGGCGAGGCTGGCGAGTTGAGCCGCGCGCCAGCGTCGCTCGCCGGCGATGATCTCATAGGCGTCGGCGACGCCGGGGATGGTTCGAACGACGACCGGCTGGATAATCCCCTTTTCGCGGATCGACGCAGCGAGATCGGCGAGATCCTCCTCGCGAAAACTGGTGCGGGGGTTGCGGGGATTCGGGCGCAAAAACTCTATGGGAATGCGGCGCTGGCCGCGCGCGCGCTCGATCGCCGGCGCCTCGTCGCCGGCGTCGCCGATCAAGGCCGCCAAACCCCTACCCAAACGCGGCCGCGCTTCCTCCGCCATGCCCCTGATTTCCTCGTGCTTTCGCCTCGGCCGATCAAGCGGCCCGCAGGCGCCTTTCCCGTTGAATGACTTCCGAAGCCAGCTTGAGATAGGCCTGGCTGCCGACGCATTTCAAATCGTAAAGCAGGACCGGCTTGCCATAGGACGGCGCCTCGGAGATGCGAACATTGCGCGGGATCATCGTGTCGTAAACCTTGTCGCCCATGAAGCGGCGCACGTCGGCCACCACCTGCGTCGCGAGATTATTGCGCGCGTCGAACATGGTCAGGACGATGCCGTGGATCGACAGCTTCGGGTTCAAGCTCCGCTTGACCTGATCGACCGTCGACAGGAGCTGCGACAGGCCTTCGAGCGCGAAAAATTCGCATTGCAACGGCACCACCACGGCGTCGGCGCTGGCCAGCGCATTTATCGTCAATAGGTTGAGCGACGGCGGACAATCTATCAAGATATAGCTGTAGTGACGCGCATTGACATGCCGCTCGGCGGCGGCCAGCTCCGCCAGCGCGCGCTTTAGGCGAAAGGCGCGGTCCTTGTCGCCGGCGATCTCCAGCTCGACGCCCAGAAGATCGAGAGTCGAGGGCGCGATCGACAGGCGCGGCACCGCCGTCGCGACGATGGCGTCGTCGAGACTGCTCTCCCCGAGTAGAACGTCGTAAGTGGAGATCTTACGGTTTTTGCGGTCGACGCCGAGTCCGGTCGAGGCGTTGCCCTGCGGATCGAGGTCGATCACCAGGACATTCTCGCCGACGGCGGCGAGGGCGGTGCCCAGGTTGATCGTGGTGGTGGTCTTGCCCACGCCGCCCTTCTGGTTGGCGAGCACGAGAACGCGCGGGACGATCGGCTGCTCGGTCAAAGGCGGCTCTCCAAACTGTTGCGTCTTGTCCCGGACGCGCCCGACTAGCGCGATTCGATCGTCGCTTCGCTCGAAGCGGCTCGTTTCACGACAATAATACGGGCGGCGGAATTAGTTCGGCTCGCGATATTCACGATTTGGAAACTACTCTCCGTAGCGAGAGCGGTCAATTCGCCGCGCCAATCTTCGCCCTTCAAAAATACGCCAACGGCATTTTTCAACAGATGATCGCGCGACCACTCGACCAGTCGCGGCAAAGGCGCGAGCGCGCGCGCACAAATGCCTTCGACCTCGCCGAGCAGCAAAGGCAATTCCGCTTCGATTCGCCCCACATGGATGACCACCGGAGCGCCTGTTTCACGTGAAACAGCTCGCAGAAAAGCCGCCTTGCGCTGATCGCTCTCAATCAGATGCACTGCGGCGTCGGGCCGTCCCTTCAACAATAGCGCGAGGACCATTCCCGGAAATCCCGCGCCCGAACCAAGGTCCGCCCAGCGCGTGATTTTGGGGAAGGCTTCGAACAGCTGCGCCGAATCGGCGAAATGCCGCGTCCACAAACTCGCCAGCGTCGAGGCGGAAACGAGATTGATCCGGGGCTGCCAGGCGCGCAGCAAAGCCTCATACACCCCGAGTTCGCGACTGGCGCCGGCGAGGGAAGGGCAAAGCCCGAGGGCCGTCGCGCGGTCGGATTCCGTCGCCCTCACCCGCGGCGCGCCCGCGCGGCGAGCAGCGTTAGCGCCGCCGGCGTGATGCCCTCAATCCGCTGCGCCTGCCCGATCGTTCGCGGACGCAAAAATTCGAGCTTCGCCGTCAACTCAGCTGATAGTCCACCAATCCCCGCGTAATCCAGCGCGGCCGGAAGGGACAGCTGCTCGTCGCGGCGATAAGCATCGATATCCGAGGTCTGGCGATCAAGATAGACCGCGTAGCGCGCATCGATCTCCATTTGTGCCGCCGTGGCCGCGTCGACACTCGAAAGCTCGGGCCAGATGCCCCGCAACCGATCGAAGCCGATCTCGGGGAAGGACAGCAGTACGAAGGCGCTGCGCCTCTGGCCATCCTGCGTCACGGGCAGGCCGTGTTTCGCCGCGGCGGCCGAGGTCAGGGACAATTCGGTCAACAGCCCGCGCGCGCGCGCCAGCCGCGCCGAGCGTTCGCCATGCAACTTCGCGCGTGGCTCTCCGATGCAACCGAGCTCAAGGCCCCGTGGCGTCAGGCGCGCGTCCGCGTTGTCGGCGCGAAGCGACAAACGATATTCCGCCCGAGAGGTGAACATGCGATAGGGCTCGCTGACGCCTCGCGTGACGAGATCGTCGATCATGACCCCGAGATAGGCCTCGGCGCGATCGAAGAAAATCGCCGAGCGATTGGCCGCGAAGGCGGCGGCATTGAGTCCGGCGACCAAACCCTGCGCGCCCGCCTCCTCATAGCCGGTGGTGCCATTGATCTGGCCGGCGAAAAACAATCCGGAAATACGCTTGGTCTGCAGCGAAGCGTCCAACTCGCGCGGATCGACGTAATCATATTCAATGGCGTAGCCCGACCGAAGAATGCGCGCATCCTCGAGACCTGGGATCGCATTGATGAAAGCCTGCTGCGTCGCTTCCGGCAGCGACGTCGAGACGCCATTGGGATAGACGGCGTTGTCATCTAAACCCTCCGGCTCCAAGAAGATTTGATGGCCATCGCGGTCGCCGAAGCGCGTGATCTTATCCTCGATCGACGGGCAATAACGCGGTCCGCGACCGGAGATGGCGCCCGTTCGCAATGGCGAGCGCGCCAGATCGTCTTCGATGATCTTGTGGGCGGCGAGCGTCGTGCGCGTGATGTGACAGGCGACCTGGCGATTGACGATTTTTTCGGTCAGCGAGGAAAAAGGCTCTGGCTCGTCGTCGCCCCATTGCGGCTCCAGTTGACTCCATCGGATCGTCTCTCCGTCGAGCCGCGGCGGCGTGCCGGTCTTCAGCCGCGCCACGCTAAAACCGGCGCGGCGCAGGCTAGCCCCGAGACCATTGGCCGGCGCATCGCCCATGCGACCCGCCGCGATCCGAGTGGCGCCGATATGGATCATGCCGTTGAGGAAAGTGCCGGTCGCCAACACCACCGCGCCCGCGTATAAGGTCTCGCCGGACAGCATCACGCCGACGACGCGCCCGTTTTCAAGCGCCAAATCCTCCACTTGGCCCTCGATAACCAAGAGATTGGGCGTCGCTTCGACCGCCGCGCGCATCGCCCGGCGATAGAGCTTACGATCGGCCTGGGCTCGGGGTCCGCGCACCGCCGGGCCTTTGGAGCGATTGAGCACCTTGAAGTGGATCCCGGCGGCGTCGGCGACGCGCCCCATCAGCCCGTCGAGCGCGTCAATCTCGCGCACCAGCTGGCCCTTGCCAAGGCCGCCAATCGCCGGATTGCAGGACATCGCGCCAATCGTTTCGCGCGACTGGGTGAGCAGCGCGGTGCGCGCGCCGAGACGGGCCGAGGCCGCCGCCGCCTCGCAGCCGGCATGTCCCCCGCCAACCACGACCACGTCAAAGAACTGGCGCGTCAAGACGCGGACCCTCCCTGTTTCACGTGAAACATATCATTTTCCGATGCAAAAACGAGAGAATATCGCATCCAGCACTTGCTCGACGTCTATCGCTCCGACGATCCGCTCCAAAGCTCGGCCGGCGAGCCTCAAGTCCTCGGCGACGATCTCCAGCGGCTTGCCTCGCTCAACCGCTGCTTCCAGATTTTTTCGCGCGGCGCCAATGCACTCGCGATGGCGCTCGCGGATCACTAGCGCCGACGCGCCGTCCCCGAGCATCGCGCGTCCACGCGCCGCGATCTCGTTGCACAGATCGTCAACGCCAAATCCCGTCCGCGCCGAAACCGCCAGGCAGTCGGCGCGTGGAGAGACTTCGTCCGCCTTGGTCGCAATGCGCAAAATCTCGACGCCCGCGGCGGCGACATCGGGCGCCGGCGCCGCGCCGCCCTCGGATAACCATAGCAGCAGATCGGCATCAAAGGCGCGGGCGCGGGCGCGCATCACACCGATCCGCTCGACCGCGTCCTCCGTCTCGCGCATCCCCGCCGTGTCCACCAAAGTGACCGGCACGCCCGAGAGATCGAGCTCGACCTCGATCATGTCGCGCGTCGTCCCGGGAAGCTCGGAAACAATCGCGATCTCGCGTCGGGCCAGCCGGTTCAGCAATGTCGATTTGCCGGCGTTTGGCGGGCCGAGGATCAGCACGAGAAAACCGTCGCGCAGCCGCTCGGACGCCGGCGCCAGGCGTAAAACCTCGTCCATGCGCGCCACGACCGGACGAAGAATGGCTTCCAGCGCCAGCGGCGAGAACGCGCCGACGTCGCCTTCGTCGGAGAAATCCAGCTCCGCCGCGACCAGCGCGGAAGCATCGATTAACGCGGCTCGCCAGTTCCCGACCTGTCGGCGCAGCGCGCCTCCGGATAACCGTAGAGCTTGGCGCCGCTGAAAAGCGGTTTGCGCGTCGATCAGATCGGCCAGAGCCTCCGCCTGCGACAGGTCCATTTTGCCATTGATAAAGGCTCGGCGCGCGAATTCTCCCGGCTCGGCCGGGCGCAGCCCGGTCTGGCGCGCGAGCAGCGTCAAGATCGCATCGACCACCGCGCGGCTTCCGTGAAGATGAAACTCGACGCAGTCTTCCCCCGTCGCGGAACTGGGGCCGGGGAACCACAGCGCGAGACCCCGGTCGAGCGTCTCATTTGTTTGGGGATCGCGAAAACGCGCGAAATGCGCGTGTTTTGGCTCGGGAACGAGGCCCGCGAACGCTCGCAAACTCGCGCTAGCGTTCGGGCCGGACAGCCGGATCACCGCGACCGCCGAGCGGCCCGCTCCAGTCGCCAAAGCGAAAATCGTGTCAGCCGCCATCACAACCCCCGCGGGCCAATTGCGAGGTCGCACCTAAAAAAGCAAGCCGAAATTGCTTGAACGCCGCTCGCGCTGCCAATCAGGCGCGGCCCCCGCCCGGGCCGGCGCCGCCGGCAAATGTAATGACGAGCTTTTTCTCGCCGTTCATGCCCGCCAACGGCCCGACCCGGAGGCGTTCCTCTTAAGTGTTCATCGAATCGAAGAACGACGCGTTGCCCTTCGGGGTCTCGCGCAGCTTGCCGAGCAGGAATTCGATCGCGTCGACCGTGCCCATCGGATTGAGAATCCGCCGCAGCACGTACATCTTCTTGAGAATATCGGCCGGGACCAGCAGTTCTTCCTTGCGCGTGCCGGAACGCGTGATGTCGATCGCCGGGAAGACGCGCTTGTCCGCGACCTTGCGATCGAGAATGATTTCGGAATTGCCGGTGCCCTTGAATTCCTCGAAAATCACTTCGTCCATGCGCGAGCCGGTGTCGATCAGCGCTGTCGCGATGATTGTCAGCGAGCCGCCTTCCTCGATGTTTCGCGCGGCGCCAAAGAAGCGCTTGGGGCGTTGAAGCGCGTTGGCGTCGACGCCGCCGGTCAGCACCTTGCCCGAGGACGGCACGACCGTGTTGTAGGCGCGGCCGAGACGGGTGATCGAATCCAGAAGAATCACCACGTCACGTCGATGTTCGACCAGGCGCTTGGCCTTTTCGATGACCATTTCAGCGACCTGAACATGGCGCACCGCCGGTTCGTCGAAGGTCGAGGACACGACCTCCCCGCGCACCGAACGCTGCATGTCCGTGACTTCCTCGGGCCGCTCGTCGATGAGCAGCACGATCAGGTAACACTCGGGGTGATTGGTGGTGATCGACTGCGCGATGTTCTGCAACAGCACGGTCTTGCCGGTGCGGGGCGGCGCCACAACCAGCGCGCGCTGGCCCTTGCCGATCGGCGCCACGAGATCGATCACGCGCGAGGACAGCTCCTTGCGCGTGGGATCCTCGATTTCCAGCTTAAGGCGTTCGTTGGGATAAAGCGGCGTCAGATTGTCGAAGGGAACCTTGTGCCGGATTTTTTCCGGGTCTTCGAAATTGATCGTATTGACCTTGAGCAGCGCGAAATAGCGCTCGCCCTCCTTGGGGCTTCGGATGATGCCCTCGACGGTGTCGCCGGTGCGCAGACCGAATTTGCGAATTTGCGACGGCGAGACGTAAATATCGTCCGGCCCGGCGAGATAGTTGGAATCGGGCGAGCGCAAGAAGGCGAAGCCGTCCGACAGCACCTCGACCACGCCCTCGCCGACAATCTCGACCTCGCGGCTGGCGAATTGCTTGAGAATTGCGAACAGCAGCTCCTGCTTGCGCAACAGCGAGGCGTTCTCCACCTCGTGCTCCTCGGCGAATGCCAGTAGTTCGGCGGCGGTTTTGGATTTTAAATCGGAGAGTTTGATTTCCCGCATGGGGACGAGCCTCGAATCGATAGGCGATCGGATAAAGGAGGAGGACGGGACGGCAGGGGGCGGGAAAAA
>JBAUVQ010000379.1:0-1921 GCA_049583305.1 Methylocystis sp.
GGGTGGAGGTTCGGAAGGTTGGCGCATACGCCGCGATGTCCGCGATGGTTCGGAAAATTCGGTAGTGGGTCCGTTTGAAATGTTATCTTTTCTAGGGCATCTTGGAACAGCGCTTGGTTGGGGGTAGTGAAATGCGCAAGATAATTTTGGCATCGTTCTTGTTGGCATGGCTTGCGCCAATGGGCGAGGAAGCGACGGCGCGCGGCGTGCCTACGGCATGCACTCAGAAATTTTTGGCCATGTGGCTATGGAATAGACCGGTAGCTCTTTCGAATATGCCGGAACAGCCGTGCCTTATGTATGGCGAGACCGGCGAATATATCTGCGACAAAAGTGGCTGTGTGCGTCGGACGCAGTAGGTTCTATCATTACTCAGTGCTCTTTTTGCAGGTTCCGCGTTTCGTGACGACCTTCGCCTCTTCGGCGTCGATCAACGCCACGACGTCTTCAGCTTCTCAGAGCCGATTCGAAACGCCCGCGGCTATTCCCCGGAACCCTCATCCGACCCCGCTTCGCGGGGCCACCTTCTCCCACCAGTGGCACGGCTGTCCGGGGAATGAGTCGATTGGTCGCGGGCGCATGTCCGGTTCCACCGAAGGTTTTCGGGTATTTTCCGGTTGTCGAGACTGGAAAAGAGGACCGGACATGCGCTTTCAGAATAACGTCTTCGTCGAACTTCTCAAACCGATCGATCGCCGCGCCTTCGGGCAAATCGTCGCCCGGCGCGACGGCGACGCCTACGACAAATCCTTCAAAAGCTGGGACCATCTCGTCGCGCTGATTTTCGCCCAGCTTTCCAGCGAAACCAGCCTGCGTGGATTGGAAGCGGCCTTCAACGCCAACAGCGGCGCGCATTATCATTTGGGAACGCGTCGGCTGGCGCGCTCGACGCTGGCCGAAGCCAACGCGCGGCGGCCCGTCGGCGTCTTCGCCGAGCTTTTCGCAAGGCTTTCCGGCGCACTCGACCGCGGAACCCGGCGCGACGGCGCCGAACTGCTGCGCCTCATCGATTCGACGCCGATTCCCTTGAGCAAATTCCATGATTTCGCGCGCTGGAACGGCCGCATCCACGGCATGAAAATGCATGTGGTCTACGATCCCAGCGTCGATCGGCCCTTCTGCGTGGAGATCACGCCAGCCAACGTCAACGACGTCGAGATCGGCAAGAAAACCCCGATCGAAGCCGGCGCGACCTATGTCTTCGACAAGGGTTATTGCGATTTCAAATGGTGGACGAACATCCACGCGGCCGGGGCTTTCTTCGTCACGCGGCCCAAAAGCAACACGCGTTTTAGCGTCGTCGCCGAGCGCCCCTTGAACCAAGCGCGCGGCGACGGCTTCACCGTGATCGAGGATTGCGAGGTCAAGCTGGCGAGCAAGGGCGACTCGAAATTACCGATGCGCTTGCGGCGTCTTCGTATTCAGCGCGACGCGCTGAAAGACGGCAAGCCGCGAACCATCGTCGTGATCACCGACGACATGACGCGTTCGGCGGTCGAAATCGCCGCTCTCTACAAAGCGCGCTGGGCCATAGAGTTGCTGTTCCGCTGGATCAAGCAGCATCTGGAAATCAGCAAGTTCCTCGGCGAAAACGAGAACGCCGTGCGGCTTCAACTCATCGCGGCGATGATCGCCTTCGCGCTGCTGCGCATCGCGGCGGGCGCGCACCAAATCGAGCTGCCGCCTTTGCGCCTTTCCGAACTCGCCAGCAGGTTCATATTCGACCGGCGACCGATCGAGCGCCTCGACCGACCGCCACCCAAATACCTGGCGCTGGGGCGACGCAAATCCCCCAACCAGCTGGAACTCACCTATGCTTAACTTTCCCCGGACAGCCGTGCCGCGAGCGGGACGAACGCTTGAGGCGCTACGTCGGCTCAAGCTCCCGTTCGCCATGCGGCTCGGCGTTTTCTCGCGACAG
>JBAUVQ010000380.1:0-2949 GCA_049583305.1 Methylocystis sp.
ATCCCGGCCGCTACACCGTGGTTTTCGAGCCGGCGGCGACGCAAGAGCTGGCGCGCTGGCTGCTGCGCTCGCTCGACGCCCGCGTCGCCGACGAAGGACGCGGTTTCTTTTCCGGCAAGGCCGGCGCGAGTTTGTTCGACCGGAAGTTGACCCTGTATTCCGACCCCGCCGATCCGCTCGCGCCGGACTGCCCGATCGGATTCGAGGGGGTGGCCCAGCGGGCGCGGGCGTGGATCGACAACGGCGCCGTCGCCTCGTTTTATCGTGACCGCGCCTATGCGCGAAAGATCGGCGCGGAGCCCGTCGCGCATCCGCGCGGCTTTTGCGTGGCAGGCGGGTCGACGCCAATCGAGGAGATGATCCGCGCGACGAAGCGCGGACTGCTGGTCACGCGGCTGTGGTACGCCAACATGCTCGACCCGCGCTCGCTTCTGCTCACCGGCCTCACCCGCGACGGCAATTTCGTGATCGAGAACGGCGAGATTGTCGCGCCGGCCCGCAACATGCGCTTCAACGCCGGCCTCGCAGAGGTTTTCGGCGCGATCGGCGCGCTCGGCCCCGCGCGGCGCGTATGGAGCGCGTTCGAGGACGGAGCCGCGGCGAGCGCTCCGCCGATGTTGATCGAGAGCTTTCCCTTCACCTCGAAATCGGCGGGAATCTAGCGGATCGCGGCCTCTCCAACCGATCGCCAGTTTCACCTTTCGCGCTCCGGCGAATGGAATGCCGCTATCGACTAAAACGTCACCTTCGCGCCGCCATAAAACCCGATCGGCGCGCCGACGGAGACTTGGCGCGGGTTGGTCATGTCGAGGAAGGGAATCGCGGTCGTGTTGTAGAACACGCCGAAATTGCGCGTGCGCGTGTCGCCGACATTGTCGATCAGGCCATAAACCTGGAAGTTCTTAGTCAGCTGATAGGAGCTTCGCAGATTGACCGTGGCGTAGCCAGGCTGCGTCCCAAACGCGTTGATCTCGTCGCCGCGTATCCAGGCGCCGGCGGTGTAGACGAGATCGGCGCCGACCTTCCACTCCGGCGTGAGCGCATAATCGAAGCCGGCTTTCAGGCGGTGTTTGGGGACCGAGGTCATGTGCGCGCCGGGCGTGACCAGGATCGACGACGAGCCGAGCGCGATCGCCTCGGGATTATTGGGCGAGCCGAGCAGAATCTCCGAGCGGAAGGTCGCGTCGGTCAGCGTGTAGTTGATGAAGGCCGTGAGCTTTTCGTCCTTGTAGCGTATCGACGTCTCCATGCCCTGGCGCTGCGTCGTGCCGGCGTTGGTGAAATAGCCAAGGCCCGTGACGACGCTCGGCACGCTCAGAATGTCGTTGAAATTGGTCGTGCGATAGACGCCGACGTTCCAATCGAAACGCCCCGGCAGCAATTGCGGCAGCCGCGCTTCGCCGCGCAGGCCGGTCTCGATCGAATGCGACACCACTTGCTTCAGCGCGGGGTCCGAGACGAGGAAGTTGTCGATGAGGCAGGGCGCGCTTGGGTTGGCGCAGCCGAGCTCCAGCGGCGTCGGCGCGCGATTGGCCTCGGAGTAATTGGCGTAGGCGGCGATCTCCGGCGTAAGCTTGTAGCTCGCGCCGATCGTCGGGTTGAAATGCGTGAACACCGCATTGCCGTTGAGCGCGGTTCCGACGAGATCATAGAGGTTGATCGCCGCGTAATTGAAGCGTCCGCCGGCGGTCACGGTGAGCTTGTCGGTGACATCGAGCGCGTCGACGCCGTAAATGCCGAGATAGCTGTTCTGCGCATTGAGATGGACCGTCTGCACGTCGGCGGTCGGGTCGATGTTCAACATGCCAAGGCCGGTGATTGAGAGATCGCCGGGGTTAAGCACGCCGACCTCTTCGTCGGCGCTAAAATTGGTCCAGCCGTGTTCGTAGTTCACGCCGAAGCTCAGCTTATTGGGCATGGACAGAATCTTGTCGGTGTTCTCGAACTGCACCGTGCCGCCCAGCGTGCGCGACCGCGTCCAGGTGCGGTCGATGACGCCGAGATTGGCCGCGCCTTGGAAGAGGTCGGGGAGATAAGTCGCGTTGCCGTCGCCGTCGCACAGCGTCGCCGCGCCGCAGGAATTGAGATCGGTCGTGTTGCCGTCGACATGCGCCTGATCGAAGGCGCGGTAATGCAAATCGGTCAGGATTTTCCAGTTCGCCGCCGGCGTGAAGGTCGCGTTGAGGTCATATTGCGATAGCGTGTTTTTCGTCTGTTGCGGATTGGTATAGACCGCGCTGGGATCGTTGTTGACGAGATCGACCGGCGCCGGCCCGGTGACGCCGAAGCGGTTTTGCGCGAGGCTGAGCGTGAAGTGCACCTCGACCGAATCGCCGCGATAGCCGATGTCGCCGTAAAGACGGCGCACCTGCGACCCGGAGATTTTGCGATAGCCGCTGTCGCCGGCGGCCTCGATCGCGATATAGCTCGCGAAATCGCCCTGCTGGACGCCATATTGCATCGCGCTCTGGCGGCGATCGCGGCTGCCCATGCGTCCGTCGAGCTCGAAACCCTGATAGGAAAAACCGTTCTTCATATCGAGCACGACGGCGCCGCCGAGCGCGTTGAGCCCGAACAGCGGATTGCCGGTGACGACCGCGGCGCGGTCGATGGCTATGCTCGGGATCATGTCCCAATTGACCGTGTCGCCATAGGCCTCGTTGACGCGCACGCCGTTCTGATAGACGGCAAGCCCCTGCGGCGTGCCGGCGTCAGGCGAGGCGACGAAGCCGCGATAGTCGATCTCCGGCGAGAAAGGATTGCCCTCCACGTCGTTGATCGAAATTCCGGGCGTCGAGCGCTCCAGCGCGCCGCCAATGTCGAACTGACGCGTGTCGGCGATGTCCTGCGCCGTCGTGAAGATGACGCTCGACGGCGCCTTGCTGAGCGGGGGCGCCGAAGCGGCGACGGGCGTCGGAGCGGGCGCCGGACGCGGGGCGACGGGAGCCG
>JBAUVQ010000381.1:0-1572 GCA_049583305.1 Methylocystis sp.
GCCGTCGAGGAACGGGGTGTCGCCCGAGTCCACGATGTCGACCTTCTGCAACATCTGCCGCACGATCACTTCGATGTGCTTGTCGTTGATGTTGACGCCTTGCAACCGGTAGACTTCCTGGATCTCGTTGACGAGATAGGCGGCGAGCTCCTCGACGCCCTTGATCGCGAGAATGTCGTGCGGCGCCGGATTGCCGTCGACGATGTAATCGCCCTTTTCCACGACGTCGCCATCCTGAAGATGGATGTGCTTGCCCTTGGGGATCAGATATTCGACCGGCTCGGCGCCCTCCTCGCTCGGGATGATGCTGAGGCGCTGCTTGTTCTTGTAGTCCTTGCCAAACTGCACCGTTCCGGAGATTTCCGCGATGATCGCGTGATCCTTGGGACGGCGCGCCTCGAACAATTCCGCGACGCGCGGCAGACCGCCGGTGATGTCGCGGGTCTTGGCGCTGTCGAGCGAGATACGCGCGATGACGTCGCCGGCCTGTATCTTCTGGCCCGGCTCCGTCGCGATGATCGCGTCGACCGGCACCAGATAACGCGCGTCGCCGCCGCGTTGCAGCTTGCCGATCTTGCCGTCCGGCCCCTTGATCACGAGCGCGGGCTTCAAGGTCGCGGATCGCTGGTTAAGGCGCCAATCCATGACCATGCGCTTGGTGATGCCGGTCGCCTCGTCGGCGGTCTCGGCCATCGACTGGCCTTCGACCAGATCCTCGAAGCCGATCACGCCGTCGATCTCGGAGAGGATCGGACGCGTATAGGGGTCCCACTCGGCGATGCGCGCGCCGCGCTTGATCTTGTCGCCCTCGTCCACCTTGAGTCGCGCGCCATATTGCACGCGCGACACGGAGCGCTCGGTCCCGTCCGGCCCGACGATGACCACGGCGACATTGCGCGCCATCACCATCAGATCGCCATCGCCGTTGCGCGCCAGATGGCGGTTGCGGATATGCACCACGCCGTCGAAATTCGACTCGGTGAAGGACTGATCCGCGAGCTGCGCCGCGCCGCCGATGTGGAAGGTGCGCATGGTCAGCTGCGTGCCGGGCTCGCCGATCGACTGCGCCGCGATGACGCCGACCGCCTCGCCCATGTTGACGGGCACGCCGCGCGCCAGATCGCGCCCATAGCAGGCCGCGCAGACGCCGTTCTTCGCCTCGCAGGTCAGCACCGAGCGAATCTTCACTTCCTGAATGCCGGCGGCGTTGATCCCGTCGACGTGCCATTCCTGAATCATCGTGCCCGCGGGCACGATGATCGAGCCGTCCTGCGCGCGCAAATCCTCCGCCGAGAAGCGACCGAGAATGCGCGACGCCAGCGACGCCACGACCTGGCCCGCGTCGATGATCGCGCGCATGCGAATGCCGTTCGTCGAACCGCAATCGTAGGACGAGATGATCGAGTCCTGCGCCACGTCGACGAGACGGCGCGTCAGGTAGCCTGAATTGGCGGTCTTCAGCGCGGTGTCGGCGAGGCCCTTGCGGGCGCCGTGGGTCGAGTTGAAATATTCAAGGACGGTCAGACCTTCCTTGAAGTTCGAGATGATCGGGCTCTCGATGATTTCGCCCGA
>JBAUVQ010000382.1:0-4529 GCA_049583305.1 Methylocystis sp.
TGGCTTTCGCCAACGCGCTGGTCAACAACAAGGACGGCTTCACGACCCTGCTCGCGGTCGTCGCCCCGAACCTGCTGGCGAAGCCGAACACGATCCTGTTCAACAAGGTCACGATCAAGGGCGCCAAGCAGGCCGTTCAGATGTTTGGCCCGGCTCAGGCCGGCGTCGCCAAGGCCGTCGCGGATAGCGTCGCCGAGGGCATCATCCCGGCCGCCGAAGCCGACGACCTGTTCATCTGCGTCGGCGTGTTCATTCACTGGGACGCCAGCGACGACGCCAAGATCCAGGATTACAACTACACCGCCACGAAGGAAGCCCTCGCCCGCGCCATCAAGGGCGAGCCAAAGGCCGCCGAAGTCGTCGCCAAGCGCAACGACGCCAAGCACCCCTTCGCCGCTCACTAAGAGCGACGCCAAGCTTACGGAATTTGGGGGGCCGCGCGCGGCTCCCCTTTTTTATTCGTGGATTTCATGTTGCAAATGCGGTCGCGAAGTTTTCGCGCGGGCTCGTCGATTCAAGAAGACGCGGGTGAGGCAAGATGAAACGTATCTATAGCAAGGACATTGTCGCGGCGAGAAAGACGCGCTTGATCGATGCTTTCGGGGCCGTGAAGCGACGCGGAATCACCCCCAAGCTCGCGGCCGTGATCTGCACGGCCGATCCCGCCGCCGCGAGCTATGTTTCGGTGAAAAGAAAACACACCGAAGAGATCGGCGGCGCCTTCGAGATTGTCGATCTTACCTCGTTATGCGCCGCCGACGCGGGAAGCCGCATGAACGCGCTATGCGCTCGCCCGGACGTTCATGGCGTCATCGTGGTCATGTCGTCCAAGCCGGTTATCGACGAGATCGAGTTGACTAATCTCATCCCCGCGAACAAGGACGTCGACGGACTGTCGGCGACCAATCTCGGAATGCTCTTACAAAACGACTCGCGTCAATTCTTCACGGCGCCCGCCACGCCGCAAGCCTGTATCGTCCTCGCCGAATCGGCGACCGAACTCAGGGGCAAACACGTCGCCGTGATCGGCAGAGGTCGAACTGTCGGCAGGCCGCTCGCGAACATGTTGATAAGCGCCGGAGCGACGGTCACGGTTTGTCACTCCGGAACGCAGGATATTCCGCGAATAACCCAATCGGCCGAAGTCGTCTTCGTCGCGACGGGAAGACCGTGTCATTTCGGAAAAAACTATTTTAGGGACGGACAGGTGATCGTCGACGCGGGGATAGGCTTTATCGATGGCGAATTGACCGGAGACGTCGACATCTCGGCCCTCGCCGAACTGGACGTTGGCGTCACTCCGGTTCCCGGCGGCGTGGGACCACTCACATCGGTCCTGATCCTCGAAAACTTGCTGAAGCTTATCGAAACGCAAAGAAGCCGCGAGCCAACGGCGCTCGAGTTGGCGTCGCGATGACCAGCGTCGTCGGCTGGGACATCGGCGGCGCGAATCTCAAGGCCGCGCGCGCGGAAAATGGCCGCATCGTCGCCGTGACGCAGCAACCCTGCGCGCCGCATCTCGGCATGAGCAATCTCGAGCAAGCGATTCGCGCGGTGAACGCCATCATCAGGCCGGCCGAGCGGCACGCCGTCACGATGACGGCGGAACTCTCCGACGCATTCGAGGACCGCGCGCGCGGCGTCGTCTCCATCGCCGCGATCTTCACGCACGAAATCCTCGGACGCGACATTGTCTTCTATGCGGGCGCCCGAGGCTTCGTCGGCAAGGGAGACGTCGCCGAGAACGCGTCCGCCATCGCCTCGGCCAATTGGCGCGCCAGCGCCGCGCTCGTCGCGCGAGGCCTCGACGAAGCGTTGTTCGTCGACATGGGCTCGACAACCACCGACATCGTCCCGATTCGCGGCGGCGCGATCGCGGCGCGCGGCGAGGACGACGCCACGCGTCTCGCCCGGGGCGAACTGGTTTACACCGGCCTGCTGCGCGGCGCGCCGGGGGCGGGTCTCGTCTTGGCGCCGGTCGACGGACAATGGACGGCGTTGGTCGACGAACAATTCGCGACCCTGGCCGACGCGCATCGCATTCTCGGCAATATTCCACCCGGCGCCGACGAGGCGCCAACCGTCGACGGCCGCGCGAAGACGTTGGACAAAAGCCGCGCGCGACTCGCGCGACTCGTGGGCTTCGACGCGCGTGATCGCGCGCCCGAACATTGGGATGCGCTGGCCGAATTTTTCGCCCGCGCGCAGATGCGGCGCATCGAGGACCAGATCGCGCTGATCGGCTCGCGCGACGCATTTGTCTTGCGCGCGCCGATTATCGGCGCCGGCGTCGGACGCGGCGTCATCGCCGCATGGGCGCGGAGCACGGGCCGCGCCTATCATGATTTCGGCGAATTTGTCTCGGCGACGCCGGAGGCTAAAGCCTCCGCCGCCGATTGCGCGCCAGCCTGCGCCGTCGCGCTGCTGGCGAGCGAAACGCCCCGTCAGGCATAGGCGTAGCCCGCCAATGCAACTCCGGCGGCGCCGAGCGCCAGGCCCAACTGCCAGGGCCAACGGCGCCCCTTGGTGATGATCGCGATGGTGGTGATGGCGATGGCGACATGCAGCAGGGTGACCGCCGTCGTCAGAACGTGGTGGCGATGTTCGTGCCGCTCCGCCTCATGCAGCCGCTGTTCGACCTGACGCTCGAGTCCCTCGGCCTTCTCCTGGATCTCGCCCGATTCTTTTTCGTAGCGCCGCGCTTCCCCGGCGAATTCGTCGGACAACGGACCGCCCTGCCGAGCGGCGAGATCGTAGGCGTTTTTCTTGATGCTCTTGGCCTGGAAGAAAGCCCACTGATCGCTGGTTTTGTTTTGCAGCAACGAGGCGGCGTTTTGCTCCGTGAACGTCGCCGCGGTTTCGATGGTTTCGAGACTGCCGACGCTGGCGGCGACCACCGCGAGAATTGCGATCGTGACCGAGACGGTCAAAAGAAACGGCGTTCCCTCATGCGCCGCATGTTCGGCGTGCTCGGCGTGTTCGAAATGTTCGGTGGGCTCGTCATCGGACATATGAGACTCCAAAAATCCTCGTCGCGCGGCGACACTATATCAGCGGCCCGCGCGGACAAAATCTCGGCCGCCCAAGCCGCGCGAGGATTGAAAAGCCGCTTGCGCGGTTCGACCGTCGGCCCGTTCGCGGCCAAGCTGGAATAATTCGCGACCGCGCCTAGCTAGCATCGCATCGCTGGAAATGAACGCCGCATCCCGGGCGAAGGCTCGGTTTCGCGGGGGAAAATTGGCGGCGTTTCGATTGGGCCCGCGACCAGCGAAGCGAAAGCCAAGGGTCTTTTGGCGCGGGATCCGCCGCCAGACGCGACGTCTGAAAGCGCGCGTGCGATGAAGGAGGCTCATCATGTCAAGTTATGTCACCGCGGCCATGGCGCTTGCCGCTCTGTTCGCCACCGCCGGTCAGCCGCGCGCGCAAGAAGCCGCGCCGACTTGCAATCCGAAAGTCGGACACCCGAACGCGAGAATCGAATGCCTGACGAGGATGATGACTTCGCTGAACGGCAAGGTCGAGGAGCTACAAAGCGAACTTGGAAAGAGGGCCAAATCGGCCGATTCGTCGACCTATCTGCGGCGGTCCGAGTTTGACGCCGTCATCGCGGACTACGTGAAGTACAAGTCTCCAGTCGCGATCAACCTGGCGCTCGAACCCAGTTCGGGACAGAAGGACGGGCGTTGCCTCGAGGCCTTTTCAGGCCAAGTGGGCGTCATGGTGCGAAAGCCCTGCGATTTCGACACGAAGCCACAGCTCAAATGGCTGTTCTTGCCGGTGGAGCAACTTTCCTCCGCGAGTCGATAATCAGGGTAGCTCGCGACGGGCGAAGATGATCTGCGTGTCGCCGTAGCGGCGGATGTCCACTTGCGTAAATCCTTGCAGAGGCGGCACGCTTGCGTTCGCCGCCTCCTCGATTACGACGAGCGCGCCCGGCGCCAGCCAACCGCCGCGCCGCAATTCATTCAGCGCCAGGGGCGCCAGCCCCTTGCCATAGGGCGGATCGAGAAAGGCGAGCGTGAAGGCTTCGCCCGGCGGCGCGAGTCCAAGCTTCGTCGCGTCGCGGCGAAACACGCGCGTGACGCCGCCAAGTCCGAGCGCCTCGATATTTTCGCGCAGCAGCGCGCGCGCTTCGGCGCCGTCGTCGACGAACAAGGCTCGCGCCGCGCCGCGCGAAAGGGCCTCCAGCCCAAGCGCGCCAGTGCCGGCGAAAAGATCAACGGCGAGAGCGCCTTCGCAGGCGTTGTCGAAGGCGTGCGCGAGAATGTCGAAGATCGATTCGCGCAGCCGATCCGTGGTCGGCCGCACGTTTTGCGATTTCGGGCTTGCGAGGGAGCGCCCGCGCAGGGCGCCGCCGACGACGCGCATGGTTTAGCGCGGCCCGCGCTGGCCGCCGCTTCTCGGCGGTTTGCCGGCGCCGCCGGGCTTGCCGCGCGGCTTGCCACCCGGTCCGCCGGGCTTGCGCGGTCCATCGAATTTTTTGCCGCCCGCGGCGCGCGGCGGTCTTGACCCGGCGGCCTGTTCCTTGC
>JBAUVQ010000383.1:0-13202 GCA_049583305.1 Methylocystis sp.
GGCCAGGGCCGCCTGGGCCTTAAAATTGCTGTTCTGGACGGCGCGCGGGCCAACGCCGTCGGAGACCAGCACGGCTTTCAACACGCCGGCGGAATCGATCACGCTGACCGCGACTTTCTGATCTCCAGCCTTGCTGGCTTCGATTGCCGCCTGCGCGGCTTCGATGGCCAGGTCGAGCGCCGGGCCACGCGCCGGGGGCGGCGGCGGATTTTGCGGCGCGCCGCCGGCGGCGGGCTGTTGGGGAGCGCCGCCAGGCGCGGGCACGTTTTGCGCGATGGCGACGCCGGCGGTCGCGAGGAACAACAGGGCGGTCGTGGTCAATCTTTTCATTTGCGTCTACTTCTCGCTGTTGGATGTTAGGTTTGAGACTCCGGCGGCCCTCGGCGGACGCCAGCCCGGCTCTGCGTCAGCAGACCGCCAGAGAGGTGAGCGCGGAGGGCGGCGGGTCCGCTTCTCGATGAAGGTCAAGCGCCGCGCTCCGGGCTTTTTCGGCGCTGTCGAAGATTTCCTCTTCCAGCGCGCGAAACGAATGTTTGACCGCGAAGAAGCGGTAGCCTTCGGATTCCCGCGTCACGACGCCGACCGCCTGCTGGCCGACTTCGACGAGATAAGCATGAAACATCCTGGCCTCCCTCGGTGGTGTGATCACTGCTTCGTGGGAAGATGAAAGGCCGTGTTATCAGGAGGAACCACGGCGACCTCGGAATGAGGCGCTCCATCCGGCGTCCATTCGTAGGGGACGGGCTGCGCGCGATAGACGCTGTAGTTCACGGTCGGCGCGCCAGTCTCCGCGTCCTTGCCGCGCCGCGGATAGGGGTTGATATATTCCCAGACAATTTCGCCCGCCGGTGTCACCTGGAAGAAGCGTCCGATCTGTCCTTCATCGATGAAGGTGTTGCCGTTCGGCAGACGCCGGGCGTTGCTGATGTGCGTGCTTCTGAAACTCCAGCCGACGTTGCCCGAGTTCACGCCCGAATATTGCCAAACGATCTCCTTGGTGACCGGATTGATCTCGAGCACGCGCGAGCCGCCGGTTAGCGAGACGGGGGCCGGCGGATAGCCGGCCGCGCCCTGATTGTCGAACACCAGCAGGTTGCCGGCGCCCGGCAGTCCCTTCGGGATGATCTGCGCGTCGTGCTGGCCTGAAATCTGATCCACGGGGCGTGGAAACTTGCGCGAGAAGCCGCCAAGTTCCGAGCTTGCGGGCGGGAAATGCGGGCCGAGCGTCCAGGCGATCTTGCGCGTCTTGCGGTCGACGATCGCGATGAAATTGGCCTCGCGGGAATCGAAAATGAGATTGTCGGGCGAGAAACGCTGATCCCCTTCGTCGAACCAATGGTTCGAACCGACTGGCTTTAGATCGTTGACGTGGAGATAGTCGGCGCTCTTCGCGGCCTTTACGAGCTTCAATTCCTCGGAGGTGAAGCCGATTTCGTCGATATGGTCGGAAGCCGCCCATGTCCAAACGATGTCGCCATCGGAATTGACCTCATAGGCCACGTCGTCGAGCACTTGCGGCGCGGCGAAGCCCGGCAGCGGATAGGCGATGTTGGCGAGAATGAGCGTATTGCCGTTGGGCAGGCGCGCGATGTCGTGATGTTGCCGGGCGCGACCGCCGGGCGCGCTGGCGCCGAACCCCCAGACTTTTTTGCCGTCCCAATCCACTTCGCCGACGGTCTTGACGACGCGGGTTTGCGCGCGGCCGGGCACGAGATCGGTTCCCTTGCCTTCCTCGGATTCGAGCGTGACGAAGACATGTCCCTTCGCGCCGCCGGCCAGGGTCGGGTCGAGATAGGCGACGGGTTGGCCGCCGAATTTCCATTCGTGGACGACCTTGCCGTTCAGATCGACGAGGCGGGAAACATTGTCGCCGCCGGCAAAGAGGACGAATGAATTATAGGCCTTGGCCGGATCGTAGATCGTTGTCCCCGTCGGATAGACGCTGGGCTCGGCGCGAAGCGGCGACGTGACTGCGCCCACCAGGGCTAGCGCGCTCGCCAATAGCTCCGATGTTCGGCGTTTCGGCAATGGGCCAACAGCTGGCCGAGATTGGCGGCGCGATAGCGGCATGGAGGTTTCTCCCTTTCGCGCGAACGCGCCGAGCGTCGTCGGGCGATGCGAGAGTCTATATAATCATATTTAGTCGATAGGATAAAGAGGCTTGTATAAGCAAGACTCAATTTTCCTTGATATCGTGATGGCGCCGCCGCGCGTCGGGTCCGGGCCAAGCCGTGGACATAAAACGTTAATAGAGTAGGGGGCTTTCGCTGTTGGCGCCGGTCGAAATCACGCTCGGCTGTCGATCACGGCGTTGGCGGCCTCCACGAAGCCATCGCCGCCTGGTCCTCGCGTGATCCATCGGGGAGGAACGGGGATTTCCGTCAAATAGCGGCGAACCGTGCTGACGCCGATGGTGTGGCGAAAATGCCCGAACATGGGGGCGTCGTTCGTCGAGTCGCCGCAATACATCACGGCGTCGCGGTCGAAGTCTATGTCGAGGCCGTAAAACTTCGCGAGAACGCGCCGCGCCATCGCAAGCTTGTTGTAGCCGCCGATCCACCCGAGAACCCAAAGATTATTGAGTGTAACGTCGGCGTTCGCGCGGCGTAGCGCCGCGACGATCGCCTCGCGTTCTTGCGCGCTGTTCGGCGCGAGAAAGCCCAGACTTGCAAGCCGAAAGGGTTGGTCGTCGGCCAAGACCGCGAACGGCGAGGCGTCGAGGATCTCCCGTCCGATCGCGGCGAGCCGATCCGCGATCTGATGGCGTTTTTCTTCACCGTGCCAGAAGTCGCGCGCTATTCCATGTTCCTTCCCGTCACGGCGGAAAAACAGGCCGCCGTTCTCCCCGATGACCCCGTCGATGGGCCACATTCGCGCCATCTGGTCGCACCATCCCGCCGGCGCGGCCGTCACCGGAATGACCTTCACGCCGGCGTTTTGAAGTCGCTCCATCGCGTTGTAGGTTCGCGCCGAAAGGCGCCCGTGATGGGTTAATGTTTCGTCCATGTCGGTCAGAACGAAGCGAACGCTTGCGAAGGTCGAAGCTGGCGCGAGGGATAATGGTTGCATCAATCCTGCTCGAGCAAATGCCCGGAGCGATCGCGCTTGGAGGCGAGATAGCGCAGGTTTTGAGGGGTCTTGCGCCCTATGACGCGCTGATCCGAGACAACCTCGATCCCGGCGCTCTCCAGCGCCGCGATCTTCGCGGGGTTATTGGTCATGACCCGCACGCGCGCGACGCCGAGCTCCTTCAGCATCTCCGCCGCGAAATCGAAACGACGCTGGTCGTGATCGAAACCCAGCGCCGCGTCGGCGTCATAGGTGTCGTAGCCGCGCGCTTGCAACTCATAGGCGCGGATTTTGTTCGACAGGCCGTTGCCGCGTCCTTCCTGATCGATGTAAAGCAGAACGCCGCCGCCGTTTTGCGCCATGAAGCGCGCGGTGGAGCGCAGCTGGTCGCCGCAATCACATTTGAGACTGCCAAACAGATCGCCGGTAAGACAGGCCGAATGTAGCCGCACCGTCACGGGGCCGGAGACGTCGGGCTTGCCGATGATGACAGCCACCTGATCGCACAGGCCCTCGCCGCCGCGAAACACGACGAATTCCGTGTCCGGCGCGCCGTCCAGCGGCACGGGCGCGCGGCTAACGATACCGAGGGACGTTGAGCGAGCGACGCGGTAGCCGCTCACATCAGCGAGCGCCGCGGAAAGCAGGCCCAACTCGAGCGAAGCGCCGGTCGCGGGAATAGACAGGGCCGCCGGCAGCACATGAGCCAGTCGCAAAAGCTCGAGCGCTCCGAGATGGACTGGGGAAGGCGCGGCCACCGGCGCGTCGATGCGCGCGCCGACGTCGAAGGCCAGCGCGTTAATTCTGGCGAGGTCGATCGTCGGTAGAACGATGAGGCCGGGCTCCCGCCGATCGAGGCCGAGTTGTCGCAAACGCGGAGTGGTGAGAATCAGTCGGGCGTCTCCTCGCGCCGCCGCCCGCCAGGCGCCGCTGAGCGCGGCGCCGAGACACTCCACGCAAAATACCGCCGCCCGACTTTCCGCGTCCCGGAGAATCACGGGTCGGCCGGCGCGGATCTCGGCGATCGCGCGCTCGACGTCGATTTGGCCGGCCGAAGGCGGCGCGGGGTCATGAGTTTCGGTTCGCGCCACGGTTGCCCCGAGCCAGTTCGATAATGGATCGACCAAGCTTATAGCCGACCAATTCTATGGGTTAAATAAAATAATTGCCGATAGCGCCGCTGTCGCGATCGGTCTCGTCGCTCCGCTTCGCGCGCGACTTACCGCAGGATCTGCTGTTCCCTGTGACCGCGCTCGCGCAGGGAGGCAATGCTGGTTCGATCCAGGATCATTGCGATGGAGTCGCGCACGTCCAGCATGATGTCCCGGATCGCGCAGGCGGCTTCGTCGGGGCAATCGGCGCAACGCTGATAGGCGGTCTTGCTCGCGCAGGCGATGGGGGCGAGCGGACCGTCAAGAATGCGGATGATCTGCCCGACGGTGATTTTTTCGGCGGGCCGAGCCAACAGATAGCCGCCGCCCTTGCCCTTGCGGCTGTTGAGAATACCGGCGTTGCGCAGTTCGACCAATATGGCGTCGAGAAATTTGCGCGGAATATTGTTCGCCGCCGCCATGTCTCCGGCAAGGCACTGCCCCTGCGCGCCGGCCAGGTGAATCAGCGCCTTTAGTCCATATTTGGCTTTGTTCGACAGCATTTGGTTTGATCGTCGCCCTTCTCGCCCGCCTTGATCCGACAGTTATCATATCGGATCACGGCGGAATAGGAGGACGGGGACAATGCGGCCGACGTGAAGCTGGTTCGTTTCGCCCCTCCGCGCAAGGGGCGTCCCCGGGCATTGGTCCGCAAGCGCGCGCGGGGAGGACAACGCGCCCTAAAGCCAGGGGACGATTCTTTCGCGGTTAGCGCGGCTTGGCCGCGGGCGTTTCGGAGACGAGGGCGACCTTGGCGTAACCGGCGGCATTGATGACGCCCATGGCTTCGACCACTTTGCCATAGGCGACAGCCTTGTCGCCGCGAACGTGAATTCGGCGATCCTTGTTGCTCTCGCTGTTCTCGTTGAGGCTAGCCAGAAGCCCGTCGACGCCGATCACTTCCTTTTTGTCGACGAAGAATCCGCCATTGGAGTCGACGCTGACTACGATCGGCGGCTTTTGGTCGTTGAGCTGCTTGGCCTGAATCTTTGGCAGGTCGACGGGGATTCCCGAGGTCATCAAGGGCGCGGCGACCATGAAGACGATGAGCAGAACCAGCATGACGTCGACAAGCGGCGTGACGTTGATATCGGCGATGGGTTGCGATTCGAATTCCGAATCGTGCTTACGCAACGCGAAGGCCATTGCGATCTCCTTTCTTTGATAGCTGACGGGAAAGTTCGACCTCGAATACGCCGATGAAGGCGTTGAGCCGCTTGCCATAGGCGCCGATGTCGCCACTGATGCGGTTGTAGAAAATCACCGCGGGAATGGCCGCGACGAGGCCGAGCGCCGTCGCGAACAAGGCCTCGGCGATGCCTGGGGCCACAACGGCGAGGCTGGTGTTGTTGGAAGCGGCGATGCCCTGGAAGGAATTCATGATGCCCCAGACAGTGCCAAACAGCCCGACGAAGGGCGAGACGGCGCCGATCGTCGCAAGGCCGGGCAGACGCGTCTGCAAATGATCGATCGCGCTGGAACTGGCCAGCACCGCGACGCGGTGTACGCGATCTTGAAGCTGATCGCGCTGCGCATCGGTGAAGACGAGATCGGCGGAGCGCGACTGTTCGTCGACCATGGCCTGATAGACCTGCACCAAGGGATCGTTCGCGGAAGTTTTGGCGAAAGTCTCGGCGATATTCGTCACCGGCAGCCCCGCCTTGACGCTCTCGAACAGTTTGGACGCGCGCGATTGCAAGACGCCGAGGCGAACGAGCTTTTCCGCGATCACCGTCCAGCCCCACGCGGAGGCGAGCAACAGCAGCACAATCACGGTTTTGACGATGGAATCGGCTTGAAGAAAAAGCTCCACCGGCGATAGCGTATGCGCCAGGGCGGCGGAGGCCGTGGCGGCGATCGGATCATTCATTCTTTTGGCCTTTCGTGTCGAACGATAATTGCGAGAGTGATCAGGGGCTGAAGGTCAGCGAACCCGAGAGCGAGACTGGCTTGCCGGGCGCCGGAACCGAACCGCAGCGCGAGCCGAGCCGCTGCGCCACGGCGTCGAAGGCGCCGTTTCCCGAACCGGAAATCGAATAGGAGGTGAGCGAGCCCGTCGCGCTGAATGTCGCGCGATAGGAGATATGCGCGGAGCGCGGCGCTTGCGATTCCGGATAGGCGTTGGCGGCGGCGCGCTGCATGCAGGAATGGAAGTGGTTGGCGATCGCTGAAACCTGCGCGCCGGGCGGGGCCGCGGGAGCGTGAACGGCGGGCGCGGCGACGCGCGGCGCGACCGTTTGTTTCTTCGAGACCGGTTTTTCGGGCGCCTTCTCCACCCGCGCTTTCGGCGCGGGCTTTGGTTTCGGCTCCGCCTTTGGCTTTGGCTCCGGCTTCACCTCTTCGACCGGCGCGATCGGGTCCATCGCCAAGGGCGGCGGCGGGGTGTCGTCGATATCGGGCTGTTCGATCGGGACCATGTCCTCCGGCGGCGGCTGTTCGTCCACCGGCATGGGCGCCAGTTCGACGGTCTTCTCTTCCTCCGTGACCACTTCCGCCGGCTTGAAAGCCGTCGTTACGGCCGCGCCAAGCAACAAGGCGTAGAGGGCAAGCGCGACGGCCTGAACGGGATAGTTCCGCCGTGGCGGCTTGACGCTCAACAGGGATTGCGCGCCCCCGGCGGCGTTGTGAAATCGCGGCGGGGAATCCGCGTTTGCGATAGCGACCGCGGAAGAGGCGAGGAAGGCCATGAAGACGCCTTTCGTGCAATTGGTTTCGTGTCAGCATTTTTAACATCATATTTCCGATAGATACAATAGGAATATCCAATTTTGACAGATTTCTTGCGCGGGGTTTCTCGAGTTCAACGGAGACATGTTTTCAACGAAAACAGGCCCGAGAACAAAATCCTCGGACCCGCCTTCGCGACGCCATTGCCAGTCAATTGGTAGGCTTGGACGCGGAAATTCTTGCGCGCGCCGGTCAAATCGGCGGGGCTCGGGCGCCCTTGCCGGATCATCGCGTCGACTCAATATTTGGCGGCGATCGGGGCTGGAGCGCCCCAGTTGACGTGATAGTTCAGTCCCACGCGGACAACGTGTCCGTTGAAGCTGGAGCTCGATTGAGCGGTGGAAATCTGCGCGACGCCAGCCGGGGATTTGTAGGAATACTGCACGCCGGTCGTGGTTACGGAACCCAGGTCGTAATAGAGATATTCCGCTTTCGCGCTCCAATTTTTCGCAAACAGCCATTCCACGCCGCCGCCGACCGCATAGCCGACGCCCGTCTGGGACTGGTTGTCGATCAGTTGGAGCACTGGGCTCCATGCCCCGTAATAATTGCCGGTCAAATCGGCTTGCCCATAGGCGAGGCCGCCTGTCGCGTAAATGAGCAGTATCGGCGTCGCCAGGAAGCCTACCCGCGCCCGAACGGTTCCAAGTTCGGACAGGCCGCGGGAAAACGACGTCGCCGAATTTCCGGAAAGGACATTCGCCGTTTTTGTTCCGCCCGTTAGCCCCTGAATGTCGGCTTCGGCGCCGATGACGAAATTATTGCTGAACTGCCAGTTGAAGCCGACTTGGCCGCCGCCGAGGAAGCCGCTGCTCCCCACGCTTACCTGGGAAGGGATGTCGCCCAACGCCGCATGGGTCGCGAAGCCGCCGGCCCATGTGTCGGCATAGGTTTGATTGATGGTGTTTGAACCCGTCCAGGTGTAACCGCCGTTCACGCCGAAATAGAATCCCGTCCAGGCCGGCGGCGGCGGGACGTCCGGCGGCGGTGCCTCGCGGGAGGGAAGATCGGCGGCGGACGCCAATGTGACGGCCGAGGCCAGTAGGACGGCAGAGGTGGCGAGGATGCTGATTTTCTTCATGGGATGAGCCTCGTTGCTGATTGGGGCGCTCACGCTGGCCGTTCGGAATGTTTCACGCTGGCCAACGCGGGATCGGCGACTCTCGGGGCCACATGTCATAAGCCTACCTAGAGAGTGTGGTTTAGGTACGTTTCTCTCGGCTTTACCGAGCGAGCGCGGTTTCGACGAAGAGCGGAGGCGGCCTTCAGACCCGGATGGGAGAAGGCGCGGACCCGGGGAGGGAATGGGACTCGGGCCCGCGCCGGAACGGATGACCACCGGCATCCGTTCGATCAGTAAAGCTTCACGCGCAGCGTGCCTCCGAACCAACGGAAGGCGTTTTCGCCGAAGGTGGCGGTTTGCGCCGAGGTTTGCGAGCCGATGGTCTGCGCGATCACATAGCGCGTGTCGAACAGGTTCTTCACGAAGAAGTGGAGGCTCCAGCGATCGTCGTCGGTCTTGAGGCCGATGCCGAGATTGACGATCGTGAAAGACGGCTGGGTTACCGAATAGATCGACCCCGGCTCGTTGAGCTGCTCCTTGTATTTCCATGCGACGTTGGTGTAGCCGAAGGCGCTCACCGGCACGTTGGCCCAGGCTCCCAACTCCTTGAACGCATTGCCGAGCGGATGCTCGTAATTGGCGCCGATGTTGAAGGAATAGGGCGCAACGGGAGCGTTGCCCGCCGTGCCGCCGGTGATGCGCTGGCCAGAGAGATTGACGAACAAGGGCGCGGCGACGCCATTGGCGTTCGCGGAAGCCGGCCAGGTCCAATCCGGCGGCGGCGCGGCGTTGGTGTAGTTGACGTAACGAGCGTCCGTCAGCGCGCCGGAGAACGTCAGCCAAAGCCGTTCACTCGGGCTCCAGCGCCCGTCGAATTCGAAGCCGCGCAGCCGCACCTGACCAATGTTACCGAGATAGCTCTTGCCTATCGGGACGCCGGTAGCGGGGTTGATGATGCTAGCATCGACGAGCACCGACTGGAAATTATAGATGTCGTTCCAATAGAAGTTGCCGTTGAGGATCAGCTTGTTGTCGAGCCAGTTGGTCTTTAGGCCGAATTCGTAATCCCAGGAAGTTTCCGCCTTGGTGATGAGGGGCTGGAATCTCTCGAACGTGCTGCCGCTGAACAACGGCAACGCGTTCGTATTGATAGCGCCGGATTTTTCGCCGCGCGCCACGGAGGCATAGGCGAGGATATTCTCGTCGAAGCGATAGGACGGATTGAGCAGTCCGGAGATCGAATTGTGCGTGACCTTCTGGCCGCCCGTATCGTAGAAGGTCGCGCCATAGGCGGTCTGCGTGGCCGCGACGGCGCCCGGCGTCATGGCCCCGCTCACCCAGCCGGTATCCGAACCTTCGCGAATTTCGTAGGAGTCGCGAAGACCGGCGGTCAAGGCCCATTTCTCGTCGATGTGATAGGTGGCCTGGCCGAAGGGTGCGATGCTGAAAGTGCGCGCCTTGCCGTCGCTATGCGCGGAGACGCCGTTCAAGAGCGCGGGATTGGCTGCGGAGTTGTTCAACAAAAACTGCGCGGCCTGCTCTCCGTAATCGGTGTGATCATAGGAAGTGATGTTCTCATAGAGCGCATAGACGCCGGTCTGCCACTCGACGGTTTGATCCTTGGGCGAGGCGAGACGCACCTCCTGGGAAAATTGATCGACCTTCACGTCAAAGGCGTTGCCGCTGATCTGCGTGAGGTCGTTGCCGAGCGAATTGCGCGGATGCAGAATCAATTCGCGCCAGGCCGAAATCGAGGTCAGTGTGTTGTCGCCGATTTGTGTGTTGGCCTCGTTCGAAAGACCTGTGATCCTCTGATCGAGATTGCCGAGACGCGTTAGCGCGGGCTCGTACGGCGAGTTCACGAAATTGGGCCAGTGCAGACGGCTTAGCAAATTTTGTGAATAAGTCGACTGGGGCGCCCCATTCGCATAGAAGGGGAACGAGTTGCCGAGCACGCCGCTGTAGTTGTTGTATTCGTCCGAGCGCGTGCGGTCGAAGATCAGGCGATCGGTGAAATTGGAGCCCGTATAGAGCAATTGCCCGCGGGCGCCCCAGCGATTGTTGTTGAGAATGCCAGCGCCCGTGACGGCGTCGTTCAGCACGCCGTCGCTCTTGTCGAGAAAGAAGGTCGCGCGATAGGCGAGAACGTCGGGAATAATGGGGCCCGTGACGTTGAGTTTTTCCGTGATGCGCGCGCGATTGCCGAACGAGGTTTCCGTCGAAGCGGAGGGCGTAAAGGACGGCAACTGCGTGTGGATGACGACAGCGCCGACTGTGGTGTTCTTACCTAGCAGCGTGCCCTGCGGCCCGCGCGCGACCTCGAGAGATTGCAGATCGACGAAGTCGGCCCACTGGAAGCCGACATGCGTGTAAAACACATTGTCGACAATCAGGCCGACCGCCGATTCCGATCCGTCCGCGCCGCCCGAAATGCCGGATATGCCGCGGATCGTCATCGCCGATGTGCGGGGATTGTTGATGTAGGGCACAAAGTTCGGAACTTTTTGCGCGAAGTCCGTCAAACGCTCGAGGTGTTCACGCTCCGCCGTCTTCGCGCCGACGACGCTGACCGGCAACGGCACGTCCTGCGCCTTCTCCTCGCGCAGGCGCGCGGTCACCTTCACATCCTCGACCTGTGCGTCCTCGGCGTGGGTGGGAAGCATGGGGAAGCCGCCGAGAGCGAGGCCGCCAAGCATGGCGATCGGCGCGAGTTTCACGCTCGAGAGCAGCCGATTTCGAAACATTCTGGTCCGCGGACGCATATTCTTGCTCCCTGGTGTAGTGACGCCGCCGTAACGCTTTCTCGATTTCGTAAGCGCTTGGCCGCCTGCTTTGTCGTCCGATGCGCGGCGAGCGCGCCCGAGTTATATCTACCTATTAACTTGGTAGAATAATAGAGCGCGGTCAAGCGCGAAAAATCCTTACAACTGGTTAATTCGACATTTTACGCGGCATTTCCGCAAGGTGTGACATAATCGTCACAGCAGAAACGGCTTGGGACGACATCGAGAGTTGGCATAAATCTATTATATGTATGGAGATAATATTCTAAAAAAGCGCGCTTGGTGGCGCGACCAGGCCTTGCTCGATCGCGCCGGCGTGGGAACAAAATCGGCGTCAGGTATCAGAACCCGCCGATATCGGCTTCGGCGCCCGGCGCGAAATGCACCGCCAGCGCGAGCGCCGTCGCGACGCCGGCGACCAGGGCGACCGCCAGCCAGCCGCGCGACGAATCGATCTCGTCGTGGGGAGCGACGGCGTGAGCGGCCTTGCGGCCCGTGATCATCGCGCGCACCAGATTCTCGCGCTTGCCGACAACATGCAGGATCACCGCTCCGACGTGAATCGCGACTGCGGCGGCGATCCAGTAAAATGTCCTGCGATGCAGCGATGTCAGCAGCAGGCTCGTCTGTTTCGACACATAGCCGGCGAGCGGACCGACGTTGAAAATCTCGTCGTTGGAGAAAAGTCCAAAGGCCGCCTGCGCGCCCAGCGCCCCCAGCAGCAAAAGCACCATCAGCGCGCCCAGCGGATTATGTCCCGCGTGACTGGCCGCGTATCCGCGCCAAAAGTCGCGCGCGTACCGCAATGTCGCGTGCGGACCGCGCACGAAGTTCCAGAAACGCGCGTGCTTCGTGCCAAGGAGCCCCCAGAGGACGCGAAACGACACCAATGTGATGACGGCGTAGCCGCACCAGACATGATATTTGAAATAAGCGACGCCGAGCTTGTTGGTGACGAAGGCGCCCACGAAGGCGAGGACGAGACTCCAATGAAACAGGCGGACGGGCCAATCCCAGACGAGACGGTGTTCCGCGCCCTGGATGTCTTCCAGAGCCGGCGTTTGAGTGTTGTTGTCCAGCGTCGTCATGGAAGCAATCTCCCACGCAAAAGATCGAATGTCGCGGCGTTCCCGAACCCTGGGGGAGAACGCCGCGCCAAAACTTACTTGACCTTGTAGGTGTCGTGGCAGCCCTTGCAATCCTCGCCAAGCACGACGACGGCGGCCTTGAATGCGTCGGTCGCGCCCTTCTCGGTTGCGTTCACCTGAACCAGAGCGGCGGCGTGCGCCTGAAAATCCTTCAGCCTTTTGTCGAAGTCGGGGCGATTGGTCCAGACATCCGCCTTCGCCTTGGTGTCGGGCTCGCCGACATTGGAGACTTCCGGAAAAGCCTCGTCCGGAATCGCCGACAAAAAGGCGATGCGCGCGATGCGTTTCGTCGCGTCGGCCTCGTCATAAGGCGCGGCCCCCTTCGCGACGGCGCCGAGTTGCCGGAAGTAATTTCCGATCAGGGTGTAGGCCGCCTTGCGCGTCTCGATCGCCTGCTTTGTCGGCGATGGGCCAGCGGCTTTCGCGGGGGGAGCGGCGGCGGGCGCCGGAGCGGCGCTTTGCGCATTGGCGGACAGGGCAACTCCCGCGCCGAGGGCAAGAGCGACTCCTGTCGCGGCGATGGCGCGAATGCGCTTTGAAGACTGACGCATCTCGATCTTTCTCCTTGTCTCGATTGGTGTTCGGTCATCCGTCGCGGCGAACCAGTGGGCGGCGTCCAAGCTCTCGATATCCGCGCATATCGATTTAGTCTAGTGAGATAATAGACATATAGAGCCTTCTTCACGGGCGTCAACGTGGGTGTTGCTCCCGCCACTGCTTGACGACAGCAAGCGTGTCCTGGACATGCTTGGTGGGATTTGAATCCGTGAGAGAGAAGAGCACCTTGCCGTCCGGCCCGATCACGTAGGAAATACGGTCGGCCAGCGTGTCGCCGGTCTGCGAGGGTTTTTCGCGTCTGGCGTCATAGGCTTTAATCACCGAAAGAGACGGGTCGGCGCCCACGGGAAACTTGTCGCGGCACTCCTTTGTCGAGAATTCGCGCTGCACCTCGATCGTGTCCGCGGATAGGCCGATCAACGATGCGCCCGCCGCGACGAAATTATCGTAATTCTCGGCGAATTCATGCGCTTCGATGGTGCAGCTGCGCGTGAAGGATTTTGGATAAAAGTACACGACGACAGGCCCCTTCTTCAGCTGCTCCGCCAGGGAGAAGCTGAAGTCTTTTCCGCCAATGGCGGCCTGTACGTTGAAATCGGGCGCGGAGTCGCCCGGTTTCAACGCGGCATGCGCCGCGGTCACGAACAGTCCGAGGGCGAGAGCGAAAAGAAGGCGAGTAAATTTCATGCGACGCATCCTGTTG
>JBAUVQ010000384.1:0-3159 GCA_049583305.1 Methylocystis sp.
GAATTCATGAGCCGAATTTCGAGTGACTTCGTAGGCCTCATCAAGAACGACGGGCGCGATTACGTTACGAAGGAAGCCAAACAACTAGAGGCGTTTCAAAGGGAGTTGGCGAGCTTCTCGACTGAGATGGCGCCCTTCCGTTCTCGGCCGTGGTGGGCGTAAAGGAAAATCGGCGCAATCGATTTCATTAGAAGCGGCGCGGGGCGCTGGCTCTGCTATTCAACCGAGAGAGCCGGATTATCTCAGGTGCTCCGGCGCGAATCAAAGCGCCAGACGACAACGTGATTCTGTACTTGTAACTTCTCGCAGCAAAGTTGCGAATTCCCGCCCGATTTCTCGGGCGGGCGTTGGCGTTGGTCGGCCTAGTCGCCGTTGGCCTTGCGGCCCCGCGACCAGATGAGCGTCGAGCCTTCGCCCTCTTCGTCATCGAAGAGATTGGCGTAGATTGGAGCAGTGAAGCTCGGATCGTCGAGTTTGACCGAGAGATAATCGCGGCCTTCTGTCGAGCGCTTCGACCAGGCGGCGCCAATCTCCGCGCGGCCAACATAGATGCGGTGGCTCGGAGCATTGTCGTTGGTCCGGTTGGCCTCCGGGACGATGCGGACGCCCCTGGCCTGGACGCTGAGCGTCACGATCTCGCCTTGGAACTCGTTGCCGGACTTTTTGAAAGAACCGATGTTCGCCATGATAATTCTCCTGTGATCTGCTGTCTTCAAGCCCGCGCCATCGCGGCCTCGATGGCGATCGAAAGGCCGAAGGCGATCGGCGACGCACCCGCCGCCGGGCCGAAGCAAAGCGGAGGACGGCGGAGCAGCGAGTTTCTTGCCTCGCGAGGAATGACGCCAACGGCGTCAGGGGAAGAAAGTCGATGCGCAGCCGTTGCGTCCAAGACGATCGAGGCACAGCCGTCCTTCGGCCAGATCAAGCCATAAGAGAGGCCTCGGTGGTCGCGCCTGGCCGGACAGCATTCTCGAACAGGAGATTTGACGGATATCGGACTGCTCGCACAAGACAATCGGAATTCCGAGCGAAGGAAAAGAAACGCTGGCGTGCAGAAAGGCCAAACCCGCTTCGCCGGATCCACGGACGACATTGTTCGCGTCGCGGATCATGACCCTTCGGTTGCAACGGAGGCTGCCGCGGTTCGATCGAAATGTTCCGCAGGGCCGCCCTTCGAGGTCACGGTCGACGATCAGGCACGCGGTCGATGCGCCCCTTCGAGAGATGACGAGGAGGGTGTTTACGCCTCGCTCGCCGCCGACGCGAAGGGCAGCCGAGTCGAACCAGCCATAACGCGCCGTCGAACATTCGGCGGCGCCTAGAGTGCCATGCGGGCCCAAGCCGTCCCTCCCACCACGATGGCCCCGATCACTGAAAAGATCTCTCGCCAACCCTGAGATGGCGCGCCGATGTGGGCGAGTCCGAGAGTTCCGTGATAACCAGCGACAGCGGCCGGCGCGGCGAAAAGGAGAGCAATCGCCGCGCGCATCATTCCGGGAGATCGCGTGGCGACGAAAACGCCGCGTCCGGCGGCGAGTGTCACAATGCCCGCGACAAGGCCGACGACAATCGCACCAACGGCGCCCGAATTTCTTTGATCGGCGGCGAGCGCCGTGGTGAGGCCGACAAAGAATGGTAGCGCGTTAACTGCAAGTGCAAAGAGCAGCCGGCAGGAATATCCGATGGCGACGAAGCCGAGAATGACGCCGGCGATAAACATGGTGGCCTCCGTGATGAAGTCGAGGGATCGCGCCTCCCGCCGCTGCCAAGGCGCGATCGTCAGAATAACCAAACTTGATTGAAGTGGGAATCCCGCGCTTCGCGCCGTCGCCGATTGCAGTTTGACTTTCGCCGCAAGAAATCGAATCAGGTCGTGGGCTTTCCCGCGCGCTATTCGACTGTGGTGCTCGTCAAAATCACGAGAGCGGCGCCATCGACGCCATATGCAGGCGCAAGATTGTTGCCGTCTCCCCGCGGATGTGAGGGTGCGATCGGATGCATTCATAAGGCAGCGGACGAGGCTCATGATCCAAGAAGCAAGATGTCGTCCTTGTGCTTCTTCGCTTTTTGCGGAAATGCGGCGGGGCTCATACGCCGCCTTCTTCGAATTTCCAAACCGGGATTCCGAGTTTCCGCGCCTTGTCGGCGAGGTTTGCCGATATGCCCGATCCGGGGAAAACAATGACTCCGATCGGCAGCACACTGAGCATTTGATCGTTGCGTTTGAACGGCGCCGACTTGGCGTGCTTCGTCCAGTCGGGTTTAAAAGCAATCTGCGGAACCTTACGATTGTCGGCCCAGCAGGCGGCGATGCGTTCGGCGCCTTTCGGGCCGCCGCCATGCAGCAGCACCATGTCGGGATGCTTGGCGTAGACTTTGTCGAGCCGGTCCCAGATTGCGTTGAGATCGTTGAAGTCGGGGCCGCCGGTGAAAGCGACCTTGGGACCAGCGGGGAGCAGCACCTCGTTCTCGGCCCGCCGCCTGGCGGCGAGGAAGTCTCTGGAGTCGATCATGGCCGAGGTCAGCGCGCGGTGATTGACCATCGATCCGCCGCGCGGACGCCAGACTGAGCCCGTATGGCGCTCGAATTGATCGGCGGCGAGGTCGCGGAAAAGTTCCATGCTGTCGCGGCGCTCGATCAGTGTCTGCCCTTCGGCGATCAGGCGCTCCAGTTCGACCGAACGGATTTCCGAGCCGTCCTGCTCCTTCTGGCTACGGCGCTGCGTCTGCTCGTTGTCGTCCAATTCGCGCGCGATGCGAGCGACGGCGCGGTGGAAGAGATTGACGCTCGACCAGAGCAGATCTTCGAGATCGGGCTCGAGGCGGGTGTCGTCCAAGGTGACGACGAGGGCGTCGAAAATGTCGGCGACGGCGCTAACAATCGTTTGAGCTTGCGGCAATGGCCTCGGGTCGGGTTCGTCCTGGAAAGGGCGATAGCCGTAGAGTTGGAGTTCGGTGAGGACGTGATCGGTGGGGGAGGAACGATGCGGCGGTGTGAGGCCGGGCTCAATGCGTTCGGTCGTCATGGGGTGCTTCCCTTGGTCGGATCGACCGCGCCCATCGCGGCCTTCATGGCGACGAAAGGCGGCGGGCGGGCCGGGCTTGCACCCGAAGCGCAGCGAAGGGCCGGAACGAAGTGGAGGATGGCGGAAGGCCGGC
>JBAUVQ010000385.1:0-1770 GCA_049583305.1 Methylocystis sp.
CGGCCTTCAAAACTTGTTTGAGCAGGCGGATTTGATCGTCCGTGTCGAGAATGGTGAAATTGGATTTGAGCCCGACAAGTTCGGCGTGGCGGCGCAGAATCTTGGCGCTGATCGCGTGAAATGTGCCGAGCCATTGCATCGCCTCGGCGCCCTGGCCGACCAGCGTCTCGACACGCTCGCGCATTTCTCGCGAGGCCTTGTTGGTGAAGGTGACGGCGAGAATTTCCCAAGCCCGCGCGAGGCCGAGGCTGAGGATATGAGCAATGCGGGTGGTGAGCACGCGCGTCTTGCCGGTGCCGGCCCCGGCGAGCACCAGCACGGGGCCGTCGAGCGTTTCAACCGCAGCGCGCTGCTCGGGATTCAGCACGTCGAGATAACGCGTCCCCCGCGCCAGCGCGCTGGCCTGGGCGGCGAGTCCGCCGGGGGCGGGGTGGTAATCGTCTTCGGGCGCGTACTGCGGCAACGGGCGGACTCCAAGTGATTCCGGGCGAGTATATAGGAGAACGGACCGCGAATCATGTTTTGGCGGAGGGCTCCGCGCCGCGAGTCGCTCGCTCCAGTGCATGGACCCGCAGCGCCGACGATAAATTCGCCGCGCCGCGCTCCGAGTCGACGCGCGCGACCAGCGCCGCCAGCGAGCAGTCGTCCGCCGCCGCGATGCGCTTCAGCGCGTCCCAGAAGGCGGCCTCCAGCGAGACGCTGGTGCGATGGCCGGCGATGACGATGGAGTGCTTTTTGACGCCGGCGGGCGCGGTCATGTCTTAGGAATCTTTCGGCGTGTCAGCCGGTTCCAGTCGATGCGCGTCGAGTCGCGCCCGCTCCAGTCGCGCCTCCGCCTCGGTCAAAGCGCGTTCGGCTTTCGCCCGACCGAAGGCGACGCGATTGGCGCTCGCCTTTTCCTCGCGTTCGCGCTTGTCGCGATCCTTGCGCGCGCGGCGGAGATTTACGACCTCGCCCATCGCGCCGTATTCTCAGGTCTTTTTGCGGAAGGCGTCGATCGAGACGATCTTGTCGCCCGCGTCCTTGCTCGGCGCGGCGGCTGGCTCCGGCGGCGCTGGCGTGATTTTCGCGGCGGCGGGAGGCGGCGGCGGCGCTGGCTCGACGGGCTGCTCGGGGCGCACGAGGCTCGGGCCCTGGCGCCGGGCCGGCGGCGCTTCCTCTTCCTCGCGGTCGTCCTCGATATTGAATTTAAAGCCGAATTCGACCGACGGATCGGAGAAGACCGTCACCGAGTCGTAGGGGATGTACAGCGTCTCCATCACCGAGCGAAACGACAACGTCACGCCGAACCCCACGTCGTCCACGTGCAGGCCGGAATATTGATGTTGCAGGATGATGGTCATCTCCACCGGCCACTGCTCGGCCAGCCGGCGCGAGATTTTCACGCCGGGCGCGTCGGTGCGGAAGGTGATGGTGAAGTGGTGTTCGCCCGGCAATTCGCCGAGGCTGGCGATCTGCCCCAAAACCTTGCGCATGACGCCGCGCATGGCGTCCTGGACGAGTAAATCGTATCGAATGAGCTGAGTCATGTCGGTGCGTGTAACTTCCAGCCTGGCCGCGCGTCACAATAAAGCCGGCGATCGCCGGAATTAAGTGGAGGCTTCTGTTGCCAGGCGCCTCCGGGCCCCGCCTAAAAGTGCAAACCCTTAGGGCTTATTTCCCAGTACTATAACCGCATTACGCGGCGACAGCCACCGGAGCATAGTTGTCATTGGCAACTATAAGTTTTGACCCGATAACGGCGGTATCATGCCGAGCGAAAAAGCACCC
>JBAUVQ010000386.1:0-13782 GCA_049583305.1 Methylocystis sp.
CGTAGATCGACACGAAGCGCAGATGTTCGGCGAAGACGCGAAAGTCCGCCTCGATCTTGCGAAAGACCGCTTCGCTGTTGTCGACAAGGTCCATTTTGTTGACCGCGACGACGACATGGCGCACGCCGAGCATCGACACGATCACGCTGTGGCGTTGCGTTTGCGGCAAGATGCCCTTGCGCGCGTCGACGAGCAGCACCGCGAGATCGGCGGTGGAGGCGCCGGTCGCCATGTTGCGGGTATATTGCTCGTGCCCCGGCGTGTCCGCGACGATGAACTTGCGCTTGTCGGTCGCGAAATAGCGATAGGCCACGTCGATGGTGATGCCTTGCTCGCGTTCGGCGGCGAGGCCGTCGACCAGCAGCGCGAAATCGAGGTCTTCGCCCTGCGTGCCGTGCTTCTTCGAGTCTTTCTCCAGCGTCGCCAGCAGGTCGTCCTGCGCGAGGCCGGCGTCGTAGAGCATGCGGCCGATCAATGTCGACTTGCCGTCGTCGACCGAGCCGCAGGTGATGAATCGCAGCAGCGGCTTTTCGGCCGCCGGACGATGCGGAATCGCCTCGGGCGCTGGCGCGGGTCCGCCGTGCATCAAAAATATCCCTCTTGTTTCTTTTGTTCCATCGAGGTGGCGCCGTCGTGGTCGATCAGGCGTCCCTGCCGCTCGGACGAACGGCTGACGCGCATCTCCTCGATGATCGCGTCGAGCGTCGCGGCGTTGCTCTCGATCGCGCCGGTCAGCGGATAGCAGCCGAGCGTGCGGAAGCGCACCATTTTCTGTTCGACGGTCTCGTCGGGCAGCAGCTTCATGCGGTCGTCGTCGACCATGATCAGCGAGCCGTCGCGTTGCACGACCGGGCGCGGCTTGGCGAAATAGAGCGGCACGACCGGAATGTTTTCGCGCGCGATGTAATCCCACACGTCCGCCTCGGTCCAGTTGGACAGCGGAAACACCCGCAGGCTCTCGCCCGGGCCCTTGCGCGCGTTGTAGAGCCGCCAGAATTCCGGGCGCTGGTTTTTTGGGTCCCAGCGATGCTGCGCGGTGCGGAACGACAGCACGCGCTCCTTGGCGCGCGATTTCTCCTCGTCGCGCCGCGCGCCGCCAAACGCCGCGTCAAACCGCCATTTGTCGAGCGCCTGTTTCAGCGCCTCGGTCTTCATGATCTCGGTGTGCAGCTTCGATCCATGCACGAAGGGATTGATGCCCATCTCGACGCCGGCGGGATTGCTGTAGACGAGCAGTTCGACGCCCAGCTCCTTCGCGCGCTGGTCGCGGAAGGCGATCATTTCCTTGAACTTCCATGTCGTGTCGACATGCAGCAGCGGAAACGGCGGCTTGGACGGATAAAACGCCTTCATCGCCAGATGCAGCATGACCGCTGAATCCTTGCCGATGGAATAGAGCATCACCGGACGTTCGCACTCGGCGACGACCTCGCGCATGATGTGAATGCTCTCGGCTTCGAGCCGGTCGAGATGTCCGAGCTTGCGGATGGCGAGCGAACTCATTTCACGACCTCGCTTTCCCGCGCGGGTCCGCGGCGCAAGACGCCGTCCTCGCCGACATGCAGGCCGCATTCCTTCTTGGCGTCTTCTTCCCACCACCAGCGCCCCGCGCGCTCGCTCTCGCCGGGCTGTATCGCGCGCGTGCAGGGCGCGCAGCCGATGGAGAGGAAGCCTTGCGCGTGCAGTTCGTTCACGGGCACGTCGAATTCCTCCGTCGCCGCGACGATCTTTTCGCGGCTGTAGTCGATCAGCGGATTGACCTTCAAAAGTTTGTGGCCGGCGTCGAATTCGACGATATTGATCGTCTCGCGCGCGGCGGATTGATCGGCGCGCAGCCCGGTGATCCAGGCGGAAGCGCCCGCCAGCAGCCGCGCGAGCGGTTCGACCTTGCGGATGTGGCAACAGGCCTTGCGGTTCTCGACCGACTTGTAAAAGCCGTTGATCCCATGGTCCCGCACCCACGCCTGCAAGGTCTCGGCTTGCGGATAGACGGCGGCGATGCGGCGGGCGTAACGCGCCTCGGTGCGCTCCCACAATTCGTAGGTTTGCGGAAACAGCCGGCCGGTGTCGAGCGTCGCGACTTCTATATCGAGACCGCGCGTGAAGATCGCATGGGTGATCCACTGGTCCTCGACGCCGAAACTCGTCGTGAAGACGATGCGGCCGGGCACGAATTCGCGCACCAGACGCAAGCGATTATCGAGATCGAGCGGCGCGAGGCGCGGCCCCAGCACATCGGTGAGCGACGGCTTCATGATGTCGCCTTTCTGCGGCGTTCGAGGATCGAACCGGTCCCGTAGCCTTCTTGATAGAATTCGCGATAGGCGGCGCGCGCGGCGCTCCATTGCGCTTCGTCCTGGCGCGCGGCGAGATCGGCGGGAATTTCGATCGTGTCGAAGCCGCATTGGCGCGCGTGAACGGACTGATCGGCGACAAGCCGTCCGCTGGCGCGCAGTTCCCCGGTGAAGCCGGCGCGGCGCAACAGTCTCGCCAGCGAAAAGCCGCGGCCGTCGGAAAAGCCCGGGAAGGCGACGGCGATCAGCGCGAGGCGCGAAAAGTGCGGCGCCAGCGTCGCGGGGTCGGTCGTGTTGGCGACGATCACGCCGAGCGAGGCGCCGGCGGGCAAAACGGCAAGCGCTTCGGCGAGCCGCTTTTGTGAGACGATGATCTTGCCGGTCTTGGGCAAGTCTTCCTCGTCGGCGAGGTGGCGCCATGCGTTCTCGACGAATTTGCCGTCAGATATCAGCGCCATCTTCGCCCTCCCGCCGCAGTAAATCCTTGAAGCGGGCGTGGCCCAGCCGCCGCCACGTGTCGATGAAACGCTCGTCGCCCTTGCGCTCCGTGAGATAGAAATCGACGATATGTTCGATCACGTCGGGGACTTGATCGGCCGTGACGCCGGGGCCGAGCAATTCGCCGATCGACGCCGATAGCGACGGGTCGCCGCCGAGCGTGATCTGATAGGATTCCTGGCCCTTTTTTTCGAGCCCGAGAATGCCGATCGCGCCGATGTGGTGGTGACCGCAGGCGTTGATGCAGCCCGAGATTTTTATGCCGAGCTTGCCGATCAGACGCTGCCGCTCGGGGTCCGCGAAGCGCAGCGAAATCGCCTGCGCGATCGGGATCGAGCGCGCGGTCGCCAGCGCGCAATAATCGAGGCCGGGGCAGGAGATGATATCGGAGATCAGCCCCGCGTTGGCGTGGGCGAGCGCGGCCGCGTCGAGCAGCCGCCACAGCGCGAGAAGGTCGTCCTGTTTCACATGCGGCAGGATGATATTCTGCTCGTGGCTGACGCGCAATTCGCCGAAGCCGAATTTTTCGGACGCGTCGGCGAGCGCGCGCATTTGCGCCGAGGTCGCGTCGCCGGGGACGCCGCCGATCGGCTTTAGCGACACGGTGACGATGGCGTAGCCGGGCGTCCTATGCTCGGAGACATTGACGTCGACGAAGGCTTTGAACGCGGCGTTTTCGCGCTTGGCCTGTTCGAGCGCGGGCGACTCCGCCGGCAGCGCCTCATAGGGCGGCGGCGCGAAGAAAGCGGCGATGCGCGCGAACTCTTGCGCGTCGTGCTGGAACGGCGCGCGGTCCATCGCCGCGAACTCCGCTTCGACCTGCGCCTTGATCTCGTCGAGGCCGGTCTCGTGCACGAGGATTTTGATGCGCGCCTTGTATTTGTTGTCGCGGCGGCCGAAGCGGTTATAGACGCGCAGGATCGCTTCGAGATAGGCGAGCAGGTCCTCGCGCGGCAGGAATTCGCGCACGGTCTTGCCGATGAACGGCGAGCGGCCGAGACCGCCGCCGACGATCACCTCGTAGCCGATCTCGCCCTTGTCGTCGCGAAGGATGCGCAGGCCGATGTCATGCGCCTTTATCGCCGCGCGGTCGTGCTCCGCGCCGGTCACCGCGATCTTGAACTTGCGCGGCAGGAAGCTGAACTCCGCGTGCAGGCTCGACCATTGCCGCAGGAATTCCGCGGTGGGGCGCGGGTCTTCGAGTTCGTCGGCGGCGACGCCGGCGAAATGATCGGCGGTGACATTGCGGATGCAATTGCCGGAGGTCTGGATCGCGTGCATCTCGACCTCGGCGAGCGACTCCAGAATATCGGGAACGTCGACGAGTTTCGGCCAGTTGAACTGCAAATTCTGCCGCGTCGTGAAATGGCCGTAGCCCTTGTCCCATCGGTCGGCGATGTCGGCGAGGCGGCGCATCTGCCGCGCGGTCAATGTGCCGTAGGGAATGGCGATCCGCAGCATATAGGCGTGCAATTGCAGATAGAGACCGTTCATCAGCCGGAACGGGCGGAACTCGTCTTCGGTCATCGCGCCCTGGAGGCGGCGGGCGACCTGCGCGCGAAACTCGGCGACGCGCTCGCGCACGAAGGCCGTGTCATAGGCGTCATAGAGATAGGTCGTCGTCGACGCGTTGGGGCGCGCCTGATGCAGCGGGTCGTGCGCGGTCATCGTGGCTCTCCCGCTTGCTTGCCGAGATCGAGGCGAACGCTCGGCCCCTTGATCCGCATTTTTTCGCGATAGTGCAGCGGCTCCGGCGCGCCGCCCGCGCCAATGGCGACGTCGGCGAGATAAACGTCGACGACGCGATTGGCGGATATATCGGCCTTGCCGCGCGCTTCCAGCGCGGCCGCCTCGATCCCGTCACGGGCGACGCTGGCTTGGCGATGATCGCGCGACCAGCCGGAAGCGCCAAGGAACAGCACCTCGCCGTCGCGCAGATCGCTGGCGAACAGGATTTGTGGGTTTTTCAGCAACGCCATCACACCGCCAAGGGGATTGTCAGCCGCAGCCCGTCAAGATCGTCCGACCAGACGATCTGGCAGGAGAGGCGGGAGTTTTCGAAGATCAGCGGCAATTCGTCGAGTTTTTCCAGTTCGTCTTCTCGCGGGGGCGGAAGCTTGGCGACCCACTCGGGATCGATGAGGACGTGGCATTCCGCGCAGGCCAGCGCGCCGCCGCACGTGTTCTCCATCCCAAGTCCGTATTCGCGCAGGATCTCCATCAACCGCCAGCCCTCGACCGGCTCGATTTCGCGCCGGACGCCCGCGCGATCCTCGACCACGATCGTCGGGGCCGGCTTCTCGACCGGCTCGTCCAACCGCGCATTCGCCTCGTGCATCGCCCGTTCCGTTTCGTGCGCGGCCCGCGCGGGATTTGCGCGAAAGGCCGCGATTTACGCATGATTACCCCGCCGCGCGAAGGGCGTTCGGCCGGCTCGATGTGCGTTACATACCCGTCGCCCGGCGAAAGTCAATTCACTTTCATAAAAAGCGAAATAATTTCATATAACAAAATGCATGCGTGAAATAAGCTGGCGCTTGGCGTTGGCCGTCGCCAGGCTGTAAATCAAAATTGTCAAGATTTGAGGAATCGCCCCGTGCGCGACGGCCGCGCCAATGCTATAGGATCGATCCATGACACGGAAACCCTTACGAGACTCAAGAACCCATTCTTCGATCAAAGCCGAGGTGGCGCGCGAACAGCCCGCTCCGCCGCCTCCGGCGCAAGAAACGGGACGTCACATGAAACCTTCGGTCATTATTATCGGCGCGGATAAGGGCGGCGTCGGCAAGACCACGATCGCCCGCGCGGTTCTGGATTATCTCGCCAATAATAATGTCATCGCCCGGGCGTTCGACACGGAAACGCCGCGCGGAACCTTGCATCGCTTTCATCCCGAGGAAACCGAGATCGTCGATCTGACCTCGACCGCCGATCAGATGAAGATCATCGACACGCTCGAAACCGCGCAGATCAAGGTCAGCGTTATCGACGTCCGCGCCGGCGGCCTGACCGTCGCGCTGCAGGCGCTGGACGACATGGGCTTTCTCGACGCCGTCAAGGAAGGCGAATTCAATTTCCTGATTTTCCACGTGCTCGGCTCGTCCATCGCCTCGCTCGACGAGATCGAGGAGATCGCGCCCTATGTCGAGGACGCGCAGTATTTTCTGGTCAAGAACCACGTCAACGACACGACCTTCTTCGAATGGGATCCGGTGACGCATCGCAAGTATTTCGAGAAGATCCAGACGGCCGGCGAGATGACCATCCCAAAGCTCAATGAAATCGCCTACGAGCAGGTCGAGATCGCCGGGACGCCTTTCTCCATGTTCGTCGCGGACAAGACGGCGGAAGGCGACCAGGCCGGACACTCCTTCGTGCTGCGGGGCTATGTTCGCACCTGGGAGAACAAGATCGCCGACGAATTCGACCGCGTGGGACTGCTCGGGCTCGTCGCGCCGCTGGCGCCGCGCGCGCCGGCCGCCGCGCCGGGCAAGCCCATCAAAACCGGCAGGGAGCGCTAACGGCCGAGGAACAAACGTCCCCGGCGGCGGCGATTGCGGGATAGATGACGGGACGAAGCGGCGACGTTTTTATTGTTTGCTCCGCGAGCCCCCGCGCGGGCGTATCGACCACCGCGCGTCTCCTGACCGACTATCGACTGTTTTCCGGCGCGCCGGTCACCGGCTTCGACACCGATCCGCGCGATCCCCATTACGGGGCGCTGTTCCCCGACCTCGTGCGGACGGTCGACATAGGCGACATCAAGGGCCAGATCGCGCTGTTCGACCGGCTGCTGGCGGTGGATAGCGACACCAAGATCGTCGATGTCTGGCATCGCGAGCGCCAGCGCTTTTTCCAGACCGTGCGGGATATCGGCTTCATCGAGGAAGCGCGCCGCAAGGGCATCGTGCCGGTCCTGCTGTTCCACGCCGACGGAACCGACGCCGCGCTGGCGAGCGCGCTGTCGCTCAACGCGGCGTGGCCGCAATTGCCCATGATTGTCGTGCATAACGACGGCGCGCGTCCGCTCGACGCCGAGGCGCGCGAGGGGTTGCGGCGTTATCCCGCGCGGAGCAAATTCGTCGTGACCGCCTTGCCCGGCCCCGTGGCCAATATTCTCGAGGATCCGTCGCTGTCGCTGTCGCGCTTCCTGCTCGCCCCGCCGACGGGCATGTCGATCGTCGTGCGCGCCGCGCTAAAGTCCTGGATCGCGCCGATTTTCACGCAGTTGAGGAGTTTCGACCTGCGCCGCGAACTCGAGGCGAGCGCCTATCTGCGCTAAGAAGGGCGGGGCCGAATGGGCGCGGCCGGATCGTAAGGATTCTCTTCATGGACTATCGCAAACTCGGCCGGACCGATCTATCGGTTTCGGCGATCTGTCTCGGCACGATGACTTTTGGTCAGCAGAACAGCGAGGCGGAAGGCCACGCGCAACTCGACTACGCCTTTTCGCGCGGCGTGAATTTTCTGGACGCGGCGGAAATTTATTCGATCCCCCCGCGCCCCGAGACGCAAGGCTCGACCGAGCGCATCGTCGGCTCCTGGCTGAAGGCGCGCGGCGGGCGCGACAAGGTGATCGTCGCCACCAAGGTCGCCGGACGCGGCGGAATGACCTGGCTGCGCGAAAACAACGCGCCGACGCGGCTGGATAAAAAGAACATCGCCTACGCCATCGAACAGTCGCTAAAGCGGCTCCAAACCGATTACATCGACCTTTATCAGCTGCATTGGCCGGACCGCTCCGTGCCGCTGTTCGGCGACGGCGGAACCGTCTGGCGCCAGCCGAGCGCGCGCGAGGAAGTCGCCGTCGAGGAGACGCTGGCCGCGCTGGACGAACTGGTGAAGACCGGCAAGGTCCGCCATATCGGCCTCTCCAACGAAACGCCCTGGGGCGTCCAGCGGTTTTTGCGCGGCGCCGAGGCGGGCGTTGGCCCGCGCGTGGTCTCGATCCAGAACGCCTATAATTTTCTCAATCGCACCTTCGAGATGGGGCTGGCGGAGTTCGCCTGGCGCGAGCAGGTGGGATTGCTCGCCTATTCGCCGCTGGCGCAGGGCTATCTGACCGGCAAATACCAGAACGGCGCGCGTCCGCCCGGCGCCCGCACGACGCTGTTCGAGCGCGGCCAGCGCTACGAGACGCCGGGCGCGGCGGAGGCCATCGACAAATATCTGGCGCTGGCCGGCGAACTCGGCGTCGATCCCGCGCGCCTCGCCATCGCCTACGTGACCTCGCGGCCGTTCGTGACATCGAACATCATCGGCGCGACGACGCTGGCGCAACTGGACAGCGACCTGGCGTCGGTCGAGGTGAAGATCACCGCGGAGATCGAGGCGCGGGTGGACGCGATTCATCAGTTGAACGCCAATCCAACGCCGTGAGGGGGCGGGGGCTTCTCCGCGCGCCGCGCGAAGAACTTTGACGAGAGAATTTGCCGATGAGCGATGAAGCGAAGGCGCGGTTAAGGCCAGCCAATGGGAATCGTTGGTATTGTTTGGCGACGGTTTATGGGGAGCAGGAGGAGGGCAGCGGCGCTTTTTTTGACATTCGCCTCGCCGAGCAAAATCGCGTGGCTTGGAACCGATGGGTTTCCGCCGTTTTATTAGAAGAGCAGAGAGCGATGCTGATCTCCCGGGGCTTCGAAGCCTCGGAGCTTAGGCCGCTGTCCGACGAAGAAAATACTAATTTTTTACAAATCTTCGCTAAGCGAACCAAGCTTCCGCCACCTCATCCGGGATCGCCAATCATTTTTCACAGTGTAAGATTCGATCACCCTGTTTCCTTCGAAAATTTCGTATTTCCGACCGATGCCAACTTTAACGGGGCGGCCTTCGAGCACAAATCATCGTTCGTCATGGCGGCGTTCATTGAACGGGCCTTTTTCAGCATGTTGACGTTCTCAAGGGATGCCGAGTTTCGCGGAACGAAGTTCTTCACCAATGCGTGTTTTGACGGCTCGGTGTTCTCCGGCAAAGCCTTCTTCGATAACGCGACATTTTCCGGCGCCATTGATTTCGAGGCCAGCGAATTCAGGTCATGCACCACCTTTCAGTTCACGAAATTTTTGTCGCACCCCCCTGATTTCCACGACGCCGAGTTGCGCGAAGCCACGGTATGGCATGATGCGCAATGGCCACCCCCACCGGATCGCCAAAGAGACGCGCAAGATCAAGTTGACGAGTATGCGCGTCTCAAGGCCGAGATGGAGCGCCTCAAGAAGCATGAAGACGAGCAATTCTTTTTCGCTAAGGAGTTGCGCGCCCGTCGCGCATGGTTGCGGTTCAAATTCCGCGATGGATTGAGGCCGGTTAGCGTGCGGACAAAGTGCGCCTTCGATTGGCTGTTGAACGGAGCCTATGACGTTTTCGGCGGCTATGGGTTGAGCGTCGGATCGCCGACGTTCTGGCTAGTCGTCCTGTTCGCCGTAGGCGCCGACATTTTCGCGCTGGTACCCGCGTATAAGGGCCTGCCGCTTGCTTATGACGAGGCCGCAGGGCTCAGCATCACAAATGTAATCTCGTTCCTGCCCTACAAGCCGATCAAAGACATCGCAGACGGTCTCTCACCCTTCGCCAAAATCATCGGCGACCTCCAATCCCTCCTCGGCGTCATCCTCCTCTTCCTGCTCGGCCTCGCGCTGCGCAATCGGTTTCGGATGAAGTGAGCCAGCCGCCTCTCGCCGTCGGCCTATTCGTCGAAAAGGTCGGCGTGCGTGCCCGCGCGAACGAATATGATCAGGCCCGTCTTGTCGCTCTCGTCCAGTTTGTAGATCAGCAGGAAATCGCCGCCGATATGGCATTCCCGACACTCGTGCCACTCGCCTTTTAGCGGATGATCGAGCCATTCCGGCCCCAGCGGGCCGTCATTGGCGATCGGCGACAGCATCGCTTCCTTGAGACGGTTCATATCGAACCGACCGGAACGCGACAGCCGTTCCCAATCCTTCAGAAACGGCTTCGCGTAATCCGCCGCGCGCGGGAGCGGCGCTCTTTTACTTGCCGCCGGTTTTTTCAAGATCGGCGAACAGTTCGTCGGCGGTCGCGAAGCGGGCGCGGCGAGTTTGGGCTATTTCGGCGGCTTCCGCGATGGCGGCGCGCGTCTCGGTGTTCGGAATCTTCAGTTCCAGCGGGAAGGCTTGATCCACCACCACACGGCGCAGGAACAATCGCACGGCGTCGGAGACGGAAAGGCCCATGGCGCCCAGCGCCGCCGTCGCCTGTTCCTTGGTTTCGTCGTCCACCCGGACGTGCAACATCGACGTTCGCGCGGCCATTGCTTAATCCCCTTCTTCGCCGACGAATGTATCTCAAATGAGATACATGATCAACAAGCCCAAGCGGGTTTTTCGATTAACGCGGAAGCCCCCAATTCTCACGTGGCGCTTTCCCCGCGCGCCAACGCCCGTTAAACCGCCTATGCTGCGCCTCGCGGGGAATCGGGACGAACGATGACTGAGATTAAAAAATTCGACGCCGTGGTGGTTGGCTCCGGGCTGGGCGGGCTGGCGGCGGGGGCGTTGCTGGCCAAGGCCGGCTATTCCGTCTGTCTGCTGGAGCGCAATTTCAGCCTGGGCGGGGCGGCTTCGGTCTACCGCGTCGGCGGGCTCACCGTGGAATCCTCGCTGCACCAGACCTCCGACGCGCGCAATCCGCGCGACGTGAAGCACGCGATCCTCAAAGGGTTGGGCATTCTCGATGAGATCGAGTGGCTGCCGACCGGCGCGCTGCATCATGTGCGCGGCGGTCCCGTGGGCGAGCCCTTCGCCTTGCCCGCCGGTTTCGACGCGGCCTATGACGCGCTGGCCGGACGCTTTCCCGACAAGCGCGCGGCGATCCAGGAATTTCTGGCCGACGTGGAGCGGATTCACGATTCGCTGTGGACGATCCGCCAGGCGCGCGACACCGGCTCGGTGGCCAAGTTCACCCATGCGCTGTGGGAGCTGGCGCCCGCCGCCGCCGCGTGGAACGACACGCTCGACGAGGTTTTCACGCGGCGCTTTGGCGGGGCGGAGGCGCTCAAATGCGCGCTCGGCGCCAATCTGCTGTATTTCGGAGACGATCCCAAGCGCACCTGGTGGATTTATTACGCGCTGGCGCAGGGCGCCAATATCGCCTCGGGCGGCGCCTATATCAAAGGCGGCTCGCGGCAACTGAGCCTGAAACTCGCCAAGGTCATCACCAAGGCCGGCGGCGTTGTGCGGCTGGGGCGAAACGCCACCGCGATCCTGACCAACTCCGAGGGCGAGGCCTGCGGCGTGCGCCATGTCGCGCGCAAGGGCGGCGACGACGAGGACGAAATCTCCGCCCGCGTCGTGCTGGCCAATTGCGCGCCGAGCGTCGCCGGAGAGCTTTTGCCGGCGGCCGGGCGCGCGGCGATGGAGGAGGAGTTCGGCGCGCGGCCGCTCTCGACCTCGCTGTTTTGCGCCAATTTCGGCCTCGCCCAAAAGCCCTCGACCGTGGGACTCGTGGATTTCAACGCGATTCAGCTGCCCAATACGATGACGCGCTTTTCGCAATATGGCGACGGCGCCAATGCGATGGCCGCCGACCCCACGGGCGCGCCGCCGGTCTACTCCGTCGCCAATTTCACGGCGGTCGACTCGGGGCTTTGGGACGAGCCGCCCGTGCTCGTCAGCCTGTTGGGGCTCGACACCCTGAGCAATTGGAGCGGCCTCTCGCGCGAAGACGCGTTGTCGCGGCGCGAGCGCTGGCTGGACGCGCTGCAAGGCGCGATGGAACGGGATTATCCCGGCTTCTCCGGCCTCGTCACCGAGCGCGTGCTGCTCAACGCCTATTCGATGGCCGGCTATCTCAACACGCCGCAAGGCGCGGTCTACGGCTTCGAGCCGCTGCCGCCGGAAGACCCGATCCTCGCCGGTTTTCCGCGCACGCCGCGCACGCCGATCGGGGGCCTTTACCTCGCCTCGGCCTTCGGCGGCGAGCATGGTTTCAACGGCGCGATCCTCTCGGGCGCGGAGGCGGCGCGGCTCGCGGCGGCGGAACTGGAGATGGGCGTTTAGGGCGCTTTTCGCGAAGGGGAGACCGCCGCTCGTCTCTTCCGAAAAAACGAGGAAGATAGAAGGCGCCAGCACTTAGCTCGCGGGCCGGGGATTTCGTCCGTCGTGGGGGAACCCGAGCCGCCGGCTGGCGTTAACAATTGGGACAAAAGCGCTGGGGAAAAGCCGGGGGCGCGGCGACGGAATTTCTTGGCGGGGCGCCGTCGCCGTGCTACTTCGCGGCGAACGCGGTGGATGTGCGTCACGATCCAGTTTTTGTCGCCGTTTTGGTTGTGCGCGTCGCGTGGCCTCGAAAACGCATTGCTTGGAGGAACGAACATGTCACCACGCGCTTGCTCGAAGGGCCGATCCCGCGTCCCCAGCGGTTTTTCAGCAAGATCCAAAAGCCGCGCGAAGACTGTTCTCGCGCTCTCCTTCGCCGCCTTGTGCGCGCTGGAGCTGTCCGCCGGGCGCGCGAGCGCCGGCTTCCTCGACGACTTCATCGGCGCCTTCACCGGAGACCAGGGGAGCGGCGCGTCCCGGCGCGAAGTTTCGAGCCCCGCGCGCGAGAAGCGCGTCGTCCGCCACCACGTGTCGAGCCTTTCCTATCTGCCGCCCCGGCAAAGCCGACCGCGCAAGGCGCGTCTGGCGTCGGACAAGCCGACGACGGCTCCGGACTCCAAGGCCGGGCTCTGCTACACCGCGCGTCCAAGCGGCTTCGATATGTCCAAGACGGACACGATCTTGCACGACAGCACGTTGCGCGAGGGCGACAGCGTCATGACCGCGGAGGGGCTGCGCGTGTTTCAGGGCGGGAGCGCCTGTCCGCACAAGGAGAGCGACTTTCTGGCGCTCGCGGCGGCGCGCGACGTTCCGAAATCGAAACGCAGCGTGCTGATCGCGATCGAAAAGGCGGTGAAGTCGCCGGCCTTTGGCGACCGAGGGGGAAGTTACGTGGGCGGCCAGCAGGATATCGCCGCGCGACCGTGAGCGCTTCGCGGCGCGCGGAGCATGAGCGCTTCGCCGCGCGCGGAGCGATTGCAATTTCCGCCGCTTCGGGGAATGCTGGGGGCTCAGCAACCCGACTCAACCCGGTGATCGCCGTGCGCAAAACACTCGCCGCGCTGCTCGTCATTTTCGTCGCGCGGACATTCGCCGCGCCCGCCCTCGCCTCGGACCTCAACGACTATCCGACCTCGACGCGCGCCGATTACGTCTTCGGCTGCATGAAGGCCAACGGCGACACGCGCCAGTCGCTGGAGCAATGCTCCTGTTCGATCGACGTGATCGCCACCATTTTGCCCTATGACAAATATGTCGCGGCGGAGACGGTCGCGAGCATCGACCAGCAGGCCGGCCAGATCGGCGGCATGATGCGCAATTCCGCCTTCGCCCAGGACGCGCTGAACGACCTGCGCCGCGCCCAGGCCGAGGCGCAGGTGCGGTGTTTTTGACGGTGGAAATCTGACATTTGATAGCCGCGGAATGGGATGTCGCGAGCGATAGCCGTTGGGCCGGTTTTGACCCCTTTCAGACCCGAGTGTCCCTTTCTTTGCGGGTAGCCGCTTTTGAATAAAATTCGTCGATGGCGCCCCAGTTGAATCCTTCGAGATCGCGCTATGTTTTTTACCCGGCGGGGCACCCGCGCTTTGCCTTGGAACGGCATCGCTCCGCCGCCGACGCGGAGAATGAGCGAGAGCTTCGGATTTTCCTCGAAAGGGGCGGCGCTTGGACGGTGGCCGCCTTCGCGGATGCTTTAGTTCTCGAACAGGCTTCGCCATTGGCGCGGGCGACGAGCGCGCCGAACGGTCTGCGCGAGCTTTAGCCAGGCCTATTCGCCGGCGCCGGCGCTGTGCGAGGACCGAGCGCAAAAGAGGAGTCGACCATGAAGGTCGCGGGATCAACCGCCCTGGTGACGGGCGCCAATCGAGGTCTCGGCCTCGCCTTCGCCAAAGCGCTTGTCGAGATGGGGGCGGCGAAGGTCCATGCCGCGG
>JBAUVQ010000387.1:0-2301 GCA_049583305.1 Methylocystis sp.
CTGTCGTCGCGTCGACTGACTCTTCGATCCACCAGAGCCGGCTATCAAACCCAGCCGCGACCGGCTTCGGCGCGGCATCCCCAAACGCATCGCCGTATCATCGCGCGGGCGCTCGGCATCGTTGACATCCTCGTGGCCGGCGAGACCTCCAAACACCGATTGTCGCGCCATCACCACCTGCTCGCGCCGAATATTTTTCCCGGCGTAGGCGTCGGCGAGCGTCTCCCCAGGAGTCGCGGTCAGCACAGGCTCATCTTCGCGCCCCGTAAGCGAGCAATCCCGCGTCAAAAGCGACCACCGATCCGCGATAGCGAGGCATCAGCCCACGGTCGAAATCGACTCTCGAAGAACTTCACTCGACTCACCCGTCGGGTTCGTCGGGACGGTTCCGATCAAGGGAATGCGATCTGTTGATAATTACGTCGGAACGAGCGAGTTCGCACAACGAAATCATGCCTCATCGCGCGAACGCGCGCTGAAACGCACCAGTCAGCGCGGCGGATCGAAAGACAACTCGACGTATTCTCCCTCGCCCGCCAAACATCCTCGCGCGAAGTGTAACGGACTCGCGTTTTTCGAATTACGCAACAGACTTCGGTAATTACGTATTGCATATTTTGTGGAAAACGGCGAAAAAATGGCAATGGTTAACGAGCGTTAATCCGAGGGAAAACGATGCCGGAAAGCCGTGTAAAGCCACGGAGATGGCGTGTTTTCTCGAAGTCGCGTTTTCAGGCGGCGCGAGAATGAGCCCTCGGCGTGTCGCCCGGGTTTAAAGTGAGGAGCGCGTCGCTACGTGCGGATGCGAATTCTAGTTGCGTTGAGGAGGCGGATTATGGATGCTCTGCTGGAACATCAAGAGATTTCCGGGTCCCGGATGGGCCTGCAGAAGCAAGTTATAATCGTAGATCGCAGGGCTCTACTTCGCGAGTGCCTTGCAAAGTGCTTACGAGAGGCTCTTAACTATACCGTTTCAACTTTTTCCGACAAAGAGGCATTAGGGCAATATGACTTCTATATGGATGCGTGCGCAATTATCCTTGGAGGTTTCGACGAGCACTATTATGCGGAACTTACCGAGACGATACAGGGGATAGTTAAAGGAGACACATTCATTCCAATTATCGTTCTTTCTAATATTCATGAAAAAAGCCATGCAATAGACTGTTTTCGGCTTGGTGTTCGCGGATATATTCCGATAGATACGCCTCTTGAAATTGTTGTTGAGGCTATTCGCCTTACGCTTGCCGGGGGATATTTTGTTCCGGCGGGTGTTGTTTCCTCGGAGCTTTGTCTGAACCACTACGATGAGCGTCAGCCGCTGATCGCCGGCGCCGCTTTTACGCCGCGCGAGCGCGTCGTCATCGAGGCGCTGCGCCGGGGCAAGACGAACAAGATTATCGCCTCGGAGCTTCGGATGAGCGAAAGCACGGTCAAAGTACATGTGCATAATGTCATGAAAAAACTCCACGTCACCAACCGAACCCAGGCTGTCGTGAAGATCGGCGAACTCTTGGCCGCCGCGATCGGAGGCGACGGAAAGACGTTCTGTCACGCGTGAGGGGAGCGCGCATAGGCCGCGCGTTCTTCGAACGCTGGCGGCCCGTCCCCGTTGCGACGCCTCAAAGGAAGAGGCTGCTGTGGACCTCGAGCCAGGAGATCGAGTAGTTTACGTTCATTAGCTCGGCGACTACGGTTGTGGGTCTAGCAGGGCTACCGGTAGTTTCCAACACGGTGTCGCCGTTTACGAACTGGGTCGTGAGAAAGTTGCCGAGGTCACTCGATGCGCCATCCCAGTGGACGGCCGCCAGCACATTTTGTAAATTGAGTATGTCGCCGTTACTTGTGGTAAAATTGAAGATTTTGTCGAAGCCCGATCCGGGCGCCGCCAGCACGAATGTGTCCTGGCCCGCTCCACCGTAAATGGTGTTGAACGTGATCGCGGCGCCGGCGTCCACCCAGTTCCCGACGCCGGATAGAGTAATGACGTCATTTCCGCTTCCGGTTTTTATCACATTATATCCCGCCCCGGTCAAAGTCACCGTGGAGCCTCCGTCGCCGAGTGTAATGGACGTGTGGTCGACGTTCGTTCCCACGACACTGTCGACCCCATTGCCCGCGACAACCGTGTTGAAGGTCCCGCCGATCAAGATTTGGTCATTGCCGTTACCCGCGACGATCGTCGATACGCCCGCCAGCGCGGTAATCGAATCCGAACCGTTGCCAACCACGATGGTGTCAAAGCCGCCAACCAATTGCGTGATTGAATTCGCGGCTCCGGGCACCCCCGCCACCGCGCCG
>JBAUVQ010000388.1:0-1744 GCA_049583305.1 Methylocystis sp.
CACGCGGCGTTATGACGCAAGCCGCGGCGGAGCCAGCAGCGGCGAATTAAGATGCGATTAACCAAGTTTGTCGCACAACTATTTGACAGCAAAAGAGAATCGGAGGGCGACATGGCCGATGTGAGCAAATCTGGGCGGGAGAGGGACATTACCCCGCTTCTTGTCTACGGCGTGGTGGGCCTCATGGGCGCCGCGACGCTTGGCCTGGCCTTCGCGCCCCGTTCGGCCGAAGCGATACCAAGTTTCGCCCGGCAGACGGGTCAGCCCTGCGCCTCCTGCCACACCGCCTTTCCGGAACTGACGCCGTTCGGCCGTCGTTTCAAGCTCGGCGGCTACACGATGGGCGGCGGCATGTCGATCGAGGAAGCGCCGCCGATCGCCGCCATGCTGCTCCCGACCTTCACCAAAACCAAGGTGCAACAGGATTCGCCGCCGACGAACCCCAACGGCTACCCGATCGCGCACACCAACGACAATTTCGTCATGCAGCAGGCGAGCCTGTTTTATGGCGGCCAGATCTACGGCAATCTTGGCGCCTTCGTCCAGGGAACCTACGACAAGGCTTCGCAGCACACCTATCTCGACAACACCGACGTTCGTTACGCCGACACGACGCAGATCGGCGGGGTCGACGTGCTCTACGGGCTCGACGTGAACAATGGGCCGACCGTTCAGGACGTCTGGAACACCACGCCGGCCTGGGGTTTCCCCTACGTCGCCTCGACGCTGGCGCCCGCCTTCGCGCCGCCGGGAACGCAGATCGAGAATGGTTTCGCCGGCCGCAGCGTCGGCACGGGCGCCTATGTTTTCCTCCACGACATGCTGTATCTCGAAGCCTCCGCATATCACAATCTGTCCAAGGGTCAGTTGAACGCGATAGGCCAGCCCTGCGCCAACAACTCCGACTACGTGGCCAACGTGCAGGCCTGGGCGGCGCAGAACTATTTGCCGAACCAGCCCTATAGCATTGCCTGTCCATCCAATTCACTCGCCAGCGCTTCACCCTACTGGCGGGTCGCGTTGGAGCCGAGTTGGGGCGATCATTCGCTGATGCTCGGCGCCTTCGGCTTCTATCCGCAGGTTCTGCCGGGGCGCGTGATGGGCTATGGCGTCGATACGTATCGCGACATCGGCTTCGACGCGCAATATCAATACATCAATGATGTCCACGCGCTGACGTTAAAGGTCACGCGCATCAGCGAAATGCAGAATCTTCAGGCGACCTATGCGCAGGGCGTGGCCGCCCAGGCCATCAATGCCTTGGGAATCGTCAATGCGTTCGGCTTGCCGCCCGTCACCGGCAACGCCTCGTCGAATCCGGTCAATTATTTGACGAGCTTCAAGGCCTCGGCCGCTTACGTGTGGGATCACACGATCAGCGGCACGGTCGGTTATTTCAGCGTGCACGGCACGGCGGACGGCACGCTTTACGGCAACGCCTTGCTGGGCCTGTCCGGCCCCTCGGCTTATGGCTCGCCAGACGGCAAGGGGCTGATTTTCGATGTCGCCTACATGCCCTTCAGCAAGGGGAGCCCGGGCCTCTACCCCTGGGCCAACGCCAAGATCGGTCTCTCCTACACGCATTACCTGCAGCTGTATGGCGGCACGACCAACTTCGACGGGCTCGGAACCTATTATAACGGCAGCAGCTGGCGTTCGCACACCGCGACCGACAACAACACGCTGTTTCTTTACACGTGGATCGCGTTCTAAAAATATATCGCCGCCTCGATCACGTTCGAGG
>JBAUVQ010000389.1:0-6300 GCA_049583305.1 Methylocystis sp.
GTCCAATCGCCGCTCCCATGACAAACCTCCTTTGGTTCGCCAATACGAATCAGAAAACGCCCGATTCGGAAATCCCGGTGAGTCGCCCTCAGCGCGGTTTGGTATTATCCAAAAACAGCACGTAGCTAAGTATGATGGTGCCCAAGAGAGGACTCGAACCTCCACGGCTTTCACCACTGGTACCTGAAACCAGCGCGTCTACCAATTCCGCCACCTGGGCCTAGGCGTGTGTGTAAGGGGTCCCATCGGCTTCTGTCAATGAGGTGAGCGACGAATTCCCGCATCCCGCCGCGCGTTGATGCACGGCATCGCTTGATCTTGTTCACTTTCGATCGGTCGATTGCCGCCGTCTTATCCAAGCCATCACCTGACCGCGTAGTCCAGCCGTGTCGAAAACAAGCGTCAAGGCGCCATAAACGATGACGCCCAATGATACCTGCAACAGCAACGTCGAAACTCCCGGCGTCATCTCGCGCAACGGCAATAACGCGGCGACCATGCCGAGCGTCGCCAACACGGCGAACATCAGTTCGCGCGAGCGCGGCCAAATCGGCTTCGCTCGGGCGGCGAAAAATAATGTTGCGACAAGCGCGGCGAGATAGGCGCCACATTGCGCCAGCGCCAGATTGGAGGCGTCCTTTCCCCAGGGCAAGGCGACGATAAGAACAATTCCGGCGACCACGGCGACCAGCGCGGCGCCCACCATCGGCGCCGTTTTCTTGGCGATCTGAAACACCGGATTGACGCCGAATAAAATCATGCCCATCGCGAACAGACCGGGGAGAAAAAGGCTGAGATAATGACCGAAGGGCCCTCGATATTGACCCGGCACGATAAGCAGTTCGATCGAAGGCATGACAAGAAAGAGACCGGCGCAAGCCGGCAGCAGGAACGCCAGAACGATGGCCATGTTGCGCCCGACCTGCCGCCGAGCCCGCTGCGCGCCGTGATTCTCGTGCGCGGCCACCGCGAGTTGAAACAAGAGCACGTCGAGCGCGGAACCAAACGCCAACATCGCGCGCATGCCGAGATCGAACGCGAGTGCGAATTGCCCGGTTTCCGCGAAGTCATAGACGTCCGCGACGGCCGAGCGCGCGGCGAGCGGAATGGCTTGATATAGAAGATTCGCCGCGACGATCGGAGCGCTGTACGCGATCAGCATGGATGCTGCTTCACGCCGCGCGGCGCCTGGCGGCGAGCCTTTGTCCGTGAGCGAGGCGCGCGCGGCGATCACCGTGCCGAGCAGACTGACGATCGTGCCGGCGAGAGCGACGCCCGCCGAATGAAACAGAAATGCTCCGCCGCCGGTCAGGATCAACGAGAGCAGATTCTTGACCAAGACAAGCCGCCCGAAGAGCCGGTCGTCGAATCTCGCGCGCACTAGCGCGGTCGAATAATCGAACAGCCCGTTTACCACGGCCGTCAACAGCGCGAGCAAGATCAGCGCGCCGTCAAAGTCGAGCGCGGGTCCGAAATACGCGAACAGCGCCGTGGCGATCGCGAGAGCGCAGACGACCGCGATGAAGGACATGTCGAGCGTCGCCCGCACGACGGGCTGCTGATCTCGCACTCTCGCGGAATAAAAGCGCGTCGCCGCGAGACGTAGCCAATCGAACAGCGCGGTCTGCACGACGGCGGCGATCGAAAAGGCGATCGCGAAGCGGCCATATTCCTCGGGGCCGAGATATTTGGCGACCAGCAAACCGATCACGACATTCGTGGCGGAATTGGTCAAAAATGCAAGCAGCACATTCACCGCGCCGCGTCTCCGAGTGCGTGGCGGCGCGTGGCGGCTTCGGAAGCTGTTGGAGCGCGGACGATCAAGATTGCGCGCGCTCCCACGATCCCAACTCCTTCAGCGCTTGCGCGTCGCGCGGCGTCACGTCGGGATAATCCGGGTCCGCGGTGGCGGGGTCGAAGTAACGCCAGGAACGTTGGCATTTGACGCCGCTCGCGGGCGCGAACGACACCGCGACGTTCTTCACATCGGGCAAGCGAAACGCTTCGGACGGGACCTCGCTCTCGGTTTCGATGCGAATGTCCGACGTGATGCAGATCTCGGCGAAATCAATCCCGTCCAGGGCGGCGCGGAGTTTGCCGTCCGCGATGTGCACGACGGGCGCGGCTTCGAGCGACGAGCCGATACGTTTCTCCGCGCGCGCGAGTTCCAGCGCGCCTGTCACAACGGCGCGGATCGCGCGAATGTCGGCCCATTTCTTCGCCAGCGCCTCGTCGCGCCAATGCGACGGAACGTCGGGAAAAACCTCCAAATGCACCGAAGCGGCGTCCGGATAGCGCGAGAGCCAGGCTTCTTCCGTCGTAAAGACGAGGATCGGCGCGAGCCAAGTCGCGACGCAGCGGAAAATATGCTCGATTGCCGCCAGCGCCACCTTGCGTTTTTCGCTCGTCGGGGGATCGCAATAGAGCGCGTCCTTACGGATGTCGAAATAAAAGGCCGACAGATCGCTGATCATGAACGGAGTCAGCAGCGCTACGACCTTCTTGTAGTCATAAGCCGCGTAGGCCGCGCGAACGGCTTCGTCGAGTTCCACCAGCCGATGCAGCATCAGTCGTTCGAGTTCCGGCGCATGGACGAGATCGTCGTCGCCGGGCGCGTGATGCGCCAGCGTGCCGAGCATCCAGCGAAGCGTGTTGCGCAGCTTGCGGTAGATGTCCGTGACCGACTTCAAAATCTCGGGGCCGATGCGCTGATCGTCGGCGTAATCGACGCTGCCGACCCAAAGGCGCAAAATATCGGCGCCGGCGTCGGCGATCACCTTTTGCGGCGCCACGGTATTGCCGAGCGACTTCGACATTTTGCGGCCCTTCTCGTCGAGCGTGAAGCCATGCGTCAGCACGGCGTCATAGGGCGCGCGATGGCGCGTTCCGCAAGATTCCAGCAGCGACGAATGGAACCAGCCGCGGTGCTGGTCGGAGCCTTCGAGATACATGATCTCGTCGGCGCCGCCGTCGCGCTTGCGGTGGATGCCGGCAAGCGTCGGGAAAGCCTTGGGGTCTTCGAGCACGAAAGCGTGAGTGCAGCCGGAGTCGAACCACACGTCGAGCACGTCGGAGATTTTTTCGTAGTCGTCGATCAGTTCCAAATATTCGGCGGTTTTCAAGTCTTCTGGCGAATACCCGTCTCCGATCAGTGGGCCAAGAAACCGTGCTTTTGCATTCTCATCAAACCAAGCGTCGGCGCCTTCCTTTTGGAATGCCTCAATGATGCGATCATTTACGCCTTCGTTTTTTAGAATCTCGCCATCGGATTTCCTCACGAACAACGCGATGGGCACGCCCCAGGCTCGCTGCCGCGACACGACCCAATCCGGCCGCCCGGCGATCATGCCGGTGATGCGGTTTTGGCCAGCGGGCGGTGTCCACTGCGTGCGGGCGATTTCAGCGAGCGCGAGAGAACGGAGCGTTGTGCGTGAAAAGTAAGCCTCCCCGCCGGCATTGGCCCTGCGCGCTGCGTAGTCTCCGGGAAGGAACGTTGGCAAGTCGTCCAACGGCTTGTCCATCGCAATGAACCATTGCGGCGTATTGCGATAAAGCACCGGCTTTTTCGAGCGCCAGCTATGCGGATACTGATGTTTGAGTCTCCCGCGCGCCACGAGATTTCCCGATTCAATCAGCGCGGCGATGACCGCCTCGTTGGCGTCGCCCTTGTCGCCCTTGTCGGTGAAGACGCGCTTGCCTTCGAAGCCCGGAGCTTCGTCTGTAAAGACGCTATCTTCGTCCACCGTGTAGGGGATGCGCGTGTCGATGCCGCGCTCCCTAAGTTGGCGGCTGTTGGTCATCCAGATGTCGAAGTCCTCACGGCCATGACCGGGCGCGGTGTGGACGAAACCCGTGCCGGTATCGTCGGTGACGTGATCGCCGTCGAGCAGAGGGATGGAGAAGTCGTAACCAGGCGTTTCGAAAAGTGGGTGCAAGCACTCCATTTTCTGAAAATAACCCCGCCCGATCGTATCAAGCTTTCTCCATTTTGTTACTTTTGCTTGTTTGAAAACCTCTTCAACAAGTTTGCGGGCCAGAATTACTTTTTCTCCAACTTTCAGCCAATTTCCCTCGGGAGCCTCTGTGACTTCGTAGGCGTCGTAAAGCACATTTCGTGAATAGCTTATTGCTCTATTTCCTGGAAGCGTCCAGGGGGTGGTCGTCCAAATTACGATGAACGCTGTACGCAAGTCCCATTCATTTTGATGAGCGTCCCAAGCTGTGAAAGGATCAGCTTTCAAAATTGGAAATTTCACGAAAACCGTGTCGCTCACATGATCCTCGTATTCCACCTCCGCCTCGGCCAGCGCGGTCTTCTCCACCACCGACCACATCACCGGCTTGGAGCCGCGATACAGCAGCCCGTTGGCGGCAAACTTCATGATTTCGGCGGCGATGCGCGCCTCGGCCTCGAAGGACATGGTCGAATAGGGCCGCTCCCAGTCGCCCGAGACTCCTAATCGCTTAAACTCCTCGCGCTGCACCGCTAGCCATTTCTCCGCATAGGCGCGGCATTCCCGGCGGAAGGCGATCATCGCGGCGGGGTCGGAAAAATCCGGTTTTTTGAGCCCCTTGGCGCGGTAATTCTCCTCCTCGATCTTCCATTCGATCGGCAGCCCGTGGCAATCCCAGCCCGGCACATAAGCGCAATCCTTGCCGAGCATGCGTTGGCTGCGGGCCACCAAATCCTTGAGGATCTTGTTCAACGAATGGCCGATGTGGATATTGCCATTGGCGTAGGGCGGGCCGTCATGCAGCACGAATTTGGGGCGACCGGCGGCGACCTCGCGCAGCTTTTGAGTCAGCCCCATCTCCTCCCAGCGCGCGAGAATTCTGGGTTCCTGCTGAGGCAGGCCGGCGCGCATGGGAAAATCCGTTTTCGGCAGATAGAGACTCGCCGAATAATCGACGGGCGTCTTGGAGTTGTCGGTCATCTTTGAAACCAAGCTATTGCGGCGCGCGGCGCTGGCCGTCTGGCGCGTGTCGGGAAGAAACGGGCAGGAGGGCGCCGAGGGCGGCGCGAAAACCCGGACCCCGCGCGAGCGTCTAGCTGCGAGCGCGGGCCGGGCCAGTAATTCGTACGGAGGCTCGGAACGTCATCCCTATGCCTTAGCAGGCCGGGAATAGGACGAAAAGAGGGATGCCTCCATATTTTTGTCGGTCCTCATGATTTTGGATTCCGGCCCCTTGGGCTTCTCCTCACGGGCATGAATGCCTTGCGGTTCGGGCCAACCACTTATACGGTTTCCGGGTGACTGACTCGGGCCAGCGGGATTCCTTTCCGGAATCGAAGCAGTTAAAGTTCGTCGCCATGAATCGCGAAGGGGCGGACCATGACGACGGTAGCCGCGCATTTGAGCGTCGAGGCGTTGCGTGATCGTTATGTTTCGAGCGCCGACGTCATGGAGGCTCGGCATTTTCAGACGATTTGGCTTCTCGCCAAGGGGCACGGCGTTGGCGAGGTCGCCGGGATGACCTCGTTCGGTCGGCGTTGGATCGAACAACTCGTCGTTCGCTACAATGCGGAAGGGCCGGATGCGCTGGGCGATTTGCGTCGGCGCAACGGTTCGACGGCGCGAGTGCTCACGCCGGAGGTTCTCGCGACGCCGCGGGTTCGCTTGAAAGAAGCGCCCGACGACGGCGGTCTGTGGACGAGCGCCAAGGTCGCTTCATTTCTCGCGCGCGAACTGGGGTTGGAAAAGGTCGCCGTTCAACGCGGCTGGGAGGCGCTGAAGGCCTGCGGCATGTCGATCCAAATGCCGCGCCCGAAAAACCCCAAGTCCGCCACGCCGGAAGAGGCGGCGATTTTTAAAAAAGTCTCGAAGACGTCGTCGCCGAAGAAGCGGCCAAGCATCCCGAGCGGCCGGTCGAGGTCTTCGCGAGCGACGGGCATCGGCTCGGCCTGAAGCCGGTGACGCGCCGCGTCAGGGCGCCTATCAGCGAACGACCGATCGCGCCGGGCCACCATCGCTTCGATTGGCTTTACGTGACGGCCTTCGTGTCGCCGGCCAGCGGCGAAACCTTTTGGTATGTGCACGACGGCGTGTCGAAGCCGTTCTTTTCCGCGCTGCTCGAAACCTTTGCGCGCGAAGCTGGCGCTGGCGTTGATCGAACCATCGTGCTGGTTCTGGACAACGCCGGCTTGCATGGCGAGGCGGGGTTGAGCGTGCCCAACGGCGTTCGCCTGGTCTTCCTGCCGCCCTACACGCCCGAACTACAACCGGCCGAAACGTTGTGGGCGCTGGTCGACGAACCCATCGTCAACAAACACGTCGCGACGATCAACGAACTCGACGACAT
>JBAUVQ010000390.1:0-10399 GCA_049583305.1 Methylocystis sp.
GTCGATCTCCGCGCGGCTCATCGAAAAAACCGTCATCACTCATTGCTCCCAAACAGGGTCGCCTCGGAATGAGTGACATCTCTAACGGGGAGGATGGTGACCTTTCTAATGGGGTTCTACAAACCAGATTCGCATAATCGATATTATGGAACTAACTGGACCTCCAGCTCATGGGCGAGGGCGCGCGGGGTCGGACTCTGGTTCGGGGCCAAGCGGTTGTATCCTTGGAAGCTGGGTTCAGCGTAGCACGCGGGCTCTGCGCGTTAGCGGGAGGCCTTCGCCGTGGCTAACGGACAGCTTAAATTCTTGGGCAATAAAATCTCAAACAGCCAATCGCATCCCATCGAAGGCCGGCGTCACATTGGGCGGACAGAGAGCCGCCAGCGCGGCGTAATCGAGGTCGACGTGGAGGTCGGTCAGCACCGCGCGGCGCGGCTTCAGGCGCTCGATCCATTCGAGCGCCTGGCCCACCGAGAAATGCGAGCCGTGCTTCTGGTGGCGTAGCGCATCGACGATCCACAAATCGAGGCCTTCGAGAAACCGCTGGCTCTCGAGCGGGATCGCGTGGAGATCGGGCGTATAGGCCAGGGCGCCGTTTTGACTGTCGAAGCGAAATCCGAGCGCGTCCATGTCCCCGTGATCGAGACGGAATGGCGTCGCGTCGAGCTGCCCGCCGGGGCCTTCCAACGACACCGTGACGCCCGGGATGAGCCGATGCTCGACGAGCAGCGGCGGATAAAAGCTTCCCGGCGGCGTGGCGAAAATATAGTCGAATTTGTTCGTCATCGCCCGCGCGGTCGGCTCGTCCATATAGGCGGGTATGCGCCTTCCGTTCATGATGACGAGCCCGCGCACGTCGTCGACGCCATGCGTGTGATCAGCATGCGGATGGGTGTAGAGAATGGCGTCCAGCCGCTTCACGTCGGCGTCGATGAGTTGCTCGCGCAGGTCCGGCGAGGTGTCGATCAGCACATTGGTGGCGTTGGCGCCTTCGCCTAGACTGAGCAGCAGCGAACAGCGCCGCCGGCGGTTTTTGGGGTTTTTCGGATCGCATTTCCCCCAGCCCTGCCCGACGCGCGGCACGCCGCCCGAGGAGCTACAGCCGAGAATCGTGACGTTGAGCGTCACGCCGCCAGTTCCCGAGCGCGCAGCGGCGGCATTTTGGAGAACAGCCGCAGCGCGTTGGTGGTCGTGGCGGCGGCGAATTCGGCCTCGGAAAGGCCCTTGAGTCCCGCCAGGACTTTTGCCGTCTCGGCGACAAAGGCCGGTTCGTTGCGCTTGCCGCGATGCGGCGTCGGCGCCAGAAACGGCGCGTCGGTCTCGACCAGCATGCGCTCCAGCGGCAAGCCCGCGGCCACGTCGCGCAGGTTTTGGGAATTTTTGAAGGTCACGACGCCGGAAAAGGATATGTAGAGCCCCAACTCGACCGCCGTGTCGGCCAGCGCTTGCGAGGCGGTAAAGCAATGGAGCAGGGCGGTGAACGCCCCCTGCCCCATTTCCTCGCGCAGGATTTTCGCGCAATCCTCGTCGGCGTCGCGGGTGTGGATCACCAAGGGCAGGCCGGCCATGCGCGCGGCGGCGATGTGATTGCGAAACACCCGCGCCGCCGTGTCCCTGGGCGCGTGGTTATAGTGATAATCGAGCCCCGCCTCGCCAAAAGCCACGCATTTGGGATGGCGCGCGAGTTCAACGAGTTGCTCCGGGCTCGCCTCGGGTTCGTCCAGCGCGTGATTGGGATGCGTGCCGACGGTGCAGAACACGTCCTCATAGCGCTCGGCGATGGCGGCGATGGACGCGAACTTGGTCACGTGGGTGCAGATGGTGACCATTCGCCCGACGCCGCGAGCTTGCGCCCGCGCGACAATTTCAGCCTGTTCCGGCGCGAAATCGGGGAAATCGAGGTGGCAGTGAGTGTCGATGAGCATGGGCGCGGTTTACAACGAGACCGTAGGGAAAAGATATAGCGCGCCGCCGTTCTAGTCCCAAGGATTGAGAATTTGAACGCCAGTCAATTCGAAATCGGCGACGTTGCGCGTTACGATTGTCATGCCGTGCACAAGCGCCGTCGCGGCGATCAGGGCGTCGCGTTCGGCGCGAGGGTCCGGCACATGGAGCTTGGCGCATCGAAGCGCGACGGCGGTGTCGATCGGAAGTATTCGCCCTTCGAATCGAGGCAGTATCTGGCCGTCGATCCAGGATCGTAAAACCCGCCCTTGCGCCTCATCCTTTCGCGCGATCGACAATGCGCCAAATTCTAGCTCCAGCACCGTCACGACCGAAAGAAATATCCCGGCGAGCGGCGTCGACGACGCCCACGCGAACACGTTATGGTCGGCTTTGTCGGGGCGGCGAAGCTCGGAAACGACGTTGGTGTCCAGCACGAACATCACGACAAATCCGGGACGCGGTAAATATCGCCCGCGCGGGGGGCGGTAAAATCAAAATCTGGAGCGTTTGGTTGCGCCAAAGCCTCGCCAAGCGTCATTTGGCTACCCGCGAGCTTGCGATATTCCTCGATGCTCAACAGGACATGCGCGGGCTGTCCTCGGTCAGTGATGAAAACAGGCCCAACTTTGGCGGCCTTCTTGGCGCGACTAACGTCCTGATTGAATTCCCGGCTAGAAAGAGTGGTGATGGGCATGATGGCGCCTCGGTTTTTCTTGTAGACACGTTACTACAATGCAAGGCGGCCGACAAGCGGAATGCGCAAAAAGCGCAGGGCAAACCGCCGTCGAGTCCAAAATCGACACGACGTCGAGGTTACTTGCAGTTGATCACTTGATAGCCGCTCCCGCCACGAAGCGAAGACGCCACATGCACGACAAGCGCATCATATTTGGCCTTTTCCGACGCCGGATATTCAATCTAAATGTCGTTCCAGATGCCGCCCCGGCAGGACAGAATCGATTTGCGGTAGAAAATTCGGTCGCCCTTTATCCCCGAGACAATGACGGAGGCCGAGCCGCGCTTCTTGTAAGTGACCGTCTCGCCGTCGTTCGGAGCCAGAAGGCTCGCGAAATCTTCCTCGCGCGGCGAAATGACCAAGATGCCGGAAATGGTGAGCCGCGCGCGCTTGTCGGGGGAAACAAAGACTTGTCCGTCGTTATTTGCCGGGGGCGGATCGGTGATCCAATCCGCCGGCGCGTCGGCGGTGACGCCAAACCGATCGTTGTGATAAACGCGCCAATCCCCGGCCCGCGCGCCCGACGTTAGGAGGCTTGCCGCGAATGCGAGGATGACTGCTCGCATCGTGCTCATCCCCAATCTCCCGTGTCCCACGATTTCAAGCGGAATCCTCCTCCTCCATGAACCTCGGGAACACCGGCGCCGGCGCAGGCAGTTTCGCGCCCGATACCAGCGCGTGATCGGCGCTGGCGTGGAAAAAGTCGCGCGCATCCGGGGGCACGCCCAGAAGGTCGAGCAGCGCCCCGGCGCCCGCTGGAATAAACGGTTGCAGCGGGATGGCCAGCCGGCGCAGCGTTTCGGCGGTCACATAGAGGATCGTCTCCATGCGCTCCGGGTCGGTCTTCTTCTTCGCCCAGGGCTCCTGCCCCGCGAAATAGCGGTTCGCCTCGGCGACGACGCGAAAAATCTCGGCGAGCGCGTGGTGCGGCTGATAGGCGTCTATCGCCCGCCGCGCGATGTCGATGACCGCGCCGGACTCGTTGAGGATTTTGGCGTCTTCGTCGAGCACGGCGCCAAGCCGCGGGACGACGCCGCCGCAGTTCTTGTTGATCATCGACAGCGAACGCTGCGCCAGATTGCCGAGGTCATTGGCGAGATCGGCGTTGATGCGGTTGACGATCGCCTCGTGCGAATAATTGCCGTCCTGGCCGAACGGTATCTCGCGCAAGAAGAAATAGCGCAGCTGATCGACGCCATAGCGCTCGGCGAGTTCGATGGGGTCGACGACATTGCCGACCGACTTCGACATTTTCTCGCCGCGGCTGAACAAAAAGCCATGCACGACGATGCGCTTCGGCAGCGGCGCGCCCGCCGACATCAGAAAGGCCGGCCAAAAAATCGCGTGGAAGCGGGTGATGTCCTTGCCGATCACATGGGCGTCGGCGGGCCAGAAGTGGACGCGCCCGCCCTGCCCGGTCAAATAGCCCGTCGCGGTGATGTAATTGGTCAGCGCGTCGACCCAGACATACATGACATGGCCGGCGCTGGTGTGCGGGCTTTGGGGGATCTCTATCCCCCAGTCGAAGGTGGTGCGGGAGATCGAGAGGTCCGCGAGGCCGCGCTTCACGAAGGCGACGATCTCGTTTTTATAATGCTCGGGCGTGACGAAGCCGGGCTCTTCTTCATAGAAGGCGAGCAGGCGGTCGCCATAGGCGGAGAGCCTAAAGAACCAGCTTTCCTCCTCGACCCACTCGACCGGCGTTCCCGTCGGCGCGTATTTCTTGCCGTCGCGCTCGGTGAGTTCGCCCTCGTCGAAATAGGCCTCGTCGCGAACGGAATACCAGCCGGCGTATTTGGAGAGAAAAATGTCGCCGTTCTGCTCCATGCGCCGCCAGATTTCGAGCGCGGCCTCCTTATGGCGCGCCTGCGTCGTGCGGATGATGTCGTCGGCGCGCGCGTTCAGCGCCTCGCCCATGGCCTCGAACTGCGCGGCGGTGCGGTCGGCGAGCGCCTGCGGCGTAAGACCCTCGCGCTCGGCGGTGCGCTGCATTTTTTGGCCATGCTCGTCCATGCCGGTGATGAACAGCACGTCGTAGCCGTCGAGCCGCTTCCAGCGCGCGAAGGCGTCAACGGCGATGCGCTCATAGGCGTGGCCAATGTGGGGCGCGCCATTCGCGTAGGGAATGGCGGTGGTGATCATGTAAGTGGGGCGCTGCGACATGCGCCGGGTTTACCGTGGTTTGGCGCGGCGGGAAAGCGGAGTTTCAGCCCGCGGGCAATAGGCGCGCCACGTCCGCGAGCGCCCTGCTCCATGCCTCGGCCTTTTGCTCGAAGGAGAGGCTCGCGTGCGCCGGACTGGTCGAGGGCAGGCGCAACGCCGGAGGCGTCGAACCCAGCGTCGGGGTTACATGACGCTCGAACAGCCGCTCGGCGGCCGCGCCGTTAAAGCAGATCAGGCCAATGCGCCGATGCGCCTGGAAAAAACTGGCGAAATCGTTCGCCGCGACGGTGGCGGCCTCGATTTTCGTGTCGAGACTGCCCGGACGCCGCGCGCTGGCGCAGACATCCCACAGCGCGACGCCGCTCTCGGTCAGGTGGCGCAGACGCTCTTCGTAAGCAAGGTCGACGCCGGCGCCGAACAGCCGCCCCATCAATGGCCAAAAGGCGTTGCGCGGCTGCGCGTAATATTGCCTCGCGGCGAGCGAAGCCTGCCCCGGCAGCGAGCCGAGGATCAGCACACGCGCGTCGGCGCGGGAGACCGGCGGGAAGCCGAAGGAGTGGGCTTGCGTCACGGCCCGCGCGCCGCCCGTTCCAGCCGCTCGAAAATGCCCAGCACAAGCGCCTTCTTGTCGAAGTTAAAGACCTCCGTCTCGCGCGCCGCCTGGCCGATTTCTTCCCAGGCGTCGGCGTAGCCGATCAGCCGGCCCGCCCCCTCGCCCGCCAGCGTTTTCGCGCGCGCGTCGAGAAACCTATGAAGCGCGCGCATAAAAGTGTCATAGGCGGCTTCGTTGTCGCGGCCGGCGAGGCGATCGGCGAGGGCGTGGACGGCGTTCCACTCGATTTGCGGCAGGCGCTCGAACATCGCGCGCAATGTGCGGTCGAAGGCGATCGAGTCGCCGTCCAAGAGCCGCAGCGCCTCGCGCACCGAGCCTTGCGCGTGGGCCGCGGCCTCAGCCAAGGTTTCGTCCGGCGTCGTCGCATAGGCACCGCCCAGCGCGCGCACCGCGGCGGCGATGTCCGACGGCGCCATCGGTCCCAACGACAGTTTGCGGCAGCGCGAGCGGATCGTCGTTAACAATCGCCCGGGCTGATGCGCGATCAGCAGGAACAGCGCGCGCTCCGGCGGCTCCTCGATCAGTTTGAGCAGCGCGTTGGCGCTGGAGCGATTGAGGTCGTCGGCGCAATCGACGATGGCGACGCGCCAGCCGCCCGTTCCCGATCCCTGATGAAAGGCGTGAATAATCTCGCGCACATCGTCGATGCGGATCTCGGTGAAGAATTTTTTGGTCTTCTCGTTCCAGCTTCGTCGAAGCAAGAACACGTCCGCGAGCGCCATGGCGGCGATCCGGCGCGCCGCCGGCGACTCGGCCGGCACGAACAGCGACTCCGCCCGCTGAACCTCCAGCGACGACGGGTCGGGATGGGCCAGCAAGAAGCGCGCGAGCCGCCAGGCCAGGGTCGCCTTGCCGACGCCCTCGGGGCCGCCCAAAATCCAGGCCTGCGCCATCCGGTTTTGGCGATAGGCGGAGAGCAGCGCCCGCTCCGCCGCCGCATGGCCGAAGAACGCGGTGGTTTCGCGCGGATGCGGCGCGTCGTCCAATCGGTCGCTTTCGGGCGTCGAGGCGATGTCCTTGCTCATCGCGCGGGCGCGAGAAAGCGCGCCTCGACCAGCCGCCAGATCGCTTCCGCCACCTCCTCTTCCGGCGGCAGCGCGTCGACGATGCAGCAGCGGTTCGATTCGCTCGCGGCGATGTCGAGAAAGGCGTCGCGCAGCCCCTCGTGAAACGCGACATCCTCGCGCTCGAAGCGATCCGCGCGCGTGGTCAAGCCCCGCCGGCGTGCCGCGCGCGCCAGCCCCTCGCGAGCCGGCAAGTCGAGCACGATGGTGAGATCGGGCTTGAGATCGCCCAGCGCGACTTTTTCCAAGAGAGAGATCATGCGTGGATCGGCCTTGCCCATGGCGCCCTGATAGGCGCGCGTCGAATCCATGAAGCGATCGCAAAGCACGAAAGAGCCTCGCTCCAGCGCGGGGCCAATCAGACTGTCGACGTGGTCGATTCGAGCGGCCGCGAACAGCATCGCCTCGCCGAGCGGTCCAAGCCGTTCCGCTCGACCGGAAAGCAGAAATTCGCGCAATCGCTCGGCGTGGGGCGAACCGCCCGGTTCGCGCGTCGCGGTGATTTCGACGCCCGTCTGCGCTAGCCGCCGGGCGAGACGCCGGATTTGCGTCGACTTGCCGGCGCCCTCGCCACCCTCGAAGGTGATGAGACGCCCCGCCCGGCCGGAGGCGCTCATCGCCGAAGGCTCAATGCTTCTTAGCAAGGCGGGCATGAATGGCGCTCGCGGCGTATTCATACGCGGCGTCGAAGGCTCGCTTGTAGAGCGGCCCCTCCTCGACGCTTTCGGCGGCGACGAGCGGCAGGTTAAGCACGACGAGCGCGCCGCGTTTGATTTCGACGCGACCAACCTTGGCTCCCGCCTCGATCGGAGCCATCACCGGCCCCTGGTAAATGATCTTGCCGGACAGTTTTTCCGATCCGCCTCGCTGCAGCAGCGCCTTCACGTCCCGCTCGGCCGCGAGCGCGACGCTGCCCTTGGCTCCACCGTAGACCTGCGCCGAGCCGATAGTCTCGCCGGCCGCGAAAAGATCCTTTTCCTCGAAATTGCGGAAGCCCCATTGCAGGAGTTTCCGGGCTTCCTCGGCGCGTTCCTTGGCCGTGCGCGCGCCATAGCCGGCGAGGATCAGCCGCCGCCCCTCCTCGACCGCGGAAGCGACAATGCCAAAGCCGCTTTTCTCGTCGATATTGCCGGTCTTGAGACCGTCGACGCCAATGCTCATCGTCAAAAGAGGATTACGATTCGGCTGCTTGATCTTGTTCCAGAGGAACTCCTTCTCGCCGAAGTAGCGATAATAGTCTGGATAGGTCTTGATGACGTAATCGGCCAGATGCGCCATGTCGCGCGGCGTGACCTTCTGGTCCGGGCCGGCTTGCCCCCAGGGATTGCCGAAACTCGACTTCGTCAGTCCGAGATCCGACGCGCGCTTGTTCATGCGCATGACGAAGGCTTCTTCCGCGCCAGCGACGCCTTCGGCGAGGGTAATCGCCGCGTCATTGCCGGAGTCGATGACGAGCCCGCGGATCAAATCCTCCACGCGCACATGCGAATTGACCTGAAGAAACATGGACGAACCGCCGGCTTTCGCGCCGCCGTCGCGCCAGGCGTGTTCCGAAACCAGAAACTCGTCGTCGAGCTTCAGTCGCCCTTCCGCGAGTTCGCGAAACACCAGTTCAGCGGTCATGATCTTGACAGTGGAAGCGGGCGTCACGAGTTCGTCCGCCGCCTTTTCATAAAGAATGGCGCCCGAACCCGCGTCGATGAGAATCGCGTTGGGAAAGCTCGTCTGGAAACCTTGCGCCCCGGCGACCCGCGCCAAGCCGATCGAAAACGCCGCCGCCAGGAGAAAACTCAGAAAATGTCTCGCGCCTCGATTTGACACTTGCTTGATCCCGCTTGGCGCCGCTTTGGTTCCGGTCGCGACGATCGCAGGATGCCGTGACGCCGCCCGGATTGCAATCGCTCGCGCTCGACCTCGATGCGGACCGCACCCCGCCCGCGCGCCGCACAATAAGGCGTCGGCGGACGAAGTTTAGGAGAATTTCGCGAAAAAAGATCGGCGACGTTAATTCAGGGCCTCCCGGGCGGCCGAAGCGCTCGGCGCGACGCCAAGATCGTACGGCCGGGTCGGCGGCAATGGCGCGCGCGTCGCCGAAATTCGCCGCGCGCCGGCCGTCGTCGTGTCAGTATCGACACTTTTCACCAGCGCGGTCATATTTTCGTTCCCGCCCTGGCGCGGCGTTTCGGAACTCGCGGGCCCGTCGGCGTCCGAAGTCTCCACGAAATCGCGCCGCGAGGGCGCGTTATAGGCCGTGCGCACCGGCTGTTGGCGCGACGCTGTCATCACGGGCGAAGCGACCCCCTCGAGCGTCGCCGGTTCTCCATCCGTGCGCAACGACGCCAGCAGCTTGTCGTTGTCGGACCCGGAAAGCTCGGCGCGGCCAATCCATTCGACCTTGACTTTGGCCGTTCCGCTGCCTCGGAAATCCAACGCCTCGGCGACTCGCTCCGAAACGTCCATCACCCGGCCGCCGTGATAGGGGCCGCGGTCGTTCACGCGCACGACGATCGAATGCGCGTTGCGCAGATTGGTGACGCGGGCGTAGCTCGGCAACGGCATGGTGGGATGGGCGGCGCTCAGCGACCGGCGGTCGAATATTTCGCCGTTGGCGGTCTTGCGTCCATGGAAGTCGGAGCCGTACCAAGACGCCGATCCGACGACCGCGTAGGGTTTCTCGCTGGGGACGTAGGTTTTTCCGGCTATCTTATAGGGCTTGCCGACCTGATAGCGGCCGCCCCCCGCCGGAACATCGTCGCCGTCCGCGACCATCCGCGGGCTAGGTCGCACGCCATATCGCGGGTCAACCGCGCTTTCCTCACGGCTGACATAGCGTTGAGTCTGCGGGACCGGGGTCGCGCAGCCCGCCAGCGCGGCCAAGGCCAACAGCAGGCAGGAGTTACGGACCAGTTCCACGCGGCGGAAGGAATCGCAAGCAGGATCGACTGAATTCATAAACTCGCACACACGCATTTTGGCGCCAATTGATTGCATCACACGGTCCTTGCCAACGGGCCCACGTGGAAGCCGCCGCCCGAACCGGGCATGGCGCTTTCCCGCCTCCCTCGCCCGCGCGCGATGCCGCAGACTGTCTCAATTTCGCTAACTTGCCGTTAACGTTCCCAACGTCCGGTCCAACTCAAACTCGATCTTGTATCCGCGAACTAACAGGCCTTGAAAATACGACAAAAATGCGGCCCGCCGCCCGCGAGCGAAACAGATAGCCCGTTCACGACCCCGCGACTTCGCCGCCGCGAGGGGCGGCCTTTTTCGCTAAGCCGTGCCGCTAACGCGCTTATTCAAATCGTCAGCCGCTTGCCTGGCGCGGGTTCAACCCTTCGCCGGCGCCAAGTCGACAATTTGAACCTCGAGCTTTTCGGCGCCCCGGAACGCGCCAACCGAAAACCGCGCGGCGACATGAAAGTTCTCGCCGCGTCCACGTAATAAAGCCTCCCCGAGCGTCGATTCGAGCGCGCGGAAGCAGATCGCATCGACTTCGGCGCCGTCGCCGCCGCGCCATCGCGCGCGAACATGATTGACGCCGACCGGCGCGGAATACACACACTTTTGATCTGGCAATACGAGAATTGGATCACTATTACCCTGCCCGAATGGACCAGCATACCCTATCCCGCGCGCCAGATCCAGCGTCGCGCCGCGTGTCGCTATCGTCGCATCCACTCGCAGAATATTTTCCTGTCGCGCGACCTCCACTTCGCGTTCTAGAGCTTGAACCATGAAATCGCGGAACGCCTCCATTCCATCGCGAGTCAAAGTCACTCCGGCAGCCATCGCATGTCCGCCACCCTTCACGAGCACTCCGGCCTCCAACGCGCGCCGGACCGCCAAGCCGAGATCGACGCCACTTAAACTTCTACC
>JBAUVQ010000391.1:0-1725 GCA_049583305.1 Methylocystis sp.
GCCGCGGGTTTCGCGGGCGGCGCGGCCTTGACTGGAGGCGCCGCTGGGGCGGGCGCGGGCGGCGAAGGCGGCGGCGTGGAAGCATCCGATTTCGCATCCGCGGACGGCGGGGCCAACTCGTTCAGACGCGCGTCGACCGCCTGCAGACGCGGGGTGAGCCGGTCGATGACACGTTGCAAATCGAGCGGGAGCGGCTCGACGCGCTCGCGCAGCTGGCGGAGTTCAGCGGCGCTCGGGACAGACTGAATCAGCGCCCGCTCCACCTCGTCCAGCGTGGTCCGCGCCCGGTCGAGCGTCTTGTTTTGCTTATCGATCACACCGTCAGCGAGGTTGTCGGCGCGCGTCGCGAAGGAGACCAGCGCGAGAGCGAGAAGGGCGAGCAGACGGACAGACGATATACGCAAGGGGCTGGTTTCCGGATGGGGACGAATCAGCGTGAAGTATCACACGGCGCGAGGGCGGGACGATGGCGCGGATTGTCGACCAAAATTTGATCGAAAATCGGCCGGGAATTCCGGCCGCCCACGCTCTCGGTGGCGGGCCCCACGAATTCCGCCCTCGCCCCTTCCGGAGCGCGGCCAAACGTCCACGACATGGAGATGGACCGCCCCTTCACCCGCGTCACGTCGCGGGGAAGATCGAGGGCTAGGCTAGACTGGTGGAGGCGCGCTTCGCGGTCAGCGGGCAATAGCGAGCTCGGTCGCTGGATTCAGGACTTGATGAAATTTTAGGCGTCTTCGCCACGCGAAACCGCCGCGTCGAGCGAACTGCATCCACCACGCTTGACGGGATGTCTCAAAATGAGAATTTGCTCATGCCGCACATTGACTTGCCGTTTCGTTAATGATGAGACTTCGCCGCCATTATCGTCGGAAACGCTTCCCGTGAAACCTCCCCAGATCCGATCCCTACTTTTATGCGCGGTATGGCTGGCATTCACGTTCAACGCGACTGTCGTGGCGCTCTTTCAGCCGTCGCCAGCCGCCGAGATTATTTGCTGGCTCATCGTAATTTATTGCGTCCAGGCTTTTTTCGCCGAGGCTCTCGGCGTCAGAGCCGACAGATCGGCTGTCTCCTTCCCAAGGCGGCCGCTGATGGATTTCCCCTTGCTCGTGCTTTGGCGCGAGCGAATTGCATGCGCGGAAATCGACCAGATAGGCTCCTGGTCCAACGATCAAATCCGCTTCCATAAGAGCTCCGGCGAGCGCGTGAAACGGGCTTTCGACAGCCGCGCGGCGAAGCTGCAATTTTTCGAATCCGTCAGACGGGCGAACCCATTCATCGAAATATCCAGATATCGTTAGACGCCGCGTCGATTTGGAAAACCCAACGGCGCCCGCGGCACCCTACCCCTCCTCATACCAATGCTCTCCGCCAAACCAATCCACCGCCCGCCAGCCGCCATCGGCGCCGCGGAAAACATGCGGCGCGTCGACCGGGATTTTGCCGTGGCCGCCGGGGAGGTCGAGCACATATCGAGGCAGCGCGTGGCCGCCGAGCCTTAGCGCGAGCTTCGCGTAAATCGCGCGCCCGCGCGTCAGCGACAGGCGAAAATGCGACGTTCCCGGCGCGAGATCGGGATGGTGCAGGTAATAGGGCTTTATCCCAAGCGAAACGAGGGCGCGGAACAGCGTCTCCAGCGTGTCGGCGTCGTCGTTTACGCCCTTCAGCAGCACTGTTTGCGCCAGCAGCGAGGCGCCGGCCGCGCGCAGTCTCTCCACGGCC
>JBAUVQ010000392.1:0-4944 GCA_049583305.1 Methylocystis sp.
TCCGCGACGCGAAAGCCGATGGCGCGGGCGTCCGCCTCGATCGCCTCGCGCCGCGCGACGAGGCGCGCATGCAAGGGCGTCGCGCCGACGAGCGAAAGACGCGCCGCGAGCGGGCGACCTCCGGCGAGCGCGTGTTCTTCTCGAAGGCTTGCTTCGATGCGCGTCAACGCCTCCGCCTCGTCCCAGCAATCGGAAACATCGATGTCGGCCCGCGCCCAGCGCGCGGCGTCGAGCGCGACGTGCTGGGCCTCCACGACGCGCCCATCGGCGACGGTGACGCGAATGGCGCCCTTGGGGCCAGTCTCGCGCGCGCTTCGGCCCTGAATATTGCCGGGATAGACGATCCAGGGATCGCGGCTGACCTCCTCGGCCGCGTGGACATGGCCCAACGCCCAGTAATCATAACCAAAGCGCTTGAGGTCTTCGACGCTACAGGGCGCATAGGATTCATGGCCGCGCGAGCCGTCGAGCGCGGTGTGCAGCAGGCCGATATTGAACCAGCCTTCGCGCCGCGCGGGGTAGGACGCGACAAAGTTCGGATCGACCAGCCTGCGCGGAAAGCTGCGTCCATGCAGCGCGACGCGCAAGGAGTCGAGCTCGAAAGACCGCGCTTCGCGCGAGGAAAAGATGAGCGTGCTCTCGGGATAGGGCAGCGACTTCGACATCAGGCTTTCGGCGTCGTGATTGCCCTTGATGATGAAGGTCGGGATTCCCTCGCGATCCAGACGGCCCAGCTCGCGCGCGAAAAACAGGCCCGTCGTCACGTCCTTCCAGTCGCCATCGAATATGTCGCCGCAGATCAGGAGAAAGGCGGCCTTCGCGGCGATTGTCTCGTCGATCAGCGCCTCGACCGCGCGGCGGCCCGCCCGCGCGAAACGCGCCGCGACGGCGGCGTCCTTGCAGCCAAGGCCCGCCAGCGGGCTATCGATATGAAGATCGGCCGCGTGCATGAAGGTGAAGCGCATGAGGGCGAGGGTCTCCGGGGTGCGCTGGGGAATCGACGTTACGCCGCGGACCGAAGCCAATGGCTCATGAAGGGCGTTTGGCGCAAAGGTACGCCGTATATTCACGTCTCTGTCAATAATTTCGCCGACCATCCCGTCCGGAGCCCGCGTATGATGGCGGTCGAAATTAAGGTTCCTGAGGGAGGAGGCAATCATGGGCGATCACGTCGTCACGCTCAACGCGGGATCGTCGTCGGTCAAATTCGCGTTATTCGCGATAGAGAGCGCCTGGCCTCGACTCGTCGCTTCCGGGCAAATCGACGGGCTCGGCGCGACCACGCATTTTCACGCGCGCGTTGTCGGCGGCGACAAGATCGAGAACGCGGACAAGGTGGCGGATCACGAACAGGCCATCCGCCTGATTCTCGAATGGGTCGAGACGACGTTTCCCGAGATCACGGTCGGCGCCATCGGACACCGCGTCGTACATGGCGGGCTGAACCACTCCGCGCCGGCGATCGTGGATGACGCGATTCTCGCCGATCTGCGGGCGCTGTGTCCGCTGGCTCCGCTGCACCAGCCTCACAACCTCGCGGGAGTCGAGGCCGCGCGCGCGGCCTTCCCGAATGTGCCTCAGGTGGCGTGCTTCGACACCGCCTTTCATCGCGGCCATGCCTTTGTCGACGACGCCTACGCGCTCCCGCGCGACTATTACGACCGGGGCATGCGCCGCTTCGGATTTCACGGCCTCTCCTACGAATATATCGCGCGGCGGATGCGAGAGATCGATCCGGTGCTGGCTTGCGGCCGGATCATCGTCGCCCATCTGGGCGCCGGCGCTTCGCTATGCGCCATGAAAAACGGCCGCTCGGTCGCCTCGACCATGGGCTTTTCCCCGCTCGACGGCTTGCCGATGGGGACGCGCTGCGGCCAGATCGATCCGGGACTGCTGCTGTATTTGCTGGATCACGAAAAAATGTCGGCCTCCGACCTTCAGCGCTTGCTCTATGAGCAATCGGGATTGAAAGGGCTTTCGGGCGTCTCATCCGATATGCTGGAACTCGAAGCCTCGAGCGCGGCGCGGGCGCGCGAGGCGATCGACTATTTCGCCCATCGCATTCGCATGGAGATCGGCGCGCTGGCGAGCGTGCTGCATGGGCTCGACGCGCTGGTCTTCACCGGCGGCATCGGCGAGCATTCGGCGCGGGTTCGCGCGGCGGTGCTCGATAACATGCGATGGGTCGGTCTCTCCCTCGACGCCGCCGCGAACAAGGCCGACGCGCCCCGTATTTGCGATCCGGGCGCGGCGACGCCGGTGTTCGTTCTGCGAACGGACGAGGAGGCGATGATTGCTTTTCACACGATCGAGACCGCCGGCCTCGCGCGGGTTCGCGTCGCCTCGATGCGCGTTGACCCTTGACAGTCATGTGAATGACATAGGCGCGACTTATCGGCTATCGCGCGACGGATCGACGCAGCCCGCCCGATTCCGGCGCTCGGGAGACGATTTGACGATGAGCGCGAATATGAGCGCGACCAATCGCGCGACCAAGGCCGGTCTTGGAGCGGCCGTCCATCGAAACGCGACATTCTCGCGCGCCGGCCTGCTCGAACGGCTGTTCACCTTCGCGTTCAAGGGGCTGGTCTATCCGCAAATCTGGGAAGACCCCGTCGTCGACATGGAGGCCCTGGCGATCCAGCCGGATGACCACATCGTCGCCATCGCCTCGGGCGGCTGCAACGTGATGAGCTATTTGACCGCCAATCCGGCGCGCATCACCGCCGTCGACCTCAATGGCGCGCATATCGCGCTGAACCGCCTGAAATTGCGCGCGGCGAGGGATTTGCCGGATTACGAGACCTTTCATCGCTTCTTCGCGCGAGCCGACCGCGCGGAAAACGTCACGGCCTACGATCGTTGGATCAAGCCCAATCTCGACCCCGTCTCGCGCGCCTATTGGGAGGGTCGCGCGACGCTCGGAGGCCGCCGCGTCGAGCGTTTCGCGCGCAATTTCTATCGTTACGGACTGCTTGGCTCGTTCATCGGCGCCGGGCATTTGCTGGCGCGCGCGCATGGCAAGGACCCGCGCGAAATGCTGCGGGCGGGTTCGCTCGAAGAACAGCGCGCCTTGTTCGACAGCCTGCTCGCGCCGCTGTTCGAAACGCGCTCGGTCCGTTGGCTCGCCCGGCAACCCGCCACGCTCTATGGCCTCGGCATTCCCCCGGCGCAATATCGCGCGCTCGCCGGCGACGCGGAAGGGGGGATGATCGAGGTTTTGCGGGATCGCCTGCGCCGACTTTCCTGCGACTTCGACTTTTCCACCAATTATTTCGCGCGGCAGGCCTTTGGGCGCGGATATGGCCCGGAGGAGGACGCGGCGACGCCGCCCTATCTCGAACGCCGCGCCTTCGACGCCGTCCGCGCGCGCGCGGACCGGGTCGAGGTCAAGCATGAGTCGATGGGCGATTTCCTCGATTCCTGTCCGCCCGCCAGTCTCGACGGCTATGTGCTGCTCGACGCGCAGGACTGGATGAACGACGCCGATCTGATCGCCTTGTGGGAAAAGATCACCCGCACGGCGCGACCGGGGGCGCGCGTGATTTTCCGCACCGCCGCCGATGATCGGCTGCTGCCTGGCCGCGTGCCGGACGAAATACTCGATCGCTGGTCGTACGACGAGCCGCGCTGCCGCGAACTGACGAAACGCGACCGCTCCTCGATTTACGGCGGCTTCCATCTCTATACCCTGAAGGCGCCGCGATGACGCAGGACGCGCAAGGCCTGATGGATCGCATGTATCGCCCGCAGCGGCATATCTACGATCTGACGCGCAAGCACTATCTGCTCGGCCGCGACCAGTTGATCGACCGGTTGAACCCTCCCGATGGCGGCGCGGTTCTGGAGATTGGCTGCGGCACCGGGCGCAACCTCATTCGCGCGGCGCGGCTTTATCCCAAGGCGCGCTTTTACGGCGTCGATATTTCGGCGGTCATGCTGGATGAGGCGCGAGCGTCGATCGCGCGCAACAAGGTCGCCGCGTCGATTTCCCTGGCGCAAGGCGACGCCGCCAATTTCGATCCGAGCGCGTTGTTCGGCGAGCCGCGGTTCGAGCGAATCTTTATTTCCTACGCCCTTTCGATGATCCCGGCCTGGCGCGAAACCATCGCCCGCGCGCTTGATTTATTGGCGTCGGGCGGGTCGCTGCATATCGTCGATTTCGGCGATCAGGCTGATTTGCCGGCCTGGTTCCGGCGGCTTCTCGCGGAATGGCTGGAGTTGTTTCACGTCCGCCCGCGCGCCGAGCTGGAGAGCGAATTTTCGGCGCAAGCCGGCGAAAGGGGGTTGCTTCATAAACACGAGGCGCTCTATCGAGGTTACGCTTTCCTCGATGTCGCGGCATTCGCCCGCCAAACTTGACATCCCCTCCCCCATGATGGCAGTCGCGACCCCAACGCTGCGCAAAAAAATCAGGGGGAACGGCTTTGTCGACGGCTTTCATCTTTCCAGGACAGGGATCGCAGACCGTCGGCATGGGCAAGGCCCTCGCCGATAATTTTCCGCAAGCGCGCGCCGTGTTCGACGAGGTCGACGCCGCGCTGGCGCAATCGCTCAGCCGCGTGATCTTCGAAGGGCCGGAGGCGGAGCTGACCCTCACCGCCAACGCCCAGCCGGCGCTGATGGCGGTCTCGCTGGCCGCCGTGCGCGTGCTGGAGAACGAGGCGGGCCTCGATCTGTCGCGCGACGCCAAATTCGTCGCCGGCCATTCTCTTGGCGAATATTCGGCGCTCTGCGCGGCCGGGGCCTTGAGCCTCCCCGACGCGGCGCGTCTGCTGCGCCTGCGCGGCTCTGCGATGCAGGCCGCGGTTCCCGTGGGCGCGGGCGCCATGGCGGCGCTGCTGGGCGTGGGCGGTGAGGGTCAGCTCCGCCTCCGGCCCTTCGAAGATCACGCGGCTGAGCGATTGCGCCAGCGCGGCGTCGACCTCGTCGAACACGGCGCGC
>JBAUVQ010000393.1:0-9022 GCA_049583305.1 Methylocystis sp.
GGCCTGGGAGGCGGCGGTCGCCACCGGTAAGGCGCGCGCGGCGATCCGCCGGGCGACGCGCGAGGCGGTGCGGCGCCAATATGCGGGTCTTGGCCGGCAGATCGTCGAACGCGCCTTCGCGCGCGCCAACCGCGCTTACGCGGACGACAAGTTAAAGGGCGTGCTGCCGCGTCTCGCGCGCCATTCGGTCGACGATGTGCTCGCGGCGGTCGGGCGCGGCGAAATCTATTCGGGCGACGTGGTAAAGGCGGTCTATCCGGATTTCAGCGAGGAGCGCAAAGCTCAACAAAAGCCCCCGGAGCCGGGCGAGCCGGGCTGGTTCGACATCAAGGCCAGCAGCAATCTCGTGTTCAAGGTCCCGGGCGCGGAAAAAGGCGCGGCGATCCCCATTCGCGGCCTGCGCGGCGACGTGCCGGTGCGGTTCGCGGAAAAGGGCGGAGCCGTCCCGGGCGACCGCATCGTCGGCATTTTGACGCCCGGCGAAGGCATCACCATCTATCCCATCCAGTCGCCGTCGCTGACCAATTACGACGATCAGCCCGACCGATGGCTCGACGTGCGCTGGGATCTGGATGGCGAGAGCCGGGAACTGTTCCCCGCGCGCGTCGTCGCGATGGCCTTGAACGAGCCCGGCACGCTGGGCGCGCTGGCCACGCTCATCGGCGAAACGGGCGCCAATATCGACAATATCGGCTTCTCCGCCCACTCTCCCGATTTTCGGGAAATGACTTTCGACCTTGAAGTCGCGGATCTGAAGCATTTGAGCGACATCATCGCGCGGCTTCGGGCGAGCCCCTTGATCAGCAAGGTCGACCGGGTCGTGGGTTAGGGGTTGGCCGCGGCGGGCATTGCTTTGGAAACAGCGGCCCTCGTGTTAACTTGCAAAAAGTGGAGGCTCGCCCTTTGACCACGGCCGAGAAAATTTTCGAGAAACTTAAATCAGCGCCGCCGGCCTTGACGCAAGAGGTGCTTGACTTTCTCGAATTCCTGGAAGCCCGGCAAAGGAAGCTGGCCGCCGAACCTCCCCGATCGTTCAACGAATTCTTCGGCGTATTGAAGGCATCGAAGGTCTTCGAAGGAGACCCGGTCGATATCCAGCGTAAGCTGCGCAATGAATGGCCCTGAGTTTTTGCTGGACACCAACGTCGTGATCGGCCATCTCGGCGGCCACGAGTCCGCCCGCGCGTTGCTGGTGAAACATAACGCGCAGCTCGCATCGCTCGCGGTCAGCCAAATTACGCGGATGGAGTTGTTGGGCTTCCCCGGGTTGACCGGGGAAGACCAGTCGCGGATCGAAACCCTATTGTCTGGCGTAACGGTCATCCTGCTGGACGAGAAGATAGAAACGGAAGCAATTGCGTTACGCCGCCGCGCGCGCCTCAAACCGCCCGATGCGATCATCGCCGCGACGGCGATGGTCCACGGGCTGAAGCTGCTCACGCTAGACGAGCGATTGCGCGATGCGGTTGGGCTTTGAAGGGCGATGACTCGACGCCGATGAGTAAATTCGAATGAGCAAGGCGCTACCCCTACGCCTCGGCGTAAACATCGATCATGTGGCGACGATCCGCAACGCGCGCGGCGGCCCTCGGCCCGATCCCTTGCGCGCGGCGTTGCTCGCCGTCGAGGCCGGCGCCGATGGAATCACCGCGCATTTGCGCGAGGATCGCCGCCATATCCAGGACGCCGACATGGCGCGGCTGAAGCCGGCAATCGCCAGGCCGCTCAATTTCGAGATGGCGGCAACCGGGCAAATGCTGGACATCGCGACCGCGATCGCGCCCCACGCCGTCTGCCTCGTGCCGGAAAAGCGCACCGAGCGCACCACCGAAGGCGGGCTCGATGTCGTGGGCGGGCAGGGGTATCTGGAGCCCTTTGTCGACCAATTGCGCCGGGCGGGCATCCGAGTCTCGCTGTTTATCGAGCCGAGCGAGGACGCGATCCGCGCCGCCAGCGCGGTCAAGGCGCCGGTCGTCGAACTCCATACCGGCGCCTGGTGTCACGCGGTCGAGGTCGGCGACGAAGCGCTGGCGGAACGCGAGTTCTCGCGCGTGAAACACGCCGCCGCCTTCGCGGCGACGCTGGGGCTGGAAGTCCATGCCGGGCATGGGCTCGACTACGACACGGCCCGCCGCGTCGCCGCCCTGCCGCAAGTCGTCGAGTTGAACATTGGCCATTTTCTGATCGGCGAGGCGGTGTTCGTGGGCCTTAAGGAAGCGATCCGCCTGATGCGCGCGGCGATGGACGAAGGGCGCGCGGGCGCGGGCTTGTCGTGATAATCGGTCTTGGCGCCGACCTTTGCGACATCAGACGCATAGCGGACGCCTTGGAACGTCACGGCGAACGCTTCCCGCGACGGCTGTTCACGCCCGCGGAGCGGGAATATTGCGACGCCAAGTCGGCGCGCGCGGCGGCCTACGCCAAGCGGTTCGCCGCCAAGGAGGCCTGCGCCAAGGCGCTGGGCGTCGGGATAAACCACGGCGTCGGCTGGCTCGACATGGGCGTTGTCAATCTGCCTTCCGGCATGCCGACGCTTGAGTTGACCGGCGGAGCGGCCGCGCGGCTGGAGAAAATCACCCCTCCGGGCATGACGGCGCGGGTGCTCCTGACCCTGACCGACGAAGAGCCCTACGCGCAGGCGATGGTTCTCATCGAGGCGACGCCGTGTTAGAGCGAACGCCCCGGCTCGTGGCGAGTCGGACGATGGCGCCAAACGGGGCGCGCAACTTTAAGGAGCATGGCGACTTGAGCAGGAACGTCCCGAGCGCCAAACCAAGCGACGAAGGCGGATTGCTGGAGACGATCAAGGTCGTCATCCAGGCGCTCGCCATCGCGCTCGTCATCCGCACGCTGCTATTCCAGCCCTTTAACATTCCCTCGGGGTCGATGATTCCGACCCTGCTGATCGGCGACTATGTGTTCGTGTCGAAATATTCCTACGGCTATTCGAATTACTCAATCCCCTTCGGTCCCAACTGGTTTTCCGGCCGCATCCTCGGAGCGGAGCCAAAGCGCGGCGACGTTGTCGTGTTCAAGCTGCCGCGCGACAATGAGACCGACTACATCAAGCGCGTCATCGGCTTGCCGGGCGACCGCATCCAGATGATCGACGGGCGGCTCTATATCAACAACACCGTGGTGCCGCGCGAGCCGATCGCCAAGGCGCACACCGAGGGGCGCGACGGACGCGACACGGAAGTCGCGACCTATAAGGAGACGCTGCCGGGCGGCGTCGACCATACGATCATCGAGATCGAGGGCGACCACGGCATTAACGACAACACGGACCTGTTCGTCGTGCCGCCGGGCCAATTTTTCATGATGGGCGACAACCGCGACAATTCGACCGACTCCCGCATCTCCCCGGATATGGGGGGCGTCGGCTTCGTTCCTTATGTGAATCTGGTCGGCCGCGCCGAGCGCATCTTCTTTTCCGTGAAGGGCGACGCGCCGCCGTTGGCGTTTTGGCGCTGGCCGTGGACCGTGCGCTGGGAGCGCTTGCTGAAATCGGCGCATTGACGAAAGAGCCGATGACGGAAAACGCGGGCGACGACCTATCCGGACTCGAATCGAGAATCGGTTATCGTTTCGCCGACAGAAGCTTGCTGAAGCGGGCGCTGACTCACGTCAGCGCCGCGTCGAGCCGCGCCGATTCATACGAACGAATGGAGTTTCTGGGCGATCGCGTGCTCGGTCTCGGCGTCGCGCATATGTTGATCGGCGCCTATGGCGAGGAGAGCGAGGGACTGCTGTCTCGCCGCCTCGCGGCGTTGGTGCGCAAGGAGACCTGCGCGGAGGTCGCGCGCGACTGGGGCGTCGGGCCGCTGATCCGCCTTGGCGACGGGGAGGCCCAAACCGGGGGGCGCGACAAAAATGCTATCCTCGGTGATATTTGCGAGGCGATCATCGGCGCGGTTTTTCTCGATGCTGGCGCCCAAGCGGCCGAACGCCTCGTGCGTTCCGCCTTCGGGCATCGGATGACCACGCCGGGGCGGGCTCTCCAGGACGCCAAAACGTCGTTGCAAGAATGGGCGCAGGGGCGCCGGCTTCAGGCGCCGAACTATCGACTGAGCGGGCGGAGCGGCCCGGACCACGCGCCATTTTTCGAAGTGACCGTCGAGGTCGAGGGATTTCCAGCCGCGCTAGGGACCGGCGCGTCCAAACGCGCGGCGGAACAGGCGGCGGCCGAGGCTTTTCTGACCCGCGAGGGCATAGCTCGGAACGAGGGCGAGGGCGCATGAGCGAACCGATCGTAAAAGCAGAGGACATGCGCTGCGGCTTCGTGGCGCTGATTGGCGTTCCCAACGCCGGCAAATCGACGCTGCTCAATCAATTGGTCGGCGCCAAGGTGTCGATCGTCTCGCGCAAGGCGCAAACGACCCGGGCGCAGGTGCGCGGCCTCGTCATCGAGGGCGCCGCGCAGATCGTGCTGGTCGACACGCCCGGCATTTTCGCGCCCAAGCGCCGGCTCGACCGTGCCATGGTGGCGAGCGCCCTCTCCGGCGCCGGCGACGCCGACGTGGCGGCGCTGCTGGTCGACGCGCGCAAGGGCGCCGACGAGGAAACGCTGGCCATTCTGCCGCGGCTAGGCGAAATGCGCGCGCCCAAATTGCTGGTGCTCAACAAGATCGATCTCGTCGCGCGCGATAGCCTGCTGGCGCTGACCGCGCGGCTCAACGAAGCGGCCAAATTCGATGAAACCTTCATGATTTCCGCGCTGAACGGCGACGGCGTGGGAAAGCTGCGCGAGCGTCTCGCCGCGTTCATGCCGCCATCCCCCTGGCTTTATCCCGAGGACCAGTTGTCCGACGCGCCCCTGCGCATTCTCGCGTCGGAAATCACCCGCGAAAAGCTGTTCGAGCGTCTGCACGACGAACTGCCCTATCAATCGACGGTCGAGACCTTTTCCTGGACAAATCAAAAGGATGGCTCGGCCCGCATCGAACAGACGATCTTCGTCGCGCGCGAGGGACAAAAGAAGATCGTGATCGGCGAGGGCGGCCGAACCATCAAGGCGATCGGCCAGGCGGCGCGGATCGAGATCGCCGAGGCGGCCGAGCAAAAGGTGCACCTGTTTCTGTTCGTGAAGGTGCGCGAAAACTGGGCCGACGATCCTGAGCGCTATCGCGAAATGCGGCTGGAATTTCCTAGGGACGAATAGGCGAGAAGTGGATAACATATCGCTGCGTCCAGGGATTCGCGCAAGTGGCGATGGGACGGAACGGGACGAAAGTAGATGTCTTCCACCTCGCAAAAAAGCCTTACGGTTTATCGTTATTTGACCGGGCCGGACGACGTGTCCTTCTGTCATCGCGTCACCCAGGCGCTCGCGATGGGCTGGCAGCTCTATGGTTCGCCGACGCTGACCTTCGATTCCGCCAAGGGCAGGGTGATCTGCGGCCAAGCGTTGACCAAGGATGTCGACGACGTCGAATATAAGGCGGATATGAACCTGTCCGAGGTCTGAGACGCTCATGCAATGGCGCGACGAGGGGCTTGTGATTGGCGTGCGTCGTCACGGCGAGACCTCCGCCATTCTTGAACTGATGACCAGGGCGCATGGGCGCCATCTCGGTCTCGTGCGTGGCGGCGCCGGAAGCGCGATGCGCGCCGTTCTTCAGCCGGGCAATCAGGTTGACGCGACGTGGCGGGCTCGGCTGGACCACCAGCTTGGGGCCTACGTGGTCGAACCGCTGCGATCGCGCGTGGCGAGACTGATCGACCACGGATATGCGCTGCACGGCGTGGCTTTTCTTTGCGCGCTGCTGCGGTTGCTGCCGGAGCGCGATCCGCACGCCGAAATCTACGAGATGGCCTGCCTGATCGCCGATCGGCTTGGCTCCACGGATTACGCGCCGGCGCTACTGGCTCGGTTCGAAGTGGCCATGCTGAGCGCGCTGGGCTTTGGCCTCGATCTGAGCGCTTGCGCATTGACCGGCGCGCGCGAGGATCTCGCCTATGTCTCGCCGAAATCCGGACGGGCCGTCTCGAAGGGCGCGGGCGAGCCTTGGCGCGAACGGCTGTTGCGTTATCCCGCCTTTCTGCGGGACGACGATTTCGTCACGCGGCCCGACGAGGCCGAACTCGACGCGGCCTTTCGGCTCACCGGGCATTTTTTGAACCGCGACGTTTTCGCGCCACGCGGCGCGCCGATGCCGCCCGCGCGCGGGTTTTATCTGAAGGCGGTGGCGGTGGCGGCCTAGCGCGCCCGGAGGTTTTTTTTGCTCGCGATGGCGGCGAGCGGATCGCGGGTCTCAGTTCACCCTTGGCGAAAAATCCAACCCGCGGTCGGAGCGTTGTTGCCGACGATGACCCGCCTGTTCGCGACGGTGCTCGCTCCCTAACGCGACTCGACCGCGCGGGGTCTTGATCACCCGGTCGATCGCCGCGAGCGCGCCACGTTTCTCCATCGGCAAATTGCGGGTTTCCGCGAGAGACATGAAATCGCTGCTCTTGAAGGGATAAGCGCCGCCCCTAAAGACGCGCACGCCCTGGGAGGTCACAACGGTGTCGCCGGCCCTGAGCGTCGGGTCGTTGAGAAGCGCTTCGGAATTAACGGGGTTGCCCGCCGCCGAGTGACAACCGCAAGAAGCAGGCTTGGCGTCGGAAGACTTAATCCTGGCGACAAGCTGCGAATAGAGTTCGCCACCCCGCGCCTCGGCCGCCTCGTCGATGTTTTCCGATCCGGCGGGCATTATGAACAATTTGGTTTCCGCCTCGGGGCACAGCGTGTCGCACGTGGCCTGATGGGATGGAATTTGCGAATTATGGCCGAGGGCGGCGACGGGAAAGAAGTAGCCGTCGCAAGTGCGCACGCACAACGAGCGCCGTCCAAGAGTCGTCGGAGCGTTCGGCTGACTGGCCGCCGCGTGGACCATCAGGAAGTGCGCCGCGGTTTGCTGATGCGCGCCAACGGGGGAGTGACGATGGGCGTGGCGAGAATGTTTGAGGCGATGAGCCAGATGCCGGTTACGATGGCGTCCACCCGTGCGCCAACCGTGCTGTTCCGGGGCGTAATACAAGGGCTCGACAATGCGTTGACGCTGCGACCCGCCGAACAACGCCTCGAAAAACCCGCCTTCGGCGAAGCTTTCGGGCACGTCGAACGCCAGCAAGCCCCCCAGCACCAGGACGATCGCCGCCCCTGAAGTGACGGCGGCCCGGGCGTGCGTACGGAGGCGAAGATCCGTGAGCGCGGAGACGTAACGATTAAATCGTGACGTGTGTTTCATAGGCTTTAACTCACCTTAATCGGACGCGACTTTAATTAATTTAAGTACAGCAGTCGGGCGACGGCCGCAAGACCGAGCTTAGGCTCAATTACCGCGATGGCTGAAAAGCGCGGTTAACACAGAGAAAAATGGTTTCTCAACCACTGCTGGACGCTGCCAGGGTATCTCGCAACGTTTTCAGTATTTCCTCGATATAAAAAGGTTTTTCCACGATTGGACGATCCCGGAACGCCTCCGGTATCCCCGCGCGGCCGCAACCCGTGGTAAACACGAAAGGCGTTCCACGCCGGGTCAGCGCCTCGGCCACCGGGTCTATTTTTCTGTCGCCAATGTTGACGTCGAGCAGAGCTAGGTCGAGGGGATCGTTTACCGCGGGGCGCAACGCCCGTTCGATCGTATCCGCCACGCCGGCGATCTCAAGGCCCTGTTCGACGAGCATTTCCTCGAGCGCGAGGGCGATCCAGGGATTGTCCTCGACGATCAAAATGCGGAGCCCCCGCAGCGGGTTGACGGGGCTGTTCGCCTCGGTCGCGCCACCACAGGATTCCGTCTTCGCGCCGGGATGATCCAGACTGGCCATGGCGCATGGTGCGGCGGAACCGCCGGTTTGTCTAGTTTTTAGCTGGCATTTTTCGAGTCGGGCCGCCCCGTTCGCTGTAGTTTCCCGCCGGAAAGGCCAATTGGCGAGAAATAATGCGCCGCTCCGGGCGTCGGTCTTCGCCCGCGCGAGGCGCGTTAACAGTTGGCGTTAACGGTCTTCGTCGCGTCCAGCCTTCGCCAAATTGACGCCCGCCCACGCCGCGATGGCGAGCCAACTCAAAATCGTCGTCGTCCCACCTATTGGCGCGGCGTATGGAAACAGTTTTCCCGAACCGAGCGCGCGCAACGCCAGGTCGGTCGAAAACAGGGTGACCCCGGCTTGAAGCGCGATGCTCGCGTAGACAAGGCCCGGCTTGGGGTCGAACTGCGCCTGGACGAGAGCGCCAAGCCCCAACCCCGCGCAGGCGTGCACCATCAAAAATAGGCTCGCGGTCGATAAATTAGGTCCGCCATCGGCATGCGCCGCGACGGCGGCCAGCGAAACGCCCGCCGCGCCTTGCAGCGCGGCGATCAGCGGGATCAGATAACGCGCGCGACGCATGGTTTCTCCGCGAAAATGGCTACGCCGCGCGGGCGGCGCGGCCGTTCAATAGGCGTTGCGGCCCTTCACTAAAGCAAATGGGGTCAAAACCAAAATATATATGTCCCGCAACAGCGACCAGTTCTCGATATAGTCGAGATCGTATTCGACGCGCTTTTGAATCTTCTCCGGCGTGTCGGTTTCGCCACGCCAGCCGTTGACTTGCGCCCAGCCGGTTATCCCCGGCTTGACGCGGTGTCGCGCGAAATAACCGTCGACGACGTCGTTGTAAAGATGGTCCGCGGCGCGGGCGTGCATCGCGTGGGGGCGTGGTCCCACCAGGGAGAGATTGCCTTTGAACACCACGTTGAACAATTGCGGCAGCTCGTCGAGCGACGTTCTGCGAATAAACCGACCGACGCGAGTCACGCGCGGATCGGTTTTGGTGACCAGCCTCTTCGCGCCCGCGTCAAGTTGATCGACAAACATGGAGCGGAATTTATAGACCTCGATCTTCTCATTGTTGAAGCCATATCGCGATTGCTTGAACAACGCCGGTCCGGGCGAGTCGAGCTTCACGGCGGCGGCGACAGCGAGCATGACCGGGGAGAGCGCGATCAGACAAAGCGTCCCAACCACTTTGTCGAAAGCGGCCTTGACGAGCACGTCC
>JBAUVQ010000394.1:0-3806 GCA_049583305.1 Methylocystis sp.
CAAGGGAGCCATCTGCACGATGATGTCGTCGAACCCGTGCCGTGTCGGAGCCGACAGCACGGGGATGTCCATCTCGTGGTCGAATTGGCGTCGATCTCGCGCCACGCTGGTCGGAGGCGCCCACACGAATCCCACCGCGACCGCCAATAAGGCGCTAACGAGAAGGTGCGACGAACGCGGACTAGAAAACAACATCAAGCTACTCCGACACTTTGAGCGTGCGATAGCTTGGTCGTTGGAAGCTGAAGAAAGATTTTAAAGAGTAATGTCGCGTCGAACTTACGAAGCTTCTAGGTAAACGAAAAGCTAACGGTCGCGGGGTCGCCTCGTCGAGCGCCTACCCCAATCGCGTCGGATCGGCGGGGGTCAGCGCGACGCTCTCCCCGCAGCCGCAGGCCGAGGTCTGGTTGGGGTTTTCGAACACGAAGGTCGAGGAGAACTTGTCCGTCTTCACGTCCATTCGCGTCCCCAGCAGAAAAAGCAACGCCTTGGCGTCGACGATGACGCGGGCGCCGTCCTGCTCCACCACTTCGTCGCCGGGCATAGGTTCATCCAGCGCCATTTTATAGGACATGCCGGCGCAGCCGCCCTTTTCGACGCCGACCCGCAGGCCGGTCGCCGGCGACGGCGCGGCCTTGAGCAACCCGCGCACGCGATCGGCGGCGGCGGGGCTGAGGCTCAGCACATTGAACGACGGGGCGAGGCCCATGATTATCTCCAGTTTATCTTTCGATGCGCCCGAGCGCACTCTCGAGTCTTGCCGGTTCCGATTGAACCCGCAAGACTCTCGGTCCCTTTATTTTGTCGTGCTTTCGAAAGGCAAAACCGGGGTCCACTTTTGCCGAAAGCACTTTAATAATTCGCCCACAGGCCGGGCGTCGCCAACTCCACCAGATTGTGATCGGGGTCGCGAAAGTAAAGACTCGTTCCCCCGCGCGGCCAGTTCATCCGCGCCTCGATGCCAACGCCGGTCGCGGCGAGCCGCGCCTCCCAGGCCGGAAGATCGGCCGTCGCGACGCGAAACGCGAAATGTAGCCGCCCCTCCCCCTCGTGCGGCGGGATCGCGCCGCCCGGCAGATGAATCGTCTCGGACGTGGTCCCGCGCAAAAACGCCAGCAGCACGCTACCCGGTCCGCAATCGAACGCCCACATGCGCGAATCGCGCAGCATCGGCTTTAGCCCCAGCGTATCCTCATAGAATCGCCCGGCGCGCGCGAGATCGTCCACGTAGATCGCCGTCTCCAACACCGCGCCGATTTTTGGCGCCGGAACGGTCATCACAAAACCTCTCGCCTCACCACATGTCCAGCGCGACGCGGGCCTCGTCGGACATGCGGCTCTGATCCCACGGCGGATCGAAGACCATGCGCACATTCACGTCGACGACGCCCGGCACCGCGCTCACCGCGTTTCGCACCCAGATCGGCATTTCGCCGGCCACCGGACAGCCGGGCGCGGTCAGCGTCATGTCGATTTCGACGTTTCCGTCGTCGGCGATGTCGATGCGGTAGATCAGCCCGAGTTCGTACACGTCGGCGGGAATTTCCGGATCGAAGACCGTCTTCAGCGCCTTGACGATCTCAGCGGAGAGCCGCTCGACGGCCTCGGAATCGCGGCTCGCCGTCATGGCGCCGATCGCCGCCGCGCCCGCTCCAGTCGTGTCCACCGCTTCCGCCTTGTTCAAGCTCGCCTCCGTCATGAAAATAACGCGCGCGCCCGGATCAGCGCCTCCGCGAGCCGGTCGATTTCTCCGCGCGTGTTATAGAGCGCGAAGGAGGCGCGACAACTCGACGTCGCGCCGTAATGCGCCAGCAGGGGCATTGCGCAATGCGTGCCCGCGCGCACGGCGACGCCGGCGCGGTCGATCACGGTCGCGATATCGTGCGCATGGGCCGCGTCCATGTTGAACGCCAGAATAGGCCCTTTGTCCCTCGCTCGTCCATAGATGCGCAAGCCCCCGATTTCCGTCAGCCGCTCGTGGGCGTAGGCGGTGAGATCGGCCTCATGAGCGCGAATCGCCGCCCGGCCGAGGCTCTCCATATAATCCAGCGCCGCGCCGAGCCCCACCGCCTGGGCGATCGGCGGGGTGCCCGCCTCGAACCGCTGCGGCGGCGCGCCGTAAGTCACGGTCTCGCGCGTGACGGCTTCGATCATCTCGCCGCCGCCGCAGAACGGCGGCAGGCTTTCGAGCCACTTTCGCTTGCCGTAAAGCGCGCCGATTCCGGTCGGCCCATAGAGCTTGTGGCCGGTCACGACATAAAAATCGCAATCCAGCGCTTGCACGTCCACGTCGAGATGCACCGCGCCCTGCGAGCCGTCGACCAGCACCGGAACGCCGTGCGCGTGGGCGACGCGCGCGACTTCCGCGATCGGAACCGGCGCCGCCACGACATTCGACATATGCGTCAGCGCCACGATCTTCGTGCGCTTGGTGATGAGCTTCTCGAACGCGTCCAGCGGGAACACGCCGTCGTCGTCGACCTCGATCCATTTCAACACCGCGCCCTTGCGCTCGCGCAAAAAATGCCACGGCACGATGTTGGAGTGATGCTCCATCAGCGACAATATGATCTCGTCGCCCTCGTTGATATGGGCGAGGCCATAAGAGGCGGCTACGAGATTGATCGCCTCGGTGGCGCCCCGAGTAAAGATGATTTCGTCCACGGAGGCCGCGTTGAGGAAGCGCCGCGTCGACTCGCGCGCGTTTTCGAACCCCTCGGTCGCGGCGTTGGCGAGGTAGTGCAGCCCGCGATGCACATTGGCGTATTCATGCTCGTAGAATTGCGTCAGCCGCTCGATGACCTGTCTTGGTTTTTGCGCCGACGCCGCGTTGTCGAGATAGACCAGCTCCTTGCCGTAGGGGCGTTCGGCGAGGATCGGGAAATCGCCGCGGATCACCTCCACGTCGAAGACGGGCGCGCTCACCGTCGGGAAAAATTGTTGATTCATGTCGCGTCACCCTCCGAACGAAGCTTGCGCCTTGTCAGCCAAGCGGAGATTTTCGCGGTCATTTCCTCGCGCAGGACCGAATGTTCGATTTCAGTCATGGCCTCGCTCGCGAAGCCCTCGATCAACAACGCCTCCGCCACGTCGCGCGGCAGCCCGCGCGCCATCAGATAAAAGAGCTGTTCGGCGTCCAGTCGGCCGCAAGTCGCGCCATGGCCACAAACGACGTCGTCGGCGAAAATTTCGAGCTCCGGCTTGTTGTTCATCGTCGCGCCGGACGACAGCAGCAGCGCCTTGGACTGCATCGATCCATCGGTCTTTTGCGCCGCTTGCGCGACCGACACCTTGCCTTGGAAAACGCCCGTCGCCTCGTCGTCGACAATGGCGCGGAACCGCTCGCGGCTCTTGCCGTTCGGCGCATCGTGTTCGAGAAGCAATGTCGTGTCGGCATGATCGCGCCCGGCGAGAAGCATGGCGCCGTTGAAGCGCGCTTCCGCGCGCGCGCCTCCGAGCTTCGCGAAGACCTGGCGGCGCGTGAGCCCGCCGCCCCAGATGAGCGCGGTCGAATTGAGGAAGCTGTCTTCGGCCAAGGTCGCGAGGAGCGAATAGACTCGCACGGCCGTCGGTTGTCCAAAGCAGAAATCGCCGATGTGCTCGACCCTGGCTCCCGCGCCGAGGCTCAGCGTCAGCGCGCAATTCTCTTGCGCGCCGTCGGGAATCGGCATCGCCACTTCGACGATCGTCGCGCGCGCGCCCTCGCCGACGATGACCACGTTGCGCGTAAAGGCGGAAACGCCGGCGCCGATCATGTTCACGATCGCGATCGGCCGCTCGATGTGCGCGCCCGCCGCGATTCGCAC
>JBAUVQ010000395.1:0-20219 GCA_049583305.1 Methylocystis sp.
GCCTCGAATCGATAGGCGATCGGATAAAGGAGGAGGACGGGACGGCAGGGGGCGGGAAAAAGCTCCCGAAGCGCCGTTTGAAACGGCGGTCGCTAGAAACGACAATCCGCCGTAAGGAGGGGCGGGCTTTGATTAGACCTTTTCGATGCGGAAAGCAAGATGACGCGGAAACAATCTCGAAACGCCAAGGCGCTCCGATCTCGGCAGGCCATTCTCGCGCCTCCCGCCGCGAAACTTAAGCTCCTCGCCATTTTCCCGGAACAGCCAGCTCCTGCCAGAGCCGCAATTTCCGAGAATCAAAACCCGGGCGAAATCCACGGACCGCGCCCGCGTCCCGCTTAAAAAGGCTTCACGATCACAAAAATCACGATCGCGATCATCAGCACGGTCGGCGCCTCGTTATAGAAGCGGAAAAATTTCGACGAGCGCGTGTTGCGATCCTCGGCGAAGGCCTTTTGGAGAAAGCCGTCGTAAAAATGCACGGCCGTCAGCAGCACGACCGCCAGCATTTTCGAGTGGAACCAGATCGCGTGATAATGAGCGCCTTGAACCGCCAGGGTAAGTCCCGTGATCCAGGACAGCACCATCGCCGGCATCATGATGAAACGCAGCAGCTTGCGCTCCATCGTCTTGAACAATTCCGACTGCGCGCCGGGACCGACGCCCGCGTGATAGACAAACAGCCTCGGCAGATACAACAGGCCGGCCATCCACGAGACGATGGCGATGACATGCAGGGCTTTGATCCAAAGATACATTTTTCAACCCTTCGAATTACGGACCAGCTCGACCAATCGCTCGACATGCACGATGGGCGTCTGAGGCAAAATGCCGTGGCCTAGATTGAAGATATGCGGATAACCGTCGAAAGCTCTCAGGATTGACGCGACTTCCCGGTCGAGCGCCGCGCCGCCGGCGAGCAAGGCCAATGGATCGAGATTTCCCTGCAACACCGCGCGGCCCCCCGTCTCGCGCGCGGCCCAGACCGGATCGGCCGCCGTTTCGAGCCCGTATGCGTCGGCGCCGAGTTCCTCCACTAGCCGCGGAAGATGAGTCCCGGCGCCGCGCACGAAGGCGATCACCGGCGTTCCCGGCCGCTCCGCCTTGATCCGCGCGACCATTTTTCGGACCGGAGAGAATACCCAGCGGTCGAATTCCTGGGTCGGAAGCACCCCTGCCCAGCTGTCAAAAATCTGCACCACCTCCACGCCGGCGTCGATCTGCCGCAGCAGATACTCAACCGAAGCGTCGACGAGCTTTTCGATGAGCCCCTCGAACGCCTGGGGATGCCGATACGCGAATAAGCGCGCCGGCGCCTGATCGGGCGTGCCGTGTCCGGCGATCATGTAGCTCGCCACCGTCCAGGGCGCCCCGCAAAAACCAATAAATGTGGTTCGTTCGGGCAAAGCCGTCTTCACCCGGTCCACGGTCTCGAAAACCGCCGTCAGACGACCGAGATCGACGGTCTCGCGCAGTCGCGACAACCCCTCCGGCGTCTCGATCGCATCCAATCTTGGACCCGCTCCGCTCTCGAAGGAGACCTTTTGTCCGAGAGCGTCGGGAATGACCAAAATATCGCTGAACAGGATGGCCGCGTCGAAACCGAAGCGCCGTATCGGTTGCAGAGTCGCTTCCGCAGCGGCTGGCGGCGAGTAGCAGAAATCGAGGAAACTTGGAGCCTTTGCCCTTAACTCCCGATACTCCGGCAAATAACGTCCCGCCTGGCGCATGAGCCAAAGCGGCGGAACCGTCATTTTTCTTCCGCTCAAAACCGAGAGGAGCGGCTTTTCTTCATTCATTGGGAAAGCGTCCAAACTGGCGCGAAGACGCGCATCTGCCTCTAAACGCTTCGTTCACCGAGCGTGCTAGGAGCTAAACCGCTTCCTTATAAAAATAAAGAATTTTATTAATAGAAAATTAACTAATTTTTATTACAGGCGGGAAAACACATGTTAACGCCAATTAACCAATTTTCCACAGCTCGCGCCCGCCCGATAACGTTATCCCGGGCCTGTTAATATGTGTAAATTTTGATAAATTTCTATTGTTAACAAATAGTTAATTAAATCGTTCGTGGAGGAGGCCGAGCCCGCCGCCGGGTCTCCCACATAGGATCGCGATTGGGTGAATCTTTATCGACAGTTTTAAACCTGTTGAGGATTGGCGAAGGTTATCCCCGTCTATACACTCGAAACGAAAACCGGCTCAAGTTGTCCCCGGTAAACTCGGATTGGCGCGGCCCCTGTGGATGGATCTCCCGATATGCCGGCGGTCGAAGGCTCGACGCCCCGCGGCGGATTTTGGCTATGTCCCAAGCCCCTGATTCTCGCTTCGAAAAGTCAGGGTCGGCGCGTCGCTCTCAGCCAAACCGGCATTCCCTTCGAGGTTTCACCCGCCGAGATCGATGAGCGCGCGATCGAGCGGCGGATTTTGAGCGAGGGCGGAGGCGCTGACGAGGTCGTTTCCGAGCTCGCGCGGGCCAAGGCGTTGAAGATTTCCGCTGATAATCCCCGATTCTTCGTGATCGGAGCCGATCAGGCCGCGAGTTGCGAGCAGAGAATGTTCGGCAAGCCCAGTGATTTGGACGAAGCCGCGCGGCAACTCGCGTTTCTCGCCGGACGCGCGCATCGATTGCATTCGGCGGTGGCGCTGGCGCGCGACGGCATTGTGCTATTCGAGAATATTTCCCACGCCGACATACGGATGCGGCCGCTGGAGCGCCCGTTCATAGACGTCTATCTCGCTTCGGTCGGCGAAGCCGCCTTGACCAGCGCGGGGGCCTATCAAGTCGAGGGAATGGGGGTACATCTGTTCTCAGCGATGACCGGAGATCATTGGACGATCCTTGGACTGCCGCTGTTGCCGATTCTCGATGCCTTGCGACGCGAAGGAGCGCTTCTTGGCTAGTTCGACGCGAGAGAGAAGTCGATCATGCTGCTGCTCGGCTTGACCGGCTCGATCGGCATGGGGAAATCCACCACGGCGGATATGTTTCGCGCGGAGGGGGCGCCGGTCTATGATTCGGATCGACTCGTGCACGAAATCTATCGCGGACCGGCCGCGCTCGAACTGGAGCGCGCCTTCCCCGGGGTCACGGTCGACGGCGTGGTCGATCGCGAGCGGCTGTCGCGCGCGGTGCTCGGCGACGCGGAGGCGATGAAGCGGCTGGAAGCGATCGTGCATCCCCTGGTCTGGGAAGGACGACGGCGATTTCTGGAGGAAGAGACGCGGCGCGGCGCGAAAATCGCCGTCCTCGACATTCCCTTGCTGTTCGAGACTGGCGCGGACAAGGACGTCGACGCCATAGTCGTCGTCAGCGCGCCGGAATCCGTGCAACGTTCCCGCGTATTGGCGCGGCCAAACATGACGCAAGAAAAATTTAGGGCCATTCTGGCTCGTCAGACGCCCGACGCCGAAAAGCGCCGACGCGCGGACTTCATCGTTCACACCGACGCGGGACTTGACGCCGCGCGCGGCGAAGTGCGCGCGATTTTGAGGACGCTGGGATCCAGGGAGGCGCGAAAGGCCTGATGCGGGAAATCGTACTCGACACGGAAACCACCGGCCTCGATCCCGCGAAGGGAGATCGGGTCGTCGAAATCGGCGCGGTGGAAATCGGCAATCTCATTCCGACGGGCCGAACGTTTCACGTCTACATCGATCCCGAACGGGACATGCCCGAAGAGGCCTTTCGCGTGCATGGCCTTTCGCGGGAGTTTCTCGCCGGGCACAAGAAATTCGCCGAGATCGTCGACGCCTTTCGCGAATTCGTCGAGGGCGCGCGACTGATCATTCACAACGCGGAATTCGACGTGCGCTTCCTGAACGCCGAGCTTTCGCGTCTCGATCTGCCGCCGATCGAACAGGTCAATGTCGTCGATACGCTTGCTCTCGCCAGGCGGCGCCATCCCGGCGCCTCGAACTCGCTGGACGCCCTGTGCCAGCGTTATGGGGTCGACACATCGCGGCGCGAAAAACACGGCGCCTTGCTCGACTCCTATTTGCTGGCGGAAGTCTACGCGGAACTGATGGGCGGGCGTCAGACGGTGATGTCGCTGAGCGTCGAGCGAAAGGTCGCCGCGCAATCCAACGCGCAACTGCTTCGGCAAAGACCAGCGCCGCTCGCGAGCCGTCTCACCGAGCGTGAAGACGAGGCGCATCGCGCTTTCGCGGCGGGCCTTGGCAAGGCGCCGATCTGGAAGCGCTATCTGTCCGAGGAACCATAGACTGCTTATTTTATCGTGTTTTCTTCACGCGAACCGGTTCCCACTTCGCTCGAAAACACTTTAAGCCGTCGCGCCCGCGTCGACGGTGAGCACTGTGCCCGTGATGTTGCGCGCGTCGTCCGCCAGCAAATAGCTGACGGCGTTGGCCACGTCGGCGGGTTCGGCGAGACGCCGCAGGGCGGAGCGGGCGGCGATCCTGCCCCGATCCTCGTCCGTCAACGAGGCGGTCAATTCGGTGGAGACGAAGCCCGGGGCGACGGCGTTGACGGTGATGTCGAGGCGTCCGAGTTCTCGCGCGAGCGACTTCGTGAAGCCGATCAAGGCGGCCTTGCTCGCGCCATAGACGCTAAGGCCATTATAACCTGTCGTGGCGATGACCGAGGACATGTTGACGATGCGGCCGCCTCCGCCCGCCATCATCTGCCGGGCGATGTATTTGGTCAGCATGATCGGCGCCGTCACATTGACCCGCAACAGCGTTTCGATTTGCGAATTATGCATGTTCGCCAACAGGCCCTCGGTTCCAATCCCCGCGTTGTTGACGAGACCATAGGGCGCGCCATGCTGCTTTTTGAGCGCCGCGACGAAGCTGGGCAACGCGTCGATCTCCGACAGATCGAAAGGCGCGAAAACCAAGGCGCCAGGCGGCGCGGCGGCGATCTCGCCGCGCAAGGCGTCGCTCTCGCGCCGCGCGACGGCGATCACCCGATAACCGTCGCGAACGAGGCGGCGCGCGATGGATAGTCCCAAACCCCGACTTCCGCCGGTGACCACGACGTTACGCATGACGACGCGCCAATTTGCCGCTCGCGAGAATTTCGAGCGCGGGGACGAAACGAATCGTGACGGGAACCATGTGGCGCGGCAGGCGGGCGCGGCACAGTTCGAGAATCTCGGCTTCCAGCGCGGTCTTCTCGGTCGGCGCCTCGGCGTCCTTTCGCGTCACCTCGGCGACGATGAGGTCGCCCATGATCGGATTTTTTCGCGCGGTCACGCGCGACGCGCGGACTTCGCTATGTTGATTTATGATTTGTTCGACTTCCTCGGGATGCACCTTCAACCCGCCGATGTTGATGACGCCGGCCCGTCGTCCCCTGAAAAAGCAGCGGTCGCCCCTTTGCTCGATCATGTCGTCGGTGTCGACGAAGCCATCGTCGTCTAGAAGCTTCAAATCCTCGCGGCCGATATATTCCAAGGCGGTTCGGTTGGAGCGAATATGGAGGGAGCCGCCCCGCAGGCGCATTTCGACTCCGCCACTGGCTTGAAGCAGCGCCGCCGGGAATCCTTCGCGTCCATCCCGCACCTCGAAGCCGACGCCCGCCTCGGTCGAGGCGTAGGCATGAGTGATGACGGCCTTTGGATAGGCGGCGCGCAGCGCGTCGAGAATGGCTCGGTCCGCGATTTCGCCGGAGAGACGAACATAGGCGGGGTCGATCAGATGGCCATGAGGGCTCATCAACAGCCGTCGCCAATGCGAGGGCGTTCCGGAAATATGGCTGACCCCGCTGTTCGCGCAACGGGCCAGATAGTCGCCGAGCGACTCGTCCGCGTCGGAGATGACCAGTTGGGCGCCCGCGACGCAGGCGCGCAGGAAGATCTGGAGGCCGCCGTAGCGGCGGATGTCGTAGAACGTCGCCCAAACCGGCGGCGCTTCGTTCGTCGTCTCAACGGCGCCGAGAAGCCGATCGAGGCGATGCGCGACCAGTTTGGGCGGGCCGGTGGTTCCCGATGTTGGCAAAACCCATTGACTGGCGACGCGTGGCGACGGCGCGGACTCTTCCGAGGGGACCGGATCCTCGCAATGAAAGATCGGTCGCCGCGCGCCGAAATCCTTGTCAGGCGAATCGCTGACGATGGCGTCCACGTCAGCTTGCGCGATGACGCTGGCGAGTTGCACCGGCGAGAAATCGGGCGGACAGATCACGAGCCGTCCCGCGAGACCGTCGAGTTCCAGGAGCGCGCGCGCGCTGGCGATTTGCGATTGGGCGCCGATCAGCACCGACTTTCCGGCCAGCTCGCGCCGGCGACCCGGAAAGATCGTCGACGCCGCGATCTCGTCGCCGCGAAAGCTCGCGCCAAGCGAGTCGAGACGCAGGCCCGGCCGGCGCAACGCCAACTCGCGCAAGCAGCTCGAATCAGCGCGCGCCGTGTTCATAGAGTCCAATGAACTCTCCAAGAGTCTTTGGAAAATAAACTTCATCGGACGCCGTAAAAGGATCGGCGCCGAGTTCGTCTTCGAGGCGCGCCACCAGGATCGCGAAACACAGGGAATCGAGTCCGGAATCGGCCAGCCCGAGATCATCCTTCAGGGGAGGGATTTTCTTTTTTTGCTCGGCGGCGACATTTTCAATCTGGGAGATTATCTTGGACCGTATCGACACGGAATCGGCCTCGCTATTGTCAGAGTTTCAATAGATTTCTCTTTTTATGGGCTCCGCGCAAGTCGTTCGGCGGCGAATGGTGAACGAAAGACCGCGGGCTCGCGAGCCGCTCGCGGCGTATTGAGAATCGGGAGACCCATGCGACAACCGACATTCGAAGCCAGCGCCGCGCGCGCGCTTGTCGATCAGCTGACGATTGAAGGCGTGGACCGGGTGTTTTGCGTGCCGGGCGAGAGCTACTTGTCCGTTCTCGACGCCTGCTACGAACGCGAGCTTCCGCTTACCGTCTGCCGCAACGAGGCCGGCGCCGCGATGATGGCCGACGCCTATGGCAAGGCGACGGGCAAGCCCGGAATTTGTTTTGTCACGCGCGGCCCGGGCGCGGCCAACGCTTTCGCCGGCGTGCACGTGGCGAGCCATGATTCAACCCCGATGATTCTTTTTATCGGACAAGTCGAGCGTTCCGTGCGCGGTCGCGGGGCGTTTCAGGAAGTCGATTATGGCGCCATGTTCGGCGGGCAAGCCAAGTGGGTCGCCGAGATCGACGACGCGTCCCGCGTGAACGAATTCGTTTCCCGCGCCTTCGCTCTCTCTCAAGCGGGTCGTCCCGGTCCGGTGGTCCTGTCGTTGCCGAAGGACATGCTGGAGGAGCGCGTTCGCGTGAAGCCTCATCCGCCCGCCCTGGTCGTGGAAACCGCGCCGTCGGCGGATGTCATGCGCGAACTGGAGCGGCTGATCGGGTCTTCGTCGCGCCCGATGCTTATTCTCGGGGGAACGCGTTGGGATGAGGAAGCTCGCGGCCTCATGCACGAATTCGCCGAGCGCTTCGATCTGCCCGTGGCGACGAGTTACCGCCGCCTGCCGTTGTTCGACGCGCGCGATCCGCGTTACGCCGGCGATCTCGGCCTGAACGCCAATCCCGCGCTCGTAAAGCTGGTTCAAGAAAGCGATCTCCTGCTGGTCGTTGGCGGAAGGCTTGGAGAGATTCCCTCGCAATCCTACCGGCTGCTCGACATTCCCTCGCCGCGCATGACATTCGTTCATGTCTATCCGCAAGCCGAGGAGTTTGGCAGGGTCTACAGGCCCGATCTCGCTGTTCACGCGACGCCGCGCGCCTTCGCGCGGGCGCTCGCCGCCCTGTCTCCGGCGAGGAATATTCCCTGGAGCGAAAGGACGAGCGGCGCGCACGAAAATTATCTCGATTTTTCGTCGCGGAGCGAACCCTCCGGCGATGTCGATCTCGCGATGATGATGATGTGGCTGAGCGAAAATCTTCCCGACGACGCCATTATCTGCAATGGCGCGGGCAATTACGCCTCCTGGATTCATCGCTATTACCGTTTCCGGCGCTTCGCGACGCATATCGCGCCCACGTCGGCCAGCATGGGCTATGGCGTGCCGGCGGCTGTGGCGATGCAGCAGCTTTTTCCGGACCGGCTGGTCGTGTCGATCAATGGCGACGGCGATTTTCTGATGAACGGGCAGGAATTCGCGACCGCCGTGCAATACGGACTGCCGATCATTGTCATCGTCTGCGACAACGCCAGCTACGGCACGATCCGCATGCATCAGGAGCGGCATTTTCCCGGACGGGTGATCGCGACTGATTTGCGCAATCCCGATTTCGCCGCCTATGCGCGGGCGTTCGGCGGCTTCGGGATCACGGTCGAGAAGACGGCGGATTTCGCGCGCGCCTTCGAAGCCGCGCGCGCGTCAAAACTTCCAGCGATCATGCACGTGAAGATGGACCTGGACCGAATCACGCCGACCGCCAGTCTCGCGGCGATTCGGGAAGAGGCATTGGCGGGGCGTTAGAGCGCGGATTCCCTCAAGACGCCGCGCGTAATCGCGACGTCGTTTGATGCGCGAACTCCCAATAGAGCGCGCGGCCCTTTTCGTATATGGGCCCCAGCGGCAGTTCCCGGTCGTCGATGCGCGTCATCGGCGCGACTTTTTGAAAATTGCCGGTCGAGAAAATTTCGTCGGCCGCCGCGAAATCGCGATAGGAGAGAATCGTTTCGACCACCTCGACGCCGGCTCCGCGCAGCAGACCGACCACGCGCTGACGCGTCACGCCGTCGAGAAAAGTTCCGTTCGGCGCCGGCGTGAACACGACGCCGTCTTTGACCATGAAGGCGTTGGAATTGGCGAATTCCGCGACATTGCCGAGCGCGTCCAGCATCAGGCAATTGTCGAAGCCGCGTCTCGCGGCCTCGATCAACGCCCGCGCGCCGTTGGCATAAAGGCAGCTGGCCTTGGCGTCGACGGGCGCCGATTCGGCGGTGGGTCGGCGATAGGGCGACAAGGTCACCGCGCCGCCGCGCGGCGGCGGCATCGGCGCCTCGTAAATCGACAGGCACCAGTTGGTCGTCGAGGGATCGAAACGCACGCCGCCGCCGAGACCCTGCTCCGGCCAATACATCGGACGAATGTAGAGCTGAGCGTCCCGTGGGAAGCGTCGCAGGCCGTCGGCGACGAGTTCACGCCAGCGCTCGACCGTCACCACTGGATCGAGCAACATATTCGTCGCCGAGCGGTTCACGCGAGCGAGATGCCTGTCGAGATCGGGCGTCACGCCTTCGAAGGCGCGGGCGCCGTCAAAGACGACCGAACCGAGCCAGGCGCCATGCGCGCGGACGCCGAGAATCGGCACGTTGCCCTCGCGCCAGACCCCGTCGAAATAGGTCCAGGTTCGTGTCGGCGCGCGCGCGGCGCTTTGGGAGTGCGTCATGTCGAACCTCGGTTCACGCGGGGAAACCTTCCCCGCTTATCGATTGCGCGAAACGGCCTCGTGGATCAGCTGGCGACGGAGAACATTTCCATGTCGTTCGCCGAACCCGGCTTGCGAAAGCCGAACTTTTCCAGGGCCGCCTTGGCGACATCTCGCGCGAACACGTAACCGCGCGGCATGGGTTTGCGGCAGAAGGCGACCTTTCGGACATAGGTTTCCACCCGCCATCGGGCGCGCGACCCCGCCGGGAAAAACGCGGTGGCTCCCGCCTCGAGGACGCGGATCACACCGGCCTCGTCCTCGACCATCACCGAACCTTCGAGGATAAAGACCGTCTCGTCGATGCTGTAATGCCAGTCAAAGAGGCCCCTCGTGCAGTCCCAGACCAAAGTGAACGCGCTATCATCGGCGCTTTTCGACAGTAATGCGTTGCGCGCGAAGGGCGCGCCTTCGATAATCCATTCGGGGTTAATGGGCGCGGGCCGCAATTGCGCGTGATCGGCGATGCTAAATTCGATTTTCTTGCTCATTGGCAAAGCGAACTCCATTGATGTGAAGGCATGGTGGTTAAAGAGGGTCGAGGCCGAGATAGCCGCGCACGTCGTCGCTCCAAGCGCTTGGCTCGAGTCCGTGAGTCGCGAATAACGCAAGCGCGAGCCGATCCACGCCGAACGCGACGCAGCCCGTGTGCATGGAGTCGCCCCGCGCGTCGGCGATGCCAAATATCTTTCCGAAGTGATCCTTGTGATAATTGAAGCTCATGCAGGCGGTGGGCTTCGCCGCGGCCCGAATGGGAATCAGCAACTCGAATTTGAGCGTATCTTCGAGCTGACTCGCGGCCATGAACTGTCCGACGCGGCCAAAGAAGGGATCGCTGGCGGCTTCGATTCCGAACGGTAGGCGGAGTTTCGCTGCGATCACGCGCGCGCGCTCCATCCAGCTCGCGCGGAAGGCGAGAACTTGTTCCGGCGAGCCGATGCGCACGAATTCCCGCATGCGAAAGGACTGCAGCCGATCCAGATCGCGCGAGGGTTCATGGCGAAAGCAATCCGCCGCGACATCGAAGACGTAACCCTCGGCCGGCGTCGCGCCGCGGGCGGCCGTTATCGGATAAACGGGATAGCAGGCCGCGGGAGTTAGAACGAGATCCGTGCCGCTCGCATCCCGGGTCCAGTCTTCCCCGGTGTTGTGGCGGTTGGCGGCCGCGAGGATTTCGCGTTCCGTTCCATGCAAGGCGCAGACGCAACCCAGAAGCTGCGGAAAGCTCGCGAGATAGCCGGCGTCCTGGAGTTGCCGCCGGCTCATCACCGGCGGAAAACGCATCACTTCGGCGCGCTCGGGACGTTCGCCCGAAATCGCGCGCTGCAAACCTTCCACGACGTTTTCATATACCGCCGTGCGCGCATGGACCCCGTCGACGCCCATGGGTCGGAATAGATGATCAAGCATGATCTTCTGTTCGTCCCGGCTTTCCTGGAGCGGTTGGATCGCGACGTTCATGAAGACCTCCCGGGCGAAAAGGATCTTGGCCGTATAGTTGTTTCGCGCCTCATATTCTCTCGGGAACTCCGCCGACCAGGAACGCCGCCCCGTCGAATGACGGCGCTGCTCGCCGAAATTGCCACGATGCTCGGACGAGGAGCGACGCGCTGGTCTACTCCCCAAGCCCTCATGCAAGAATACGCGCGGGTCTGTGCAAACGCTATAATTAATACCATCTTGATCACGAAAGGGTTAATGTAAATCTCTACATATTAAGAAAGATTGCGCGCATTAGGATCATTCGGGCTTACTTCCATGGACATGGTAAATCTCGTGCTCGCGGTCGAAGCCGAGTTCGATATCATGATCCCCGGATCGAAACTCCTGCCGGCGCACCTTCGTTCCATCGAACGTATCGCCGATCTCATCGAGGAATTTACGCGATAGCTTGCGCGGATCTGCCTCGCAGTCGCTGGGTCGCGACTTCCGTCAGCCAGTTGCGATAGAGATTCGCCGCATCGTTCGACCAGGCATGGCCTGGCGTTTCAAGCTCGATGATCCGGCTGAACCGTTCGGCCAGACGTCGGCGATTGATCGATTTGGCGGACCGCGCCAATTCGTCGAGCGCCGCCAGGGTCTCGTCGGAGAAGTAATTTATTGGCGGCGAAGGAAGAGAATTGCTTTCGCCGGTCAAGAACCGCAGAACGTCGCGGCGGTATTCGCGCGCCAAGGTGTCGGCGTCATATTCCGGATGACCCTGGGTGAACACAAAGAGACTCGGCTCGCGCCGCCAAAAGGTGTCGACTTCCACATCCCCGAACCACGACGATATGCGATAGCCGCATCGAACGAGGTCGGTTCGCGACAAGCCGTTGTAGCGCGAATGGGGAACAAGGATTTGACCCGCGGCTCCCCGCGTCGCCCAATCGTCCGCCGCGACCTCGCACGTGAAAACACCGAAAATCTTGGCCTTCGCGCCGCGCCGCCGCACGGCGTCGAGCCGGAGAATCGCGCCATGCGCGGCGAGACAGGACCATAGCGCGGAGGTGGTGTGGACGCGCGCCCATTCGACCAGACGCGAGAATTCACTCCAATAAGGCTCGTCTTCCAGTCTCTCGGCGCGCGGCTCGGTTCCCGTTACGATCAGCGCGTCGGCGCCGCGCGCATAGAGCGCCGCGATGTCTTCGTGAGTTCGCGCGAGAGCCTCGCGCGCGACTTTGCCGCGCGGCACGGTGGGGAGCGTGTAGCAGCGCAAACGAAACGGAATATCCCGCGCGCCGGCGCGCGCCAGGCTTGCGAACTGCGCCGCGGTCGCCTCGCTCGCCTGATCCGGCATATTATTGATCAGCGCGATTTCGAGCGGTTGACCGTCAAAGGATTCGCGAGCGGCGATCATGTTCATGTCACACCCGCTCCTCCGCCGAAACCCGCGGCGCGAGGTCGGAGGCCGCGGCCAACGCCCGGTCGAGATCCTCGACGATGTCGTCGATGTGTTCGATGCCGATGCTCAAACGGATCATCTCGGGCGTGACGCCGGCTTGAGCCTGTTCGGCCGGCGACATCTGACGATGCGTCGACGACGACGGGTGGCAGGCGAGCGATTTTGCATCGCCGATGTTGACCAGTCGCTTGACCAGTCTCAGGGCGTCGTAAAACGCCTTGCCCGCGTCAAGCCCGCCCCTCACTCCGAAGGTAAGCAGGGAAGGTGCTCGGCCGCCCAGATATTTCCTGGCCATCGCGTAATTGGGATTATCCGGAAATCCCGCGTAATTCACCCATGCGACCCGCTGGTCCCCGCGCAGGAAGGCGGCGACGCGGCGGGTGTTTTCGACGTGCCGCTCGACGCGAAGCGGCAGCGTCTCGATGCCCTGCAACAGCAAAAACGCCGAGAGCGCCGGCAGGACGGCGCCGGTTGTCCGCTGATAGACGCTGCGCGCTCGCGCGATAAAGGCCGACTCGCCGAAGTGATCGACGTAGACCAGCCCGTGGTACGAAGCGTCCGGCGCGTTGAACATCGGAAAGCGCTCGGGATGGTCGCGCCAGCGGAAACGACCGCCGTCGACGATGATTCCGCCGAGCGTGGCGCCGTGTCCGCCCATGAATTTGGTGAGCGAATGCACGACAATGTCGGCGCCGTGGTCGATCGGGCGAAGCAGCACGGGCGTGGCGACGGTATTGTCGACGATCAGCGGGACGCCGCGTTCATGAGCGAGCTTCGCGAGCGCGCCGACGTCGCAAATATTGCCGGCGGGATTGCCGACGCTCTCGCAAAACAGAGCTCGCGTGTCGCCATCGGCGGCGCTCGCCATATCTTCCGGCGCGTCGCTCCGGGCGAAGCGAACGTTGATGCCCTGGCGCGGCAAGAGGTGCTGCAAAAGCGTGTGCGTCGTTCCGTAGAGCGTGGGCGCGGAGACGATATTTCCGCCGTGGTCGGCGACGTTGGCGAAGGCATAGTAAAGCGCGGCCTGTCCGGTGGCGACGCTCAGCGCGCCGACTCCGCCTTCGAGCTGGGCGACGCGCTTCTCCAAAACCGCGTTGGTCGGATTGGCGATGCGGCTGTAGCGGTATCCCTCGGATTCGAGATCGAATAGCGCGGCGGCGTGGTCGGCGCTCTCGAATTCATAGGCTACCGTCTGGTATATCGGAACGGCGACCGCCTTGGTCGTCGGGTCATGGTCGAATCCGCCATGCACCGCGATGGTCTCGCTGCGCATCCGCGCGCCTTTCTAAAAAACAGGTTTAGCCGTCTCGCGCGGAGCATCTTTCGAAGGACCGAGCGAGGCGTTCTCGCCTTCTTGTGTGACGCAGATAGGTCAATAATCCCTCTCTCGCTCGAAATGGCGAGCGAAACTAAACAGTAACCCTAACTATCCACGCTTCCGTCACTTTTTGACGCGGCGGTTGAAATTTTCCCGACGCGTCGTGGCCTGTTAGTACAAATTATTCGTCTCCGGATGCATTGATCCCTCCATGAACGACGAAGTTCCCAAAGGCGCGAAGAACAGCACCGAGACACGCTCCGCCAATAAGGATTGGCTGCGAGCGTTGCAACGAACCGCGCCGATCGAACAGGATCGTAGCCGCGTCTTGCCGGTCGCCTTCGACGAGGTCGTCGCCGCGCGCGGGCGCGCTCTCGCGGTGATCGACGAACTGGAAAGTCTGTCATTCCTCCAATTCGCCGAGCGCGCGAATCGTTATACCCGCTGGGCGTTGGCGAACGAGCTACGGAAAGGCGACGTCGTCGCGCTCTTGATGGGCAATCGCGCCGACTATGTCGCGATCTGGCTTGGGCTCACGCGCGTCGGCGTGGTCGTCGCGCTGCTCAACACCCATCTTTCCGCGCCGGCGCTTGCGCATTGCTTGCGCATCTCTGGCGCTCGCCAGGCGATTGTCGCCGACGCGCTCGCTCCGTTATGCGGCGAGGCGGCCGCGCTGCTCGAAGCGCCGTTTCGCATCCTCGTCCACGACCGCGAACAATGCGCGGAGAGTCTCAAAGCGGCGATCGCCTCGCTTTCCGGCGAATCGTTGAGCGAGGACGAAAGGCGCGAGGTCACGTTGAGCGATCGCGCTCTGTATATTTTCACGTCCGGCACGACCGGCTTGCCGAAGGCCGCGATTGTCACCCATCGCAAATTGATGAACTGGAGCCTGTGGTTTTCCGGCCTTACCGACGCCGGGCCGGAAGACCGGATGTACAATTGTCTGCCGATGTATCATTCGGTTGGCGGCGTCGTCGCGGTCTGGTCGGTGCTGCTGGCGGGGGGCGGCGTGGTGTTGCGCGCGCGCTTTTCGGCCTCCAACTTCTGGACCGACGTTGAAGCGTCAAAATGTACGATGTTTCAATATATCGGCGAACTTTGCCGCTATTTGCTCAACGCTCCGACCGAAGAGGCGGACGCGCGTCATGGACTGCGCCTCGCCGTCGGCAACGGGCTGCGCGCGGACGTATGGACGCCGTTTCAGCGCCGCTTCGCCATTCCCCGCGTTCTCGAATTTTACGCGGCGACCGAGAGCAATTTTTCTCTTTATAACGTCGAAGGCGAACCCGGCGCGATCGGCCGCGTCCCCGCGTTTCTGGCGCATCGCTTTCAAATCGCGCTGATCGCCGTCGGGCCGGAGGGAGAGACCCCGACAAGAGGCGCGGATGGCCGTTGCATTCGTTGTCGTGTCGACGAGACGGGCGAGGCTATCGCCAGGATCGAAACGAAAGAGGGTTCCGGCGCCAATTTCGACGGCTATGTGAGCCGAGAGGATTCGGAAAAGAAAATCCTGCGCGATGTGTTCGAGCCCGGCGACGCCTGGATGCGCAGCGGCGATCTGATGCGCAAGGACGCGCGAGGATTTTACTATTTCGCCGATCGTCTCGGCGACAGCTTTCGTTGGAAAGGCGAGAACGTCTCGAGTTTCGAGGTCGCGGAGGTGCTCGCGGCCTTTGCCGGCGTGCGCGACGCCAATGTTTATGGCGTAGAAGTGCCGGGATTGGAGGGCCGCGCGGGGATGGCCGCGTTGGCGGTCGGGAGTGGATTCCGGCTCGACGGGCTACGCCGGCATGTCGAGGCGGCGCTCCCGTCTTACGCCCGTCCGTTGTTTTTGCGCCTTCGCGAGAATCTGGAAGTCACCGAGACCTTCAAACATAAAAAGCGGACGCTCGCCGCGCAGGGTTTCGACCCGGAGCAAATCGAGGACGCTCTCTATTTCGCGCGGCCGGACTGCGACGGTTATGTCCCGCTCGACCTGGCGATCCGCGAGGGCATTTGCGCGGGGAAGTTTCGCTTGTAAGTTGGCGCGACCATGAACAAGCCCACGTTGATTGTCTGGCATAATAGCAAGTGCCCGGTGTGCGAAGCCGGCATAAGCCGGCAACGGCGGAGCCTGCGCGCGGCGGTCGCCGCCGGCGAGATCGAATTTCGCGACATTAATCTCGAGCCCAAGGCGCTCGCGTCCTTTGGGGCCGGTGTCGACGACGTGCGGCGACGTCTGCATGCGGTCGACGGAAATGGGGCGTTGCTGGTCGGCGCCGATGTCGTCATCGCGGTGTGGCGACGAACGCCGGGCGAAAAATGGCTGGCGACGCTGTTTGGCGCGCCGGGAATGATCGAGGTTACGCGGTTCGCATACGATCGTTTCGCGGATCTGCTCTGGGCCTGGAACAAGCGCGCTGGACGCTGGTGACGTGCGCCGCGATCGGCCCGAAGGCGGCGCCCGCGGTCGGGATATTAGCCCTCGATCTGGGTGGCGTCCGCGCGCCAGGAGAGCCGCCGCTCTTTCGAATACTGGTCTTTAGCGCTCGCGCGCCGGCTTTGACGGTAATGCGACGTTTCATTCGATCCCCGTGACGTTCGTAGGACCAGTCAAGCGTAAGCTTTTTGACCACATGATTCCCGACCGTCGCGTTGAAATCCGCGACATCGGCCTCCCGCGATGGGTGATCACGCCAATCTTTTTCATGAATAGGCGTTGAGTGGCCGAATAATGAGGCGGAGGGAATTAGCAAAATGTAGCGGCGCGCTGTAGATCTTGGCGGCATTGACATGAATAGCCAAAACACGCGAAACTACGGGTCAGGATCCATGGCGGCTGATTCCGCCTGTCGCTCCAGAGGATAATCGGAGTCCGATTGAGCTATCACTCGATGCAACGGGGATTCTCCGCCCGCCCGCCGAGCCGCGCGCCGGATCCCCTGATCCAACCGAACTCCTGGGAGTTCCCCTCGCTATTCCTGCTCGCGACGACTCTCGCCGCCGCGGACGTTTGGGATTGGCACGCCGAAGACACGCTGAACATCATCGCTCCTATTTGGCTCTCCCTGACGCTGATGGGGAGCGCGCTGCAAATGGCGATGGCGGAAAAGCGAGCGATCTGGGCGCCGCTGTTTTGGTACCGCGTGTCCGCGACATTGAGTTTCGGAGTGGGCGCCATCGCGCCCGTGATCGCGAATTCCGCCACTCTGCTGTATATGCAAGAGATGTATTTTTTCATGCCGTGGGATCTCCAGCGGGTGAATCTGGTGTCCGCCGTTGGAGTGGCTTGCGTGCTCGGCTCGGCGCTGATCTTCGAAAAATTCCGTGGCCCAAGCGGGACGCCCGCGCGGAAGACCCAGGAAATACGTCCCACGAGAGACACTGTGCGGATCGGCGTCGGATTGTTTCTGATCGGCGCCTCGGTGAATTACCTTGTCATGCTTCCAGCCTCTCTGGGACTCACCAACTTCGTGATTCCCGGCTTTGTCATGAATGTCGCGGCGTTCGAACTGGTCGGGGTTTCGACGCTGGCGATTTGGAGTTTTGCTAAATCCACGACAGCCGTGGCGAGCCTTTGCGGCGTGGTATGCGTCGAAAGCGCCATTGGGCTGCTCATGTTCAATAAGACATGGGCTCTATTGCCCTGGCTGGCGTTTGTGATCGGCGCGCTCAGCTACAAGCTCACATTCACGAGGCTTGCCGTGGCCGGCGTGGGATTGTGGTTGAGTTTCAGTTTCCTTCAACCTTGGGTGAGCTTCGCTAGAGAGCAAGCGGCCCTCCTTCACGTGGGCGACGACGAATATAAGCCTTCAATTTCGGAGAGGGCGACGGTTTTGGCGTCGTATTTCGATCGACGTAAATCGGAAAGCGACCCTAGGGACGTTCAGCAATCTTTCGCGCGATTAAGTTCGGTCAACGCCGCCGCGTTCGTCATTAGTCAATATGATCATGGCATTCCCGGAAACTCGCTGCGAGATGCTCTTTATTTCTTCATTCCGCGCGTTTTATGGCCTGAAAAGCCCGCGCTCATGACCGGTTACGAGCTTGCGACCCAGACCTCCGGCCAGGTCGGTAACGCCATCACCGCCGGCGTTTACGCCGAATTGTACTGGAACCTCGGCTGGATCGGACTTCCACTTTTTCTTTTTCCGATTGGCGTGTTTTTCAATATAGCCACGCATTTCGCCGCGTGGGTGTTTCAACGCGAGGACTGGACGTATCTGCCGTTGTTGTTCATGAATTTGAAGTTAGGGCTGGCGTCGGAAGGGTGGTACGTGGGTATTATCGGTATGATGGCGCAATGCGTGGCTCTCTATTTCGTACTTAAGTTCGGCGGCCAAGCGATACGAGCCCTGGGTCTTCTACAACCCCTAAAGAGTAGCGCCTGACCATGTGCGGGATTGTTGGCTACTTCGGCGATTTAACGCTCGATGTTCTGCGCGGGATGGCGGCGGATATCGCGCATCGGGGTCCGGACGGCGAGGGAATTTGGATCGACTCCGAAGCCGGGATCGGGCTCGCGCATCGCCGATTGTCGATCATCGACACGAGTTCCGCCGCGGCGCAGCCCATGGAGAGTTGCGAGGGGCGCTATCAAGTCATCTTTAACGGGGAAATCTATAACTTTCAGGTGCTGGGGGATGAACTTCGCCGTCGCGGATATTCGTTCAACGCCAATTCCGACACGGCGATCCTTGGTCCGCTTTACGACCTTCTCGGCCCCGCCATGCTGGAGCGCCTCGGCGGGATTTTCGCCTTCGCGATTTGGGATCGCGAGAAGCGGGAGCTGTTCGTCGCGCGAGACGGTCTCGGGGTCAAACCGCTGTACTACGCTAGGCTGCCCGGCGGCGGGGTGGCCTTCGCGTCGGAATTAAAGGCGCTAACCTCGGTTCCCAGCGTAGGCGCCGGGCTGGATTTCAAGGCGCTCAGCGACTATCTGACCTACCTTTGGAGCCCGGGCGAGCGAACTTTGCTGCGCGATGTCCGCAAGCTTCCTCCTGGGCATTTCTTTCGGGCGGATCGAAGCGGATTTGTTATCACGCCCTGGCATGAGCGAGTCGCGAATCAGGATGAAACTCTCTCCCCCGCGACCACGCGCGATCTCGTCTCACGTCTCGGCTCGTTGATCGACGAAGTCGTCGGCGACCAGTGCCTGAGCGACGTGCCGATTGGCGCGTTTCTGTCCGGCGGCGTCGATTCCAGCGCCGTCGTGGCGTCGATGGTCGCGACGGGCCACGCTCCGCGGCAGACCTATTGCATCGGCTTCGACGGCGAAGGCATGTCGGCGGAGGGGTTCGACGATGACCTCGTACACGCCAGGGAGGTGGCGCGGCGATTGGGCGTGCCGCTCACGCCCGTCATTGTCGCTCCTCCGACTGGAGACGATCTCGAAAGCCTGGTCTACATGCTCGATGAGCCGGAAGCCGATCCGGCTGCCCTATATGTCGCCGAGATCTCCAAGGCCTCGCGCGCCGACGGGGTGAAGGTGCTTCTAGGAGGCGTGGGTGGAGACGACGTGTTTTCGGGCTACCGGCGGCACAAGGCGGCGGCGTTGCGAGCGCGAACGCCTCGGGGAGTCGCGGATTTTCTGGGTCCGCTGTTGAAGACCGCCGCCTCGATGAGCGGCGGACCGTTGAGCCGGCGACTTGGAAAACTGAGCTACATGCTCGACGGAAGCGACGAAGACTTCCTTGTCAAGGCGTTCGAGTTCAACCCGCGTTCGGCGGCGCTGGAATGCCTCGGTTCCGACGTTCTGGCGCGTTTGTCGGAGGATGAGACGGACTGGCTCGAGGCCGCCTGCGAGCGCTCGAAGGGGCGACCGCTCGTCGAACGGATGCTCGATTTGGAGATGCGAGGCTTTCTGCCCGACCACAATCTCAATTACACGGACAAGGCGGGCATGGCTCACGGGGTGGAAGTGCGGGTGCCGCTACTCGACCAGCGACTGCTGGATTTCGCGAGCTTGGTCCCCTGGCGGCTTAAGACCACCTTGACAGAGGAAAAATGGATCCTCAAGCAGGCGGTCGCCTCCAGACTGCCTAGCGCCGTATTGACCCGAAAAAAAACCGGCTTCGGCGCGCCCGTGCGATTGTGGGTCGCGGGTCGCTTGCGCGGCGCGATCGAAGACATCCTCGATTCGCGGAGCTTTGGAGATCGCGGCATATTCGACCCCATCGCGGTGAAGCGGATCCTGAACGAGACAATCCAGGGCCACCGCGACGGAGCCTATCTCATACTCGCCATCGCTCTCGTGGAGCTTTGGTGTCGTCGCTTTATCGACCGGCCGCGTCCCGCCAGTCGCGTGGAAGGCGGCGCGCCGCTAAATGAGCGAGCAAGCGCGCCGTCCTTGCACTAGCGATTATTGAGCGCCCACGAGGACAGCGGTCCCCGGCGCGAGGCGGCGGATCGCGTGTCATTGGAACACAAGCCCGAATGGTCTCGCATATGACGGCGCCTAACGCCACACTGATTCATCGACCCAAGCTTTTGGTGGCTTCGGAATCTTTTTCCCTGGAGCGCGGCGGCGCGCAACGTGTCGGAAGACTGCAGGCGCGAGTGGCTCGCGATCTGGGTCTGGACACCAAGCTGCTCGGGTTCTTCGATAAGGAGCCGATCCAGGACTTCGGCCTTCCCTCCGAGACGGCGGCCGGAAGCCGCG
>JBAUVQ010000396.1:0-3616 GCA_049583305.1 Methylocystis sp.
CTCGGGGCTCGGCGCCGGTCTGTTTCGGGACGGCGGGTTCGTGGTTGATGGCGGACGCGGCGTCAGCGGCCTCACGCCGCCGGTCATCGCCCGACTGACCTTTCCGAGCGACTGGCGCATCCTGCTGGTCATCGACAAAAACGCCGTGGGATTGCATGGCGAAGGCGAACGCGAGGCTTTCGCCGCGCTGCCTCCATTTAGCGAAGCGCGGGCGGGCGAGCTTTGCCGGCGAGTGCTGATGCAGGCCTTGCCGGCCCTGGCCGAAAAGGACATCGCCGCTTTTGGCGAGGCGATCACGCGAATCCAGATTATCGTAGGCGATTATTTCGCCCCGGCGCAAAACGGACGGCGTTTCACGAGCGCCGGCGTCGAGGCGATGATAGCTCGATTGCTGCGAGACGGCGCGACAGGCGGCGGCCAGACCTCCTGGGGCCCCACGGGATTCGCCTTCGTCGCCAGCGAGGCGGAGGCAAAGCGCCTCGCGGCGCGCGCGCGCCCCGCCGCCGAGGCTGACGGATTGACCGTGGAAATCGTGGAGGGGCTCGCGCAAGGCGCGCGCATCGACGCGGTTTATGCGCGGATGGCCTGAAGCGCCGCGCTTCCTCTTAAATGACAAACGCTCCGAATCCCCTCCGACGCGGGCGCCGGAGCGCCGTCAGGCCCGCTTTGTTAGAACGAAACCTTTACGCCGCCGTAGGTGTAACGCCCGGCCTGCGAGGTAAAGGTCAAGGGCGAGCCGGCGTTCGCGGCGATGCCGCTCGTCGTGCTGACGGAAGGATTGAGATATCCGACCGGGCTGCCGCCGATATCGGTCAGGCCGCGGTTGTCGAAGATGTTGGTCATGCCGAACTTGACCTCGATCTTGTTGTGGTAACCCCACTGCTCCAGGAAATTGCCGCGCACGCCCATCACCAGGTCGGTGGTGTCATAGGCGGGGATGTGGTTGATCTGCGGATTGGTCAGGGCGAAGTTGCCGGGCGTGCCATACCAGTAAGACTGGTTGCCCGAGCTGCCGTAAGAATCGCCGGTCACCTTGTGCAAGAGCGAACCGAAGTACACGCCGTCGTCGTAGATGAAGCCCGCGGCGGCGGTGTAGCTCGGAGCGCCGCCGACGCGAAGACCGGAGTAAACGCCCTGCAGGAAACGCGCGTCGATGATGGCGCCGCTGGCGTAGAAGGCGAGGCCCTGGATGATCTTATAGGTGCCTTCCGCCTCGAAACCGCGATAGCGGGCGGTGCCGCCATTCGTGTAGCTCGTCAGGCCCGTGGTGTCGGTATAGGTGACCGGGAAGTTGTTCGCGGTGATCTGATAGACGTCGATGTCTCCCGTGAAGTTCCCGGACTTATAGACGGCGCCGAGCTGATAGTTCGTCGTCGTTTGCGGGGCGATGTTGCTCTCTGCCGGATTGAGAACGTAGTAGGCCGAGACCGTCGGCACGAGGAAGCCTCGCGAGGCCTGCCCGTAAACGGCGAGCTCCGGCGTCAACTTGTAACGCGCCGCGAAGAAGGGCATTCCGGCGCGATAGGTATTTTCGTAATATTGCGGCGAAATCGTCGTGTTGTTGATTCGCGCCGTCTGATTGCGGGTAAAGGACTCGAACTTATAGCCGGGCGTGATGCTCAGATTGTCGATCGGCTTCCACTCATATTCGATGAAAGGCTGGACGTTCTGAGTATGCGAACCAAGGTCGAGCTTATAGGCTCCTTGATAGGCCCCTTGCAGCGTCTGAGCGTAGGCGGGATAGAGAACGCCAGTCGAGTAATTGATATATTCCTGATAGCGCCAGTTGTCGCCGCGCTCCCACCACACGCCGGTGCGTAGCGTGCCGCTGGCGTAGCCGGCGCTGATATCGCGAGTCGCGTCGAAAATATTGCCGTAGGCGCGATAATTGTTGTTCTTGAGATAGCCGGTGATGTCGCCGGAGGGCACGCTGAACCCGAGTTTCTGCGTTCCGCCGCCCAAAAGCGGGACCTTGACCGATGTCACCGTGTCGGCGCCGCCGATGGCCGTGGCAAGGCCTTCGGTCGCCGTGTTGGCGGGGTTGTTTTGGTAGTCCGGATACCAATAGGAATAGGTGTAAACCTTGTCGTTAAAATGGAACCCGAAGTAATCCGCCTTCAGGTTGAAATACTCCATATCCGTTTGTTTTTCGGAGTTGTTGTAGCCCGTATATTGCGCGGTGAACGGATTGGGGCCAAGCGCCGCGTAAGTGGGGCCGCCGAGGTAATATTGCTGCACGCTCGGCGTGTTGCCGCCGTCGTAATGTTCGCGACCGTAATTGCCGAAGAACGTGACATTGACGTCGCCGAATTGACGGTCGCCCTTGGCGAGCCATTGATTGGTCTCGACGCTGTTATATTGCAGGGCGCCGGCGGTCTCCGAATGGTTGTATTGCATCAGAAGGCGAAAGCCGGTGGCCTTGTCGAGACCGGTCTGGATCGTGACGCTGGAGTTCAGCGTGCTGAAGGAGCCATAGGAGGTCTGGACGTTACCGCCGAACTTGTCCGACAGTTCGAACGACTGCATCGCCAGCGTGCCGCCGAAGGTGGCGTAGCCCACCTGCGATGCGGCGCCAGGGCCGCGGTCCAGAGTAACCTTGCCGAGGAAGGCGGCCGGGAAATAGGCCGCCGAATGGTGCGTCGGGTCGTTTTCGTCGCCGAACGGAATGCCGTCGAAGGTGACGTTATACTGACCGTCCGCGAAGCCGCGCCAGCCGCCCTTGGCGTCGCCGAGCGGGCCGTTGGGGTTGCTGGAATAGAAGCCAGGCGTGAATTTGACAGCGTCGTTATAGTCGCCGGTGGTGATGACCACGTCCCGCAGAACCTTGTCGCTGACCACCGAGGTTGGCTCGAACGAGTCCAGCGGGGCCTGCGACGGAGCCAGCGCCGGGGCGCTTCCGGGAGGCGCCTTGGAGCCGATGGCGTCGGGCGAGGAGACCGGAAGTCCGGTCGCGGGGCCGGGCGCCGGCGCCGAGTTGTTCACGGGGCCGGAAGCCCGGCTCACGCCAACGTCGATGGCTGGCAACGCTTCCTGCGCGAACGCCTTCTGAAAAGTGGCGAGCGTCGCGATGCTTAGCGCGGCGAGTGAAATGGCGCCGAGCGCCTTGGTTTTATTCGTCATGTCGGTCTCCAATCAGTCGCCGGTTGTTCGTGCGTTCTGCTTGGGCCGAGCGGTAATGGCGCTCCTTGACGAATTGGCCACGGTTCAATGACGTTTCGCATTTGGGTCTAAACTGTGGCAAATCCGCCACAGTGTCGCCTTAGACCTATACGCGCCGCGCCCGAAGGATCGCATTGGCTTTGTCTCGAACGAAATCGTCCGATTCGGATGCCGATCCGATATTGTCTACCCGAGTCCGGGGCTTCGCCTGTTGCGGGTTTCCATTTGCCTCCGGGTCCTATATGTAATGCCGCATCGCAATACTGGCGTTCCTGCCGCCTTCCGTTCGCGCCCTTCGGGGGCCATCGGAAGCGGGAGCCTCATCCTCGAAACAAGCATCGGCCTATCCATGAAGCTGCGCAACATCGCCATCATCGCCCACGTCGATCACGGCAAGACCACGCTCGTCGATCGACTGCTCCAGCAGTCGGGCGCGTTCCGCGAGAACCAGCGCGTC
>JBAUVQ010000397.1:0-2287 GCA_049583305.1 Methylocystis sp.
GAGGAGCTGGCCATACGCGCCAGCGACGACAATCCGCACCGCGACGACGAGCCCTACCGCCGCGCGCTGATCGGCGTCTATTCGCGCCTCGCCGGCACGCTGGAGCGTCTGACCGGCGGCCAGGCGATGCGCCACGCGGTGGCGCCGGGCGCGGCCTACGCCAACAGTTGGGCCTTTCTCGCGGATCTCGTCGTCGTCGATGAATCGCTGCGGCTGCACCACAGCGAGGTGATCGCCTCGCAGCGGCTGGAGCCGCTCATTCGCGCGGTGGAGGTGTTCGGCTTCCATCTCGCCACCGTCGATTTGCGCCAAAGCTCCGACCGTCACGAGGAGACGATTTCGGAGATGCTGGCGCAGGCGCGCGTCGCCGACAATTACGCCGCGCTGCCCGAGCTGGAGAAGCAACAGCTGTTGATGCAGCTGCTGTCCGATCCGCGCCCCATTCGATTGCGCGACGCGCAATATTCGCAAAGCGTCGAGGACGAACTGGCGATCTTCGCCAAGGCGGCGGAGATGCGCCGGACTTTTGGCGACGAGTCGATCCGCCATTACATCGTCAGTCACACCGAGACCGTCAGCGACCTGCTGGAAGTGCTGCTGCTGCAAAAGGAAAGCGGCATGATGCACGGCACGCTCGATCCGCGCGACGTGGCGACCGTCACCGCCGATCTCATCATCGTGCCTTTGTTCGAGACCATCGAGGATTTGCGCAACGCCGCGCCGATCATGCGCGATTTTTACGCGCTGCCGGGCATCGCCAAGCTCGTCGCCAATTCCGGCGCGGCGCAGGACATCATGCTCGGCTATTCCGACAGCAACAAGGACGGCGGCGTCTTCACCAGCATCTGGGAGCTTTACCGCGCCTCGACGGCGCTGGCGGAGTTCTTCGCCGCGCAGCCCAATATCGCGATGCGGCTGTTCCACGGGCGCGGCGGCACGGTCGGACGCGGCGGCGGCCCCACCTACGAGGCCATTCTCGCGCAGCCTCCGGGCACGGTGAACGGCCAGATTCGCCTGACCGAACAGGGCGAGGTCATCGCGGCGAAATACGCCAATCCGCGCATCGGCCGCGCGCAGCTCGAACTGATCGTCGCCGCGACGCTGGAGGCGACGCTGCTGTCCGAACACCAGGCGCCCCCGGACGAATTTCTGTCGACGGCGGAAACGCTTTCGACCGCCGCGATGGCCGCCTATCGTCATCTCGTCTACGAGACGCCGGGCTTCGTCGATTATTTCTTTGGCTCGACGCCCATCACCGAAATCGCCTCGCTCAACATCGGCTCGCGCCCCGCCTCGCGCAAGCCGTCGCGGCGGATCGAGGATTTGCGCGCGATACCCTGGAGCTTTTCCTGGGGCCAGGCGCGCGTGGCGCTGCCGGGATGGTATGGCTTCGGCTCCGCCATCGCCGCTTTCCTCGCGCAGGACCACGACGCGCGCCTGCCGCTGCTGCGCCGCATGAACCGGGAATGGCCGTTCTTCCATGTGATGCTGTCCAACATCGACATGATCCTGTCGAAGACCGATCTCGCCATCGCCCGCCACTACGCCGAACTCGCGCCGGATCAAGCGCGCGCGAAGGAGATTTTCGCGACCATCGAGGCCGAGCATCGTCTGGTGCTGAAGGCGCTCGAGGACATCACCGGCGCCAGCAAGCGACTCGCCGATAATCCGACGCTGGCGCGGTCGTTGAAGTTGCGCGTGGCCTACATCACGCCGCTCAGCTATTTGCAGATCGAACTGATCCGCCGCTGGCGCTCCGGCCGGACCGACGACGACATCCGCCAGGGGATTCTCATGTCGATCAACGGCGTCGCCGCCGGCTTGCGCAACACGGGATGACCCGATGAACGCGCGTCTTGGTTTCGTCCGCGATGTCGTGATCGGCGCGTTGCTGATCGGCGGCGCGATCTTCATTCTCGGGCTGCCGCCCGTGCGAAATTTCTTCGCCGGGGCGGCCGCGTCCGGAGAGAGCGCGCTGGCGACGGCGGCCATTATCGGCGCCGCGACGCCGGGGCTCGTGGCGGCGCTTTACGGGCTGCGCAAGCGACGGTTCGGCTTCGCCGTCGGTCTGTTCGCCGTTCCGTTGGCGTTGGCGTCCTACGTCAAGATCGCGCAGGCCGAACACGCCGGCGAATACGCCGCGCTGGAGTCCGGACCGCCGCTAAAACCCTTGGCGCGACAACAAAACGTCGCGTTCGCCGACGCCTATTGGGCGAACTTTTGGGTGAGGCCCATTTTGGCCAACGGCCGATACGCGGTGTTTTACCCGGTCCGCGTCGGGACGAAC
>JBAUVQ010000398.1:0-5242 GCA_049583305.1 Methylocystis sp.
CAATCGGTTGGCCCGAGAGCCGGCGCATTTCGAATTGGATGACGGAGCCACGGTGCGCGGCATGCGCATCGTGCGCCGCGGTTTCCGGCCGACGACCACGGCGTGGGTGCTGAGTTCATGAAAGACGATAATTTTGCATCCTATGATGACAACGATATTCCGCGGTTCGCGCCGAATTTCAGTGTCTATTCGCAGGCGTCCGACGTGGTTTGCCTCTATTCTGAGGACCGGAAGTTTTTGCTTCACGGCGAACTCTATTGCGCGCTTGCAGCCGCGATCGCGAAGGGCGGGAAAAGCTTTCGGCAGCTCGTTCGCGCGCTAGAGCGGGATTTTCCTCCCGACAATATCCGCGAAGCCCTGAAGCGGTTGATTGAACGCCGCTACATCCTGCCCTCATCGCGCTCTTCGGATGGCGTTTTGGACGCTTATTGGGCGAGCCTCGGCCTCGCGCCAGAGGCGGCTGAAAAGGCGCTCCAAAAGTGTCGTGTGCGCATCCAATCAATTGACGTCGAGGGACGGACGGAGCTCGAGACCGCCCTGGCCGGGATGGGCGTTCGCGTCGTCAAGCGCTCTCCCGACCTCACCGTCACTTTGGTGAATGATTATCTCGACGCGAGATTGGACGAACTTAACCTTCGGCATTTATCGGACCAAACCCCTTGGGCGCTCGTTCAGCCGTCGGGGATTTTCCCGCTCGTCGGACCCGTGTTCGCCCCGGGAAAGAGCGCCTGCTGGCGGTGTCTCGCCGACCGGATGAAAAGGAACCGGGAGGTGAAGGCGCTTCTGGATCGCAAAGAGGCCCGGCTTCTCCGCGCTTCGCCTCTTGCTGGGCATATGGTTGGACAGAATGGCGTCCAACTCGCCGCGATCGAGATCGCGAAAGCGATCGCTTCGGATTTTCGCACGCAATTGAACGATCACGTCTTCAGCCTCGATCTGCTTGGCTCGACCATCGTGAAACATTACATCGACGCCCGCCCGCAATGCCCAAGTTGCGGCCAAAAGAAATTGCGCGATCCTCGCCGCGCGCCAGCGCCAATCGAGCCAGGCGCGGGCGACAAAGTGGTGATGACCAGCGGCGGCTATCGCAGCGTTTCGCCGGCCGCGACCGTCGCGCGCTTCCGCAGGCATGTGAGCCCCTTGACCGGCGTCGTCTCGCGACTCGAACGAATCGAAGCCGATCTGCCCTTGAACACCAACTACTATGCTCAGCATAACTTTTCCGGAGCGGCCCAGACGGTCAATGAGTTGAGGCAGGGCCTGAGAAGCGGCAGCTTCGGCAAGGGCAGCACGGCCGAGCAGGGCGAGGCGAGCGCGCTCATGGAGGCGATCGAGCGCTACTCCGGGATTTTTCAGGGCGACGAGATCAGAGCCAAACGGCGATTCACCGAATTCGCGTCGGGCGAAGTCATCGCCGCGAACGAAGTTCTGTTGTTCAGCGACGCCCAATTACGGCGCGGCGAGGATCCGTCGCTTGGACCCTGCGACGGGGAGGAGGCGGGCCCGACGCTGTTGGACGAAACGACGAAGCTCGAATGGTCGCCGATCTGGTCGCTACGTGACGGGCGCTTCAAACATCTTCCGACCAGCATGTTGTATTTTTTCTATCGCGGCCCCGCCGCCTTCTCCGCCGACTCCAACGGCTGCGCGGCTGGCAACACGCTTGCGGAGGCGATCGTCCAGGGGTTTCTCGAACTCGTGGAAAGGGACGCCTATGCGATCTGGTGGTACAACCGGCTACAGCGTCCGGCGCTCGACCTGAGCCAGTTCGACGACAGCTACGTGCGCGAATTGCAAAAGCAGCTCGCCGCGACCGGGCGCAAACTTTGGGTGCTCGACGTGACCAGCGATCTCGGCGTGCCGACCTATGTCGCGATCACCCACTGGATGAAGGACGGGCGCGAGAACATCGAATTTGGCTCCGGCGCGCATTTCGACGCGAGAATCGCTCTGCTGCGCGCGCTGACGGAGCTGAACCAGTTTTTGTCGCTCGGTCTGATGGGCGGAGGGAGCGGGGACAAATCGAGCCTCGACGGCATGACGCCATTGCGCCTTGACGACCACCCCTATTTGACGCCGGGCGGGAGTCAGCGCGTCCAACCCGACTTCAATTCAAAATTTTCCGAGCTCGACACGCAAGAGCAGGTGAAGGCCTGTGTGCGCCTCGCCCGGGAAGCAGGGCACGACTTTCTCGTCCTCGATCAGACGCGTCCGGACATCGGCGTTCCTGTCGTCAGAGTCGTCGTTCCCGGGCTGCGCCATTTCTATCGCCGCTTCGCGCCGGGCCGTCTTTACGACGTGCCGGTGAAGTTCGGCTGGCGCGAGCGGCCGCTCCAGGAAAACGAGCTCAATCCGATTCACCCGCATAGCTGAGGGCGAGGCCGAATTGGGCGCCGCCGAAACAAAGAGCGTGGGAGGGGCCGCCGCGTCGTCGGCCCTTTCCGTTCGGCTCGGCGCCCGCGTCACGCTCGAAGCGCATGCGAATGGCGAGATCGTCGCTTGTTTCCAGGGCCAATCGATCGGCCTTGGAACGTTCAGCGGGGCCACGGCCGATCGCGCGCGGAAGCTGCGAAAGGGTCTGCCGTTCGCCCCGTTCGCGTCCAACGGACGGAATATCGACAAAGAGATCAATCTTTTGGTTCGGCGACTGGCGAGGCGCGGTTTTTTGGAGTTCCGCCTGGGCGCCTCGCGCGGCGGCGAAGACCTCGTGGTCATAGAACCGCAGACTTCCGATTATTGGCCCGAGACGTCGTCGCTTGGCGCCGCGGACACGCTTGTCCTGTCGCGGTTCGCCTATATGCGACGGCGCGGCGACGAACTGGTTTTGGAATCGCCGCGCGCCGGCGCTTTGTTCAAAATATGCGATCCGAAGATCGCGACAGTCTTGGCCATGTTGTCCAGTCCCCAGCAAATCAGGCGTCTGCGACGGCGGCGCGGATTTCCGGGAATAGCGCTTCTCGCTTTGCTCACCAATTGCCAAATCCTGTTGAAAACGAGCGACGGAAAAAGTGCGCGGCCCGCCGAGAGCGACGGCGACCTCGCGCTATGGGAATTTCACGATCTTCTTTTCCATGCTCGCGGCACGGCGGGCCGACACGCCAATCCGCTTGGCGGAACTTACCCTCATGTCGGCGTCATTCCGCCGCTGCCGGCGTTGCGGCCCAGCTGGCCCGGACGGAAAATCGATCTGCCGGAGCCCGAGGCGCTCTCGCCGTTCGCGAAGCTTCTGCGAGAGCGTCGTTCGGTGCGCGGCTTCGACGACCAGCGACCGATCGCGCTGGCTGAGCTTTCACGTTTCCTCGACGGCGCCGCGCGCGTGCTGTCGAGATGGAACGACGCGGCGGGCGTCGACGACGGCGGCCATACGGTCAGACCGTATCCCTGCGCGGGCGCGAGTTACGAGCTTGAACTCTATCTCGCGGTCGACAAATGCGAAGGGCTCGCCCGCGGTTTCTATCATTATGACGCCGGCGCGCATCTGTTGGTCTCGATCGACGCGGCGACGAATAAGTTGGACGCATTGCTCGCGGGAGCCGCGAACGCCGTGGGCGCGCCGGCGCCGCCTCAGATTCTGATCACGGTCAGCGCGCGGTTCGGTCGGATTTCCTGGAAATACAGCTCTATCGCTTATTCTTTGATTCTAAAGGACGTTGGCGCCTTGATGCAAACCTTCTACCTGATGGCGACCGACATGGGGCTCGGCGGCTGCGCGATCGGGATAGAGAATATCGATCTGTTCGAGAAGATGACGGGCATCGAGTTTCACGTCGAAGGCCCCGTCGGTCAATTCGCGCTTGGTCGCGGCTCGAAAACGTGAAGTTTTCCACGACCACCGGGGAGTTTATTTGTCTTTTCGCGCGCGCGGAGGGCCGGGCCGCACGGAATATCCGATCGCTTCGCGGGGGCGCCGCTCCAGCAGCGCGAATATGGCGCCCTGAGGATCGACGCAATGCGCGATCCCCGCCCCGCCAGGCGCTTCGAGCGGGCCGTAAAGGATTTCGCCGCCGCGCTCCTCCACGCGGTTCGCCGCCGCCTCGACGTCGGCGACGTTGAAATAGTACAGCCAGAATGGGTGAGGCAATGTCGGCGGCTTGGTGAACATTCCTCCGATCGTCGTCGCTCCGGCCGCGAAGCCCTGATACGCGCCCAGTAATCCGACGTGCCGATCGGATTTTCGCCAATCGAACAGCGCGCTGTAAAAGGCGAACGCCTTCTCCCAGTCGGCGGCGAGCAGTTCGTGCCAGCCCACGCGACCCGGCGCGCCCAGCCCGGCGAGCGGCTCTTGACGTGGCTTCAGCCCCTTGACCAGGGCGAATGTCGCCATCTGCGGATCGGCGACGATCGCAAAGCGGCTGATGTCGGGCACGTTCATCGGCGGGACATGCACCATTCCGCCGAACTGCTTGGTTGTTTCCACGGCGGCGTCAACGTCGTCGACTTCGACATATCCCATCCAATGCGGCCTTGCGCTCGTTCTCGCGGCCTCTTCCGGCAGGCTCATGAGCCCGGCGACGGGAGAATCTTCAGCGGTAAAAAGGCTGTACGCCGAACCGGGCGTCGAGATCCCCCGCGCGCCCCAGCCGAGGACGTGAGCATAAAAAGCCCTGGCCGTTTCCACATCTGTCGTCATCAGCTCATACCAGACGAACCGGCCATGAGACTTGACCATGCCTGTTACTCCTTTCGAGCCCGCAAGGAGGCCGCGAGGCCATTCCCTGAAGCGACTCCAGATCGCATCTAATAGAGTGCGTTTCTCATGAAACTCCAACTCGTGGGGCGGAAAAAGCATCCAGATGCGGATGCTTTTTCCCCGCCAGAGGCGCAATGCCTCCACACAAGACGCGTCACCGCTCGGAGTCGATTCAATATGGAAGCGCCTCGGTTGGCGCGCGCCGATCAAACCTGCCGTCGTTAATCCGACGACGTTTTGCGCCGCCGATGAAATGCCCGCGCCGAGCCAGAATCCAGCCGTCAATTACATGACATGAGCGGTGGCCACGCTTATACAGGGGCGCATGCCGTCTCGCGCGTCGTGCATTTCGGGAGTCGACATGGCCGGCGACACGGCTGAAATCGGCGGCGCGCTCCGGGGCCTGTTCGCTCGGGCGCTCCTGACGACGCGTCGCGCCCACCAACTGGAGCCGTCTTGACGCCGGAGCCATCGTCTTCGCCACCCAAATCCCGGTTGCTCGTCTGCGTTGGGCCGCGCTGCGACGCGGAGGGGCGGGGCAGGGCGCTGCTC
>JBAUVQ010000399.1:0-4081 GCA_049583305.1 Methylocystis sp.
GCCCGAGTCGGCGCACGATCATCCCCACGATCACGGCCACGCGCCCGCCGCGCCGCGCCGGGGCGTGATCGCGGCCTTGGAGCGCATACGCTTCATCGTCGCGGTGGCGTCGGGGAAGGGCGGCGTCGGCAAGTCGACCACGGCCGCGAATCTCGCGCTGGGCCTTTCCGCGCAGGGCTGGCGCGTGGGGCTGCTCGACGCCGACATTTACGGGCCGTCGGCGCCGCGGCTGTTCGGCCTCTCCGGCAAGCCACAAGTCGCCAATGGCAAGATGGTTCCGCTTGAGGCGTTTGGCGTCAAGGTGATGTCGATGGGCTTTCTCGTCGACGAGAATGTCCCAATGGTCTGGCGCGGGCCGATGGTGTCGCAGGCGCTGACGCAGATGCTCGGCGAAGTCGCGTGGGGCGAACTCGACGCGCTTGTCGTGGACATGCCGCCCGGCACCGGCGACGCGCAACTCACCCTGGCGCAGCAGGTTCCGCTCGCCGGCGCGATCGTCGTCTCGACGCCGCAGGATCTCGCGCTGATCGACGCCCGCCGCGCGGTCGCGATGTTCCAGAAAGTGGAGGCGCCGATTCTCGGGATCATCGAGAATATGAGCTATTTTCTCTGCCCGCACTGCGGCGGCCGCACGGACGTGTTCTCGCATGGCGGCGCGCGTCACGACGCCGAAAGGCTCGGCGTGCCCTTCCTTGGCGAGGTTCCGCTCGACGCCGTGATTCGCGAGACGTCGGATTCGGGGCGTCCGGTGGTCGGGGCCGACCCGCAAGGGCCTCGCGCGGCGATCTACCTCAATCTCGCGGCCAAGGTGAAAGCCCTGCTGGAGACCCAAACGCGCCGCGCGGCGCCGGTGATCGTGAAGGGCTAAAAAAAGAGACGCCCCTCTGTTCAAAGGGGCGTCGATTGTCAAATCATCCGGGGCGCCGGCGCTCAGAAATGCGTCGGAATCCACGAATTGTCGCCCGCGTCGAATTTGTATGTGTAGCTCAGCGACAGCTCCAGCCCGCTCAGCGAGGCCGTGACATTGGTGCCGGGGGTATAATGCGGAGGCACGACCACCGGGAAGGATGAGACGGGATAGGGCGGCGAAGGCAGTGCGTAGGAGAACGCGGCGTAAGGCGCGGCCTCCGGTCCGCTCACCGTATTCTTGAAGGCGTAGACCGCCGCGAAGTCGATCGACGAGTTCTTGGTCAGCTCGTATTTGAAGCCGCCGGTGGCGTGATGCTCGGAGATCGCCGGGGCCAGAATGTTGAGCGTCACGTCCTGCGAGCCGATCATCGGGCTGACGTGCCTATAGCCGGCGCGCAACGTCAGTTGCTTGGTGGCGCGCCATTCGACGCCGAAGGCTTCCGCGTCCGTGTCGCGCCAGCCAAAGCCCGGACCGTTCATGGAGCCGAGCGCGCCAAGCGTGAGAGGCGTGCTGGGGTTGCCGAGCGCCGGAACCGCCGAATAAAAAATATGCTTCCAGTCGACCATGATCGTCAGGTCGGGGCGCAAATCGTAAGCGAAGCCGGCCGTGACGTCGGCCGGAATGTCGAGCTTGCCGTGATCGCCGACGGCGCCGGCGTATTTGTCGAACTGCGTCATGAACATTGGCGTGGAGCCCGCGGCGCCGAAGCGCAGCCCCTTCATGATCTCATATTGCAGGCCGATGCGGAATCCGCCGCCGAACGAATAATCGTAGCCGTTGTCCGAAAGATGATAGGGGTCGCTGGACCAGGGGGCGAGCGTTTTCAAACCCTGGATGTTGAGAGACTGGGCGACGAGCGTTGGCGCGAGGCCGAGCGTGATCGCGCCGAATTTACGGGCGTAAACGACGCTGAAAAATTCCTGCTGATAGTCGATGCCGGCGAAGCCGCCGCCGAAGGGGCCGCCCGCCGAGGGGCCGATCAGAGGCGACGCGACGCCGGGACCCGGGAAGGCCGGCGCGTAAAGCGGCGGCTTGAAATTGCCCATGCTGTAAGCGGTGTTGATGCCGCCATTGCCGTAAGAAACCGTGCCCCAGGCCGATTCCGCGTCGATCGGCGAGACATTCGCGCTATTGGGCACCGGGAAGATCGGCCGGCCGCTCTGCACATTGCCAGGCGCCAAAACCACCAGCGGGCCGCTGGCTTCATAGCCGCGATCCGGAAACAGAGCGGTGATCCCGAACTGATACTGGCGCTCCATGCCGACGATGCCCGCCGGGTTGATCGACATCGACATGGCGTCGACCGAATCCGCCACGTCCGCGCCCGCGACGGCCTTTTGGCGAGCGCCATAGCCGATCAGCTCGATTCCGTCGGCCGCGAGGCCAGGCGTGGCCGCGACCAGCGCGGCGACCGAAAGCGAGGCGAAGAGATTGCGTGAAATTATCTTTTGCATGTCGATCGACCCGCGTTCCCAAGGGTTGCTGCAGCGGCGCCGACGCACGCACGAACAATTTCGGCTCCTCGCATAATTTTAGCTAGTTTTTGCGCGCCGTGCATTACGCGAAGCTGTTCGGCGCCCGTTTTTTGGTCCGTGTCACATATTTGCCACAGCCAACGACCGTCGAAGCCTAAGATTGCTTGTCCCATGGTTAAATAAGCGTTAGTTTACCTGCGATGGCGAGGGGCGCCGCTCTACGCGGCTGAGAAGCACCCGTCGAACCTGATCCGGGTCATGCCGGCGGAGGGAATGCCAGCGCGGATTTGGCGGGCGCCGCGAGGCGCCGGCGAAAAATCATCCGTTCCAAGCATCCCGCCTCCGTCGTGATCCCCATGGCCCGCCGCCTTGCAGCCGCGCGGCCAACGAGGAGCGTGACCATGAACGCGCATGACAAGAGCCTCCCCACCCCCGTGAGCGTGACGACCGGCCCGATCGGCGGCTCGCGCAAGCGCCATTCCTCGCCGCCGGGCGCCCCCGAGCTGGCGGTGCCCTACCGCGAAATCACCTTCGACCCGGCCTCGGGCGAAGCGCCGCTGCGCATTTATGATTCCTCCGGCCCCTATGGCTGCGCCGAGTTCGCCCCAAACCTCTCCGCCGGCCTGCCCAGCGCGCGGCCCTGGCTCAAGTCGCGCGAGGGGCTGGAGACCTACGAAGGCCGGGCGGTGAAGCCCGAGGACAACGGCTTTGTCGGCATCGAGCATCTCGCGCCGCCGTGCCCGGCCTCCGCGCGCCCGCTGCTGCGCGCCTCCGGCTCCCGACCGGTCACGCAGCTCGAATTCGCCCGCGCCGGGAGCGTCACCGAGGAAATGCGCTATGTCGCACATCGCGAGAATCTGTGCCGCGAGCGCGCTTTTGGCGAGGCCGGCGCGCGCATCGCCGACGGTGAGAGCTTTGGCGCCTCGATCCCCGAATTCGTCACGCCGGAATTCGTTCGCGACGAGATCGCCCGGGGCCGCGCGATCATCCCCGCCAACATCAACCACCCCGAACTCGAACCGGTGATCATCGGCCGTAATTTCCTGGTCAAGGTCAACGCCAATATCGGCAACTCAGCCGTCACGTCATCGGTCGCGGAAGAGGTCGAGAAAATGGTGTGGTCGGCGCGCTGGGGCGCCGATACGGTGATGGACCTTTCGACCGGCCGCAACATCCACAACATCAGAGACTGGATCATCCGCAACGCCAGCGTTCCGATCGGCACCGTGCCGATCTATCAGGCGCTCGAAAAAGTCGGCGGCGACGCGCTAAAACTCGATTGGGAAGTCTTCAAGGACACGCTGATTGAACAGGCCGAGCAGGGCGTCGATTATTTCACGATCCACGCCGGCGTGCGCCTCGCCTACGTGCCGCTGACCGCGAACCGCGTCACCGGCATCGTCTCGCGCGGCGGCTCGATCATGGCGCGCTGGTGTCTCTCCAAGCATCGCGAAAGTTTCCTCTACGAGCATTTTGGCGACATCTGCGACATCATGCGCCGCTATGACGTGTCCTTCTCGCTCGGCGACGGGCTGCGTCCCGGCTGCAACGCCGACGCCAATGACGCCGCGCAATTCGCCGAATTGGAGACGCTTGGCGAACTGACCAAAATCGCCTGGGACAAGGGCTGTCAGGTGATGATCGAAGGCCCCGGCCATGTGCCGATGCACAAGATCAAGGCCAACATGGACAAGCA
>JBAUVQ010000400.1:0-10616 GCA_049583305.1 Methylocystis sp.
CCGCGCCGCTGGTGATTCGCGGGCCGGCGCCGGTGCTCGGCTGGGCGCCGCAGGGTCTTCCCAATGCCGGCGACGCCCTGGCCATGCGCGCGCTCGATCTTTACGCCCATCGCGATCCGGCGCTCGGAGCGGCCTTGCAGGCGGGACTCGACACCGAGAAGATGGCGACCCAGGGCGGCATGACCGACGAAGCCAAGAAGAACAAGGGCGGCATGGATTCTCCCGGCGGCATGCGCCAGGCGGCGGCTGGCGCGGCGAAGCTGCTGGCGGCGCCGGAAGGGCCGCGCGTCGCCGCGCTGGCTTTCGACGGCTGGGACACGCATCAAAACGAGGGCGCGGGCACGGGCCAATTGGCCAACCGCCTCTCCGGCCTCGACGGCGCCTTCGAGGAGTTCGAAAAAGGCCTCGGCGAGCGCTGGAAGGACACGACCATCGTCGCGATCACCGAATTCGGCCGCACCGCGCGCATAAACGGCACGAATGGTTCCGATCACGGGACGGGCACGGTGGCCTTCCTCGCCGGCGGCGCCGTCGCGGGCGGACGCGTCGTCGCGAACTGGCCGGGGTTGAAGCCGAACCAGCTCTATCAGGGCCGCGATCTCGCGCCGACCACGGATTTGCGGTCGCTGCTGAAGGGACTGCTGGCGGACCAACTCGGCATTTCCGCGCGGGCCCTGGACGAAAAAGTGTTTCCGGACTCCGTCGGTGTGGCGGCGATGAAGGGGCTGGTACAGGCGTAATCTTGATTTTGGCGGCTTCAAAGGCGCATGATGCGGCGAGCTTCGAGAGGATTTTTTCGTGAACGAAGAAACACAACAGGCGCTCGAAGCCTTCTCGCGGGGGAGGATGACCGCGCTTGAGTTGCGGAAGCGACTGGGGGGCGCGACGTTTGGGGAAGTTTTGCGCCTTTTGAGCGAGGCCGGATTGCCACTGCCGCGCGCTCCGGCCGCGGGGCGTGAAGAGCGGCTCAAACGTGCACGCGCATGGATGTTCCCTAGACATGTCGCATGATCTCAAGCTCTTTGTGGTCGATACGGGTCCGTTGATCACGTTAGCGGTCGCCCAATCGCTTGATTACTTGCTTTACATCGACGCCGATGTAGTTATTCCGGACGCGGTGTTGCGCGAAGCGACGCGCGATGCCGCACGGCTCGGCGCGCAAGACGTGATCGATTGGGTGAAGGCGCATCGCGCCCGCATCGAGATCGCGCCAACCAAGGCCTACGAGGTTTTCGACGCGGCGCGCGCGACCATTCCCAATCTTCGCGAACCCGACTTGGGCAAACGCGCCGCGGTGGAAGTCATCGAGGAGCCCGACCGCTTGCTTGGCGACGAGCGTGGTTTGTTATTATGCGAGGAAACCGCGGTTCTTCGGCGCGTTGTCGTGCGTGACCGCGACCGCATCGTCAGCTCAGCACGCTCGATTTTCTGCGCATCCTCGAAGCCGAGCAACGCATTCAATCCGCCGAGCAAGTATTCGAACTGGCCGAGAGAGCGGGACGGTCGCCGTCCCGCGCAGAGAAAATGAGCGGGCACGACGATGCCACGCGCATCGCGATACACGGACTTTTGAAGCGACCCCCGCGGGGTTTGGAGTCGTGAATCCAGCTTTCGGAGGCATGACCCCGCGCCGGCGCGGAACTGAGCTAAAGGCGTAAATCCGGCCTGAAAGTCAGGCGGATCGGAGGAAATGCGATGCATATTCAACCCTATTTGTTCTTTGGCGGGCGCGCGGACGAAGCGATCGCTTTCTACGAGAAGGCGCTCGGCGCGACGCTGCTCCGCCGGCTGCTGTTCAAGGACAATCCCGACGGGCCGCCGGCCAATCCCGCCCTCGCCGAAAACGTCATGCACGCCAGCTTGCGGATTGGCGACTCGACGATCATGCTTTCGGACGGACATGGCGCCGAGGGCCCGCGCTTCCAGGGTTTTTCGCTCACCCTCGCAGTCTCGGACGACGCCGAGGTCGATAGATGCTGTTCCGCGCTCGCCGACGGCGGGAGCGTGATGCAGGCGCCGACGAAGACATTCTTTTCGCCGCGGTTCGCGATGGCCACGGATCGCTTCGGCGTAATGTGGATTATTCTCGTCGGAAGTTGAGCGGGAGCGGCGCTTTCCAACCGCGCCGCCAGATCGAACCACTTCGCCGCCGGACGTCGATCATGCTCGCGGCGCGACATGACGCGAGCATGCGGTCGATACACGAGCGTCGTCACGGCGCGGTCTTGGGCGCGCCGCTTCCGATCACGTTGAAGCGCGCTTTCTGTTCGTCAGTCAGCGAATTGTAAAAGTTCGAGAGCGCGGGTTTCACCGTGGTCAACGCGCTGGCGAGCGCATCAAGGCGCTTCGCCACCGCGTCGAACCGCTCGCTCACGGTTTTCGCTGTTTCGGCCGGGCAGGTCGCTTCCAGGTTCTTGGCCGCGGCGGACGAGGCCGTTTTCAACGCGTCAAAGACGCCCTTCTGCTGTTCGGTCGGTTTGATCGTTTCTTCGATGCGTTGCACGGGCGGCGTCGCGAAGTTTTGCGTTTGCGGACCGCACAAGGCGCCGAGGTCCTTTGTCGAGCCCGGCTCGCGGCCCGCGCCGCGCCGCGCCGCGCCAATGGCGTCGAAGCGTTCCTTCTGTCGCGGATCGAGCGCATCGTAAAACTTCGCGAGCGGTTCCCGCACCATTTGCACGGATTTCTTCATCGCTTCGATTCGCTTCGTCATCGCATCGAGTCGACCGACCGGCGTCAGCGGCATCTCGTTCGAGCAAGAGGCCAGAAGCACGTTGTCGGCTTGCGCGAGCGTCGATCTCAAATCGTTCAGCAGCAGCGTCTGTGTGTCGGTGGGGCGCACCTCCCGCTCGATCTGGTCGACTGGCAAGGAGGCGACGCCAGGCGCCAGTCCGCCGCAAGCTCTGTTCTCGCCCGCTGTCGTCGCCATCGTCGCGCGCGCCTCGTCGTGCGTGACGTATCGCGCATGATGGCGACGATGGTGGTGATGGTGATGACGTCCGCGATAACGGGAGACAAAGCCGCGCTCCTCGGAGGTGGGAGTCGCCCCATAAACGTCCCAGAAATCGGTGTTTCCGCCGATATAGGGCTCGCTCATCGGTCCGGGCCAGAACACGCTGGCGAGCAGCGCGTCGTAGCCGTAGGCGAAGAACGGGTCGAAATAACCGTACGGCCACAGCGCATAGGTCAGCGCATCGCCATAAAGGAACGGCCAGAAGACGCTATCCGCCCAGTAGCCCCAACCGTCGCCCCAATCGTAGAAACCTCCGCCCCAAAAATTGTCGCCCCAATCGTTCCACGCGGCGGACGCGCCGAAGGCGTTGCCATTGAAGCCGCCTTGGCCGAAGCCGCCTTGGCCCAAACCGCCTTGGCCGAGGCCGCGGCCGCCATGCATATGCGACAGTCCACCCGCGCCCAACGCGTTATGCGCCAGCGCCCCGCGACCAAAGTGGCGTCCCGCGTGACTGAAGTGCTGTCCGTGAAAGTGACCCCCGGCGAAATGGCGCCCGCCGTGACGGCCGCCCGCAAAATGGCGCCCGCCGAAATGCCGGCCAAAATGTCGGCCGTAATGGCCGTGGTGAGCGAAGTGGCCAAAATGTCGACCGAAGTGACCGAAATGCCCGAAGTGACCGCCACGGAAGCCCCCGAAATGTCCAAAGCCGTGAAAGCCGCCAAAGCCGTGGAAGCCATGAAAGCCCCCGCCAAAGCCATGAAAACCACCTCCGTGAAAACCGCCAAACCCACCTCCGTGAAAACCGCCCCCGCCGCCGTGAAAACCACCGCCGGCCCGCCCAAAGGCCGAAGCTTCACTCACAATCCGCGGCGCGACGCCTGGCGCAAAGGAGGTTTCGAGCACAAATCCGAAAGCGATCGCCATTGCGACGACTTTCGCCCATTTGCGAGTCATCACGCTGTACTCCCACGCCCCCCTTCCCGAACAATGATACGCCTGGAGGCGCGCCGGAACCCTCTGGCGCGCCACCCTTTTCGCCGCCTAGCTGATTACCTGGCGAGGAGGCAAACATGGTCAATACGGACTCAAGGTAATTTTGGATCGCTGAAAGCGCGCGGTTCGACTTGACGCGAGCCCGCGATTTTGCGTCTTTCTGTCGCGAAGCTTCGCCGGGGGAGGGGATCATGGTTCGACGCGCCGCGGTGAGGATCGCATTCGCGCTTTGTTGCGTCGTCGCGACGCCCGCCGTCGCGACGGAATCCTCGCTCAAGGATGCGTCGCCCGCCGAGGCCCGGATGCTGCCCTATTCGGGGCTATTGCCGGCTTGCGACGATGGCTACGTCCTCGAGCGAATACAGGAGAAGTTCCGTGATCGCGAAAGTGAATACTGGAACTCGGGCCTCGCCATCGAAGGTTTCGCGCGCGTGCGCGAGACCAGCCTGCGCGGCAATGGCGCGAGTTATATTCCACGCCGCTATTGCGAGGCGCGGGTTCGGATGAACGATGGCCGCGAGCGCGAAGTCGTCTATGAGCTTGGCGAGGATCTTGGCTTCATCGGCTTCGATTACGGCGTGACCTGGTGCGTCGTCGGTCTCGACCGCAATCACGCTTTTTCGCCGGGCTGCAAGGCCGCCGGCCGCTAACTCGACCTTTGGAGCCGCATCGTGTCGAAAAAATCCTTCCGCCCGATATTCGCAGCCCTGCTCTCGATCTCCTTGCTTTGCGTGGGAGCGCGAGGCGCGCGCGCCGACGATTGCATTCTCGACAACTGCGCCGACAAGGCCTCGCCCGCGCCTACGACGCCGCTCGCGCCCTCCGCCGCTCCCGCGCCGACTCAGCGCATTGGGCCGATCGCGCCCGCTAATTTCGATTTTTACGTGCTGGCCCTGTCTTGGTCGGCGGGCTTTTGCGAATTGAGTGGCGGCGGCAAAAGCCAATGCGAGCCGGGTTCCAACCTCGGCTTCGTCGTGCATGGGTTGTGGCCGCAATACGAACATGGCTATCCCGGCAATTGCGGCTACGCGCCGACGCCCACCCGCATGGCGCTCGACCGCGCGAAGGGGCTCTATCCCGACGATGGGCTCGCGCGCTACGAATGGCGCAAGCACGGAACCTGCACGGGCCTGAGCGCCGGCGATTATTTCGACAGCGTGGCGCGCGCCAGGGCCAGCGTCGCGATACCCGAAAGTTTTGTAAAAGCCCCGTCGGATCGAAATCTCGCGACTATGGACATCGAACGCGCCTTTCTGGACGCCAACCCCCGGCTGCGGCCGGGAATGCTGAGCGTGGGCTGTCTGCGCGGCGTGCTGGAGGAGGTGCGCATTTGCCTGACCAAGGATTTGCGCGACTTCCACGCCTGTCCCGAGGTGGCGCGGGGCGGTTGCCGCTCGCGCGAGATCCGCGTGCCCGCGTCCAATTGATCGCGATCCTGGGATGAACTACCGCCACGGCTTTCACGCCGGCAATTTCGCCGACGTGCTCAAACATGCGCTTTTGGCGCGTCTCTTGAGTCATTTTTTGCGCAAAAATGCGCGTTTTCGCGTGCTGGACACCCATGCCGGCGAGGGCGCCTACGACCTCCGCGGCGACGAGTCCGAGCGCACCGGCGAGTGGCGCGGCGGCGTTGGGCGGCTGGCCGATCTCTCCGGCGCGCCGGCGGAAATGCTTGAGCTGCTCGCGCCCTATATCGATGCCTTGGGGCCTTTCGTCGACGGGCGGCCAAGGATTTATCCGGGCTCGCCCCTGCTGGCGCAAGGATTTTTGGGCGAGCAGGGGAAGGCGATTTTCTGCGAGCTGCGCGCGGACGCCTTCGCCGCGCTTCGCCGGCGCTTCGCCCGCGACAAGCGCATAAAGACGATAAATCTCGACGGTTACACCGCGGCGAGCGCCTTCCTGCCGCCGGTCGAGCGGCGCGGCCTCGTGTTGATCGACCCGCCGTTCGAGCAACCGAATGAATTTCGCGCGATGTTTGGCGCCTTTGGCGACGCCTATCACAAATGGCCGACGGGCGTTTATGTTTTGTGGCATCCGGTGAAAGACGTCGCGCGGACCGCGGGCTTTCTGGAGAGTTTTCGCGAAGCCGGAATACGTCGCGTGCTGCGAATAGAACTTTGCGTCGGCGGAACCAGCGAACGCCTAAGCCGCGCGGGCCTCGTCGTGATCAATCCGCCGTTTGGCTTCGAGCAGGAAGCTCGGGCGCTGCTGCCGTTTTTGACGGAGCGACTGGCGCAAGGGCAGGGCGCGGGGTTTGTGGTGGAGGCGGTGACCGGCGAGTGAGACGGCCGCGTTTGGCGCGGTTGCCGGGACTTTCGCCGGAAACGCGGGTTGAGCCACGCCCCGGCATATCAGGAACCCGCGCAACCCACGGCTTTTCAGGATTGGCCGTTGCGCTTCACCGCGCCAGCTGTTGCTTCGGCCGCCAACTCCTTGATCACATTGTCAATGAATGGAGGGGCAAGACCGTCAAGCGTGACCCTCTCAGGCAGCGCGACATCTTCCGTCGTCAGGGCGCGTTCCTTGACCCAGGTGATGTTCACGCCCACTTCCCGCGAAATGGCTTCGAGAAAAACATTGGCGTAACCGTGCGGCGTGACCAAACGCAATTCCAACACTCTTCGCCTCACGTGCCGCGCCGCCAGCACCCAGCCCTCGGGAAGGATTCGAGATCGCGCGTAAAGCGCTACCTTCTGGAACCGTTCAAGCGCTTCGATCGCAAACGTCGAACTCTCCACCGTCCGCTCTCTCTCCGCGATGGTTTCCTCTTCTTCGCGCTTGAAGGCCTTCAGATCGAGATCCGTCAAGAACGCGCTCAGCGGATCTTCCGCTGGGCTCGGCGCCACGCCATTCATGCCACCCCGCGCCGCCACCCCACTCGACGTATCAACCGCGGCGTTCATCATGCTCGAATCCGCGCTCATGGTGGATTCCTCCAAGCTTAAATCCCTCACGCCAAGACATAAGGTTTGCGACTTTTGCTACAAGTGCGCGCGCCGCATTTTTTGGCCTGCTTAAATATCCCGCAATGCGGCATGACCCGCGACGCCGACCCATTGGGAAAACCAGCCATCGCCGTCAACCGGCGCTGTTCCGACGCGGCGCTTCGTCTCCCCGATTTTCGTCCGCGTTTTCAAGGCTATTCCACAACGGTCGCCGCGCCGCGAACTCGTCGCAATTGAACCTCGCCACCGCTTCCAGATCATGGGTGGCCGACCAAACCCGCCGCTGCCGTTGGCCGCTATTGCCGCGCGAAATGATCTCTTCCAAAACTTTAATATAGTCCCGATAACCATAACGTTCGACCTGCGGCTGAACGCGCATCAGCCATATTATGATGTCGTCCGCGATAGGCCGCGTTTCGCCCTGATTATTGACCACCAGTTGCGCCTGTAGGCCGTAGCGCATGGCGCGCCATTTGTCGTCGCGCAGACGCCGAGCATTGGGGCGCGGCATCTCGTCCGGCCATGCTTGATCGCTCTGAAACCAAAGCGCCAAGGCGTGGATAAAGGCTGTGAGCCCTAAAACCTCCGCCAAGGACGTGGATTGATCGCAGATGCGGATTTCCAACGTTCCGAACCGCGGGCAGGATCGCACATCCCACCATAAATCCTTGAGCCGTTGGATCGAGCCGGCGCGATACATCGCGCGGTGGAGAACGACGTATTCTTGCCAATCGCTTTTGACGAACACCAGTTGCTCATCGATCTTCCGATAAAATAGGCGCTCCTCCGCGCGCTGTTTCCGGCTTTCGAAGACGCCTTGAAGCCATTGGATGACCGTCATGAGTCACCTCGGCCGACGTCGGGCCGGATCGAAAGGCTTGATCCGAAGTCACGCCCGCTCGGGCCATCCGTTAAATAAATCCAGCCATCGAGAAGAAAAGAGCGAACAGGGAGGTGCGAAGTCGTGGGACCGACGCGGGCGGTCCCGGAAGCTAGCGCCGCGGTCCGCGACGGGAGATTTTACAACCGCTCGGCTTCGGTTCTGTTAAAAACCCCAAGCCTTTCAGCCTCACAGGACGCCTCCGCCCATGCTCATCCTCCGCTATTCCCTCGCATCTCCCTACGCCCGCAAAATCCGCATCGCCGCCGATATTTTAGGACTGACGGGCCGCATCGAGATCGCCGGCGTCGATCTTTCAAATCCCGCCGATAGCATCCGCGTGCAAAATCCGCTTGGCAAGATTCCCGCGCTGGTGCTGGAGGACGGCTCGTCGCTGTACGACAGCCGCGTCATCGCCGAATATCTCGATCATCTCGCCGGCGGGGATAAGCTGTTTCCCGCCGATCCGGCGCGGCGTTTCGCGGCGCTGCGGCTTCAGGCGCTTGGCGACGGGATTTGCGACGCGGCGCTGTTGATCCGTCATGAACATTCCACGCGGCCCGAGGCTGCCCGTTACGCCCCGTTCGTCGAACTCCAACAAGGCAAGATTGACCGCGCGCTGGACGCGCTGGAAGCCGCGCCGCCCCGAGGCGCCGTCGACATCGGCCACATCGCGCTGGCGACGGCGCTTGGTTATCTCGATCTGCGTCTTGACGGCGCGTGGCGCGCGGGCCATCCGAGGCTCCTCGGCTGGCTCGATGATTTCGCGAAAAACACGCCGTCTTTCGAGGCGACGAAGGCATAAAAAAGCGCGCGGAAACTTCTCCGCGCGCAACCGTTCCGATAAGGGCGGCGATCAGGTCGTCGGCGCCTTCCAAACGACGTCGTCGCCCGGCTTCGCGTCGGTCGCCGCGATTTCCTGCGGCGCCTTCCAGCCGCCAGCCGGAGCGGCGCTGGCTTGCGGTTTCGGAGCCGCTGATGTCGTCGCGCCAGGAATGCGCAGCACCTGGCCGGGGAAGATCGCGTCGGCGTTCTTCAGCAGCGGCCGGTTGGCCTCGAAAATCTGCTCGTATTTCGCGCCTTGCCCGTGGCCGTAGCTCTCTTCGGCGATCTTCCAAAGCGTGTCGCCGGACTTGACGGTGTAAAAGCCGGACTCCTCGTGCGGCGCGTCGGCGACGATGTTATTCACGACTTGGGTCACGCCCTTGGTGTTGCCGACGGCGAGCGCGGCTTTCTCGGCGTCCGCCGTCGTCGCCGCGCCGCCGGTCAGCGTGACCGTGGAGCCGTCGACCGCGACATTGATTCTGGAGGCGTCGAGTCCGTGACCCGTGATCTCGGCCTTGAGGGCGTCGGGCGAGGCGGCGCTCGTCTCGGTGGCTCCGGCCGGCGCCGGCGCCGCGGGGCCCTTCTTAGACAGAAAATCAAGAATACCCATTTCGCTCTCCTGACTTATCGAACTTGAAACGCAGGCGCATCTTTACGCTGCGTTGGGCATTATATAGGGGCGTAATGTTGCGCGCATGCGAAAAAGCCCGGAGCTTTTGCCCCGGGCTGGTTTTATCCGCGCTTGGCCGAACGGTTAGAAGTGGTAGTTCACGCCGACCTTGACCGTCGAGGTGTTGACGCCGGCCTGCAGGGCGGAAGGCGAGTAGTCGAAGTAGCGATCCGAGCCGACCGAGGTGAACAAATATTCGGCCTTGGCGGAAAGATTGTTGGTCAGCATGAATTCGAGACCCGCGCCGAGCGCCCAGCCGGTCTGGAAGGTCGATTGCTGGCCGTAGAAACCGCCGCCCCATACATTGCCTATATTGACCGTGTCCCGGCTGCCGGCGAAGCCGCCGGTGACATAAACCAGCGCGCGATCGAAGGTGTAGCCGACGCGGCCGCGGATCGTGAACATGTCGTCCACGGTTCCCTGGCTGGCGACGCCGAAATAGGGAATTTGCGACGCCTTCATGCCCGTGAAATCGAAATCGCTTTCGATGCCGATCAGCAGATTGGGCGCGACCATGTGGTTGTAGCCGGCGGTGAAGCCGATCATGCCGCCGGTCGGATCGCCGAACAGGTAATTGCTGCCGCTGGTGAACGAGCCAAAACCCACGCCGCCGTTGATGCCGGCGTAGAAGCCTTCCCATCGGGCGACGGGCATGGGCGAAATATAGTCCTGCGGAGGAGGCGACCGGCGCGGCAGGTCCGCGGAGAGCACGGGCGTCGCCGCGAGCACGAGGGGCGCGAGCAACGTCGCGATAAGGGCCTGTCTCATAACTCAACTCCACTAACGCGCCTCGCTCGCCTTCTGGGCGTCCCGGCGGGGCTTCCGAACTCATCCGTCGCGAAGGCTTTTGCCGTTCGCCCTGACGGATCGAATTATAATCATTCATCTTAACAAGACCTTTCCGTCGCGGCGCCGGCCGAGTCCGCAAAAGCAACACAACGGAAAATTTAGAGTGAAAAATGAGTATATAAGTCGATTGGCGCCGTATAGAAAATATATATGCCTTTAGTCGACCCAATTATACAAACAACCCGATTTTGGCTTCCGTTTATAATGGCTAATAAAACGTCAACCGCCGGTCTTTCGGAAGCCGCTCCGAAGCATCGCGGCGCCCCGTCAGCGGAGCCGCTGTCGACGCCAGACGCTTTTTTCCGCCGGGCGCGCCGCCCAGGATTTCGGCTCGCGGTCTTTGTGTCATGGAGGCGAGACTGCTAACGAGGGAACGCACGGAGGGCGCCAGCGGCCCGACACGGAACGCGCCGGCTTTTGAAACCCAACTCTCAAGGAGACGCGCATGAGCGGGGCGGAGGGCCTTGGGCCCGTGCTGGTGACCGGCGCGGCGCGGCGCATTGG
>JBAUVQ010000401.1:0-4453 GCA_049583305.1 Methylocystis sp.
GCCGACAGTCGTGAAGGCGGCGATGGCCGCGATCGAGATCAGCGACGCGATCAGGCCGTATTCGATCGCCGTGGCGCCCGACTCGTCCTTCACGAAGCGGGAAAAGATATTAACCATTTTGAACTCCGATTCTGTTTTGTTAGCGGCATTCCGAGCGAAGCCCTTCGCGACGACGCGAGGCGCCGTCGAGCTTTCGCGCGAAATTACCGTGATGGCGCGACGTAGAGGACTGGAGCCGCGGACCAAAGCAGCGTCGCTCCCGGCGCCGCTTTGTCCGTTCGGCGCCGCCTTCGCGCCATCACGCTAAATTACGTGGTGAGCTGGCCGGCGACGTAGTTGAAGGTCGCGCTCAGCTTGGTGCCGACCGTCGTGAAGGCGGCGATGGCGGCGATCGAGATCAAGGAAGCGATCAGGCCGTACTCAATGGCCGTGGCGCCCGATTCGTCCTTCAGAAAGCGAGAGAAGAGGTTGGTCATGACTGTGCTCCGATAGTTGGTTCTCACCGAAGTTCCGTTCGCGACAAGATCGCCTCGTCACCAGAACGATCCGGACTATCCGCCTAGAGTGTTACGAAGGCGTTGATTCAAGCGTTAAAACCTCGCCCCGCCTAGAAAAACCGCTGGCGAATGTCGACCGGGCGGGGCCGAAAATCCGCTTTCAAGCGAGCGCGGGCAACTCGTATATCATTGGCCGAAAAAGTGTTTTTGGAGACTCGCGTCTCCTAAAGGGATTCGTTAACGCTGCGACGCGAGACCGCGAAAGTCGAACCGCGCGGCGCCGATCGATCGCGAGAGAGGGCGGCGAAGCGCGTATTGTCGTCGCGCCTTTAGTAAAGATTCACCATTAGCTGTTTTAAGTCGTGACTAGGGTTGTCTAATCGCCCCTGCCTCACGCAGAGCGCCTCTCGCGGGCGATCGTGCGCAATATATCAATGGTGAGCGGAATGAAGTCTTCGTCGTCGCTTTATAAGGGGCTCCTACGCCTGGGATGCGTCCTGATCATGCTGCTGGGCGGGGCGAACGTTGCTTCGAGCGCGGGCGAAAAGGCGATTCGGGTCGAGCTCGACTATGCCCGCGTCGTGAAAATTCCGCATGGAGCGCAGACACTGGTGATCGGCAATCCGCTGATCGCCGACGTAACCATGCTGAGAAATAATCAGCTCATGGTGATAACCGGCAAGAGCTTCGGAACGACGAATCTCATCGTGTTGGACGTGACCGGCGCGCAGGTGGGCGAATCGACCATCACGGTCGTTCATCCCAACGACAAGCTCGTTGTGTATCGTGGGCCGCATAGAGAGTCATACTCTTGCACGCCGAACTGCATGGCCGCGGTCGATCTCGGAGACGATCACGCCTACATGGGCGAGACCATCGGAGCGATAAAACTGCATGAAGGCACGCTGACGATCGGCAAGCACTGACCTTACGCGACGAAGGCCGGTTCAATTTGGAACGACTCGCCGTCGTTGCGTCAACGCGCCGCTAACAACCACGGTAACAGCTCCGCAAGTATTATGGCGCAATATGTCTGCATTGTCGGCATGGCGCCGTTCGCCATCGCGTTAGAGTACTGGACACGCGGGATGAAACGCGAGCAAGTCAACAAAATCAGTTTCCTCGCGAGACCGAGGCGCGGGCTCGGAAAAATCACGTTTCTGAAAAATCGGGACGGCGCCACGGCCATCGAATTCGCGATGGTCGGCATTCCGTTTCTGGGGCTGCTTTGCGCGATCTTCCAGACCGGCCTCGTTTATTTCGAAGCCGCGCAATTGCAGGAAGCCACGCAGACCGCGAGCCGCGCCATCCTCACCCAATCCGCGGCCGCCGGCATGACCTACCGGACTTTCCTTCACACCTATGCCTGTGGGCAGATGAGCGGGATGTTCACCTGCGACAATCTGCGGGCGGACGTCCAGAGCCCGGCGACTTGGACCGCGGCGGACGCGCTGGACGCCGGAACCTTCTACAACAACGCCAACAACACGCTCGATTCAACGATCACCATGCCCGCGGCCGGCAATATCGCGGTCGTGCGCATTCTCTATCCGATGAGTCAGATGGCCGCGATCATCGGCGGCACCGCCCTGCAAGCCGGCTCGATCGCGCCCGTCACGGCGGGACAAACCGTAATCAACGGGCAGTCCGTGACCCTGCTCATGGGGATTTACGCCTTTCGGGTGGAGCCGTGATCGTGCCGACAGGGGAAACGCGAGTCCGAGGGAAGAGCCGCGCCTTCCGCGTGTTCCGGGAAAGCAGCGCGGGACTCGCGGCCGTCGAATTCGCGTTCGTTCTCCCCCTGATGCTGCTGATTTATCTTGGCATCGTCGAGCTTTCGAACGGACTGAGCGCTTCACGGAAAATCGACCTTGTAGCCCACACGATGTCCGACCTGACGGGACAGACCACCGGCGGAGGCGTGAACGCGGGCGAGGCGGCGATCACCGACACGGAAATGCAGCAGATATTTCTCGCGGGCGCCGCGCTGATCGCTCCCCTGTCCGCGACGTCGCTGACGATCACGATCAGCGAGGTTCTGATCACGCAGGACTCCGGGGGCAATTACCACGCCCAGGTGACCTGGTCGGTTTCTTACAATGGCGGAACGCTGCGCAATGGACTGGGTTGCACGCTAAACACCTATCTGAACGCCGCCGACGTGCCTCCGGTGAGCTCGACCAGCATGCCGACCAGCTTCACCAATTCCACGCTGACCCCGACGCTCGGACCGGTGATCGTCGCCGACGTGACCTACAGCTACAATCTGGGTCTCGGCGATATCAAGGCGGAGTGGCTTCCCTCGGGAACAATCCTGATGCAGCGCACGAGCTATTCTCCCGTCCGCAATCAATATGTGAACACCAACGCCAGTCCGGTGCTCGCCAACCACATTCAAAGCCCGACGACATCGACAACCTGGAGCACCGCGATCACGGGTTCCTCGAACATCAATTGCCTCGGCTATCTGACGCCCGCTCTGCAGTAAATTCGCGCCCCGCATCCAGCGGTCGCGCGCGCGCGCCGCCGATCATCAGCGCGAGATTCTGGACGGCCGCGCCCGAAGCGCCCTTGCCGAGATTGTCGAGCCGCGCGACCAGCACCGCTTGCCGGCGCGCCTCGTTGGCGAAGACGTAAAGCTCCATGTCGTCGGTTCCGTTCAACGCGGTGGCGGGCAGCCGCGCGGTTCGCGGCGCGGGAAGAGCGCGCACATGCTTGGAGCCGGCGTAATGGCGGACAAGCGCGCCCTCCAAATCCGTCGCCTTCGGCCGGCCCGGCAGCGCGTCGAGACGAAGCGGAATCGACACCAGCATGCCCCGGCGGAAATTCCCGACCGAGGGGACAAACAGCGGCCGCGCCGACAGCCGCGCATAGGCGGCGATCTCCGGCACATGCTTATGTTCGAGGCCAAGCGCGTAAAGCTCGAACGGCGGCGCTTGATTGGCCTCGTAGGCCTCGATCATTTGCCGGCCGCCGCCGGAATAGCCGGAAACGGCGTTGATCGTCGGCGCCATCTCGGGGGCGACAAAACCAGCGTCGACGAGCGGGCGCAGCAGAGCTATGGCGCCCGTCGCGTAACAGCCGGGATTGGCCACGCGCGACGCGCTCCCGATGGCTTCGGCCTGCCCGGGCGCCAGCTCCGCGAAGCCATAGATCCAGCCCGGCGCGACGCGATGCGCGGTCGAGGCGTCGAGCAAGCGCGGCGCGCGCCCCCCCAGCGTGTCGCAAAGGGCGACGGTCTCGCGCGCGGCGTCGTCGGGCAGGCATAGAATCGCGATGTCGACGCCGGCGAGCAGTTCGCGCTTGGCGTCCAAATCCTTGCGCAGCTCTCGCGCGATCGACACGATCTCCAGGTCCCGCCGGCCGGCGAGCCGCTCGCGGATCTCCAGCCCGGTCGTTCCGGAATCGCCGTCGATGAAGATTTTCGCCATTCCTCGCTCGCAATGTTTTGAGGCGCCACGCCAGCGATGTTAAATCGCAGGCGCGACGCTTTTGCAAACGGAAGACGCGATGATCGATAGCCCCTGCGTGAAAATCTGCGAGTTGAACGACGCCGACATCTGCATCGGCTGTGGCCGCTCGCGCGCGGAAATCGGCGGCTGGAGCGCCATGTCCGACGGACAGAAGAAGCGTGTCGTCGCCACGGCGCGCGAACGGCTGAAAGATTGGAGCCGGCGCCGCGCGAGACGGCGCCCCAATGACGAAGCGCCTGCTGATCGTCGCTCACGCGCCCTCGCCCAATACGCGGCGGCTGCGCGACGCGGCGCTGGCGGGGGCGCGTTCCCCGGATATCGAGGGCGTCGAGGTCGAGTCTCTCTCGCCTTTCGATACGACGCCCGAGCATGTGCTGAGCGCGAACGCAATCCTGCTCGGAACCACGGAAAACCTTGGCTATATGAGCGGCGCGCTGAAGGATTTTTTCGACCGCTGCTATTACCCGTGCCTCGATCGCTCGC
>JBAUVQ010000402.1:0-4431 GCA_049583305.1 Methylocystis sp.
GTGTCGATCGCCGTGGCGCTGGCCGATAAGATCGACACGCTGGTGGGGTTTTGGGCGATTGATGAAAAGCCGACGGGGAGCAAGGACCCCTATGCGCTTAGGCGCGCGGCGTTGGGGATAATTAGGCTGATTTTGGAGAATGGGCTGCGGCTGAATTTATTGCAGATCTTCCGCCTTAGCTTACTGAATCTAATTATAAATGGTCTAAAACCAAGAAATAGCATTTCATATTCAGCTTTAGCAAAATCATTTGATGTGGAAACAGAGTTTGGCCCGCCAAGCGTCTGGTGGGAGCCTCCATTCTATGCGTTTATAAACTACGACGGAATGGTTAAGCCACATTTAGCTGACGCTAAGGATGCACAGTGTAGCCCCTTGACCGATCCCTTGTCGGAAGGTGAGCGACGTGGCCTCCAGATTCTCAACGCGGTCAAAGAACGACTTGAGCAGTTGGATGCAATCCTTGCGAATGCGGATTGGTGGTGCGAGTTTCCCGACGAAAGAAGCCCTCGGGAGGCCCCTGAGACCATAGATAAGCCGTCGTTTTTGGCTCGTGTCGCGAATTCGAGGCAAACAGATGTTTTCGAAATCCCGTGTCGTGACATAAGCGAGAATTTGCGCTGTTTTTTCATCGACCGCCTAAAAGTCTACTTGCGCGACCGGGGGGCGCGGTACGATCTTATCGACGCGGCCTTGGGGGCGGTCGCCGCGCCCTCATCCGACCCGGCTTCGCCGAGCCACCTTCTCCCACAAGTGGGAGAAGGGATTCCCCAAGCGCAGGACGATCTCGTCATGATCACGACCAAAGTCGAAGCCCTCTCCAAATTCCTCGACACCGACGACGGCAAGAATCTGCTCGCGGGCTTCCGCCGCGCCAATAATATTCTGACCATCGAGGCGAAGAAGGACGGCCCCGGCGCCTATGATCCGCATCACGCCCCGAACCTGCGGATCGAGCCGCAAGAGCACAAGCTTGCCGCCGCCATCGCGCGGGCGCGCGAGGAGACCGCCGAAAAGCTTCACAAGGAAGATTTCGCCGGCGCCATGCACATGCTGGCAAAGCTGCGCGAGCCGGTCGACGCCTTCTTCGAGCATGTGACAGTCAACGCCGACAACAAGGATCTGCGCCTCAACCGCCTGCGCCTGCTCAACGAGCTACGCGTCACGATGCTCGGCGTCGCGGATTTTAGCAAGGTCACGGGAGACGGCGGGGTGGCGTGACGCCCGCCGACGACTGCTCGCGCCCGCTCAAATGTGAATCGCCCGGCCAAAGGCGGCCAGCACGCTCTCGCCCATCGCCTCGGAGAGCGTCGGGTGGGGGAAGATGCTGCGCATCAGCTCTTCCTCGGTCGTCTCCAGATTCATCGCGACGACAAAACCCTGGATCAGCTCCGTCGCCTCGGCGCCGATGATATGGGCGCCGAGCAGGCGTCCGGTTTTCGCGTCGAAGATCGTCTTGACCATCCCCTCGGGCTCGCCGAGCGCGATCGCCTTGCCGTTCGCGCTGAAGGGAAAGCGGCCGATTTTCAGCTCGAATCCGGCGGCCTTGGCGGCGGCCTCGGTCAGCCCGACCGAGGCGATCTGCGGATGACAATAGGTGCAGCCGGGGATGCGCGCCTTGTCCAGGGGGTGCGCGCCCGCGCCGGCGATGGCCTCCACGCAGACGACGCCCTCATGCTCGGCCTTGTGCGCCAGCATCGGCCCGCCCGCCACGTCGCCAATCGCGAAAACGCCGGCGATATTGGCGCGCCCCAGCCCGTCCGTCGCGATGACGCCGCGTTCGATTTTGACGCCCAGCGCCTCGAGGCCAAGCCCCTCGACATTGGCGACGACGCCGGCCGCCGACAGCAGCCGCTCCGCCTCGATTGTCAGCGTCGCGCCGTCGGCGCCGGTCAGCGTGGCGGTGAGGCCGTCGCCACGCTTCTCGATCCCCGAAACCTTTGTCGCGACGTGAATTTCGATGCCCTGGCGCTCGAAACTCCTGCGCGCCAGCGCGGCGATCTCGGCGTCCTCGGCGGGCAGAATCAGGGGCAGCGCCTCGACCAGAACGACGCGCGCGCCAAAGGTTCGATAAAAGGACGCGAATTCGACGCCAATCGCGCCCGCGCCGACGATCACCAGCGTTTTCGGCATTTTGTCCGGCTTCAACGCGTCAAAATAGGTCCAGATCAGCTGACCGTCCGGCTCCAGCCCCGGCAGCACGCGCGGCCGCGCGCCGGTGGCGACGATGATGTTTTTCGCCTGATAGACCCCCGGCCCCAGCACGCCCTTAGGCGTGGGCGCCCGCGGCTCCACGGCGGGCTTTTGCGTCGGCGAAACCTCGACCTCGCCGGCGCCCTTCAGCAGCGCCTGCCCGAAGATCACATCGACCTTGTTTTTTCTTAGCAAAAACCCGACGCCGGCATTGAGCCTGCCCGAAACCTCTCGCGAGCGGGCGACGATCTTGGCCGTATCGAATCCAGGTTCGCCCACGCAGAGTCCGTAATCGCCGGCGGCGCGCGCGAGGCGATAGACGTCGGCGCTCCGAAGCAAGGCCTTGGTCGGGATGCAGCCCCAGTTGAGGCATATGCCGCCGAGATGTTCGCGCTCGACGACCGCCGTTTTAAGACCGAGTTGCGCGGCACGAATAGCCGCGACATAGCCGCCCGGCCCCGCGCCGATGACGAGAAGGTCATATGTACAGGACATCGGCGCTTTCCGCGATGGGCTTGTCGACGGTCCGGAGCTTACCCCAGGCCGCGCCTCGCGTCAGTGTCCATATTCCGGCTCGCGGAGTTCCATCTCGCGGACGTCCACTTCGTCGCGCGACTGCGCCGCGAGCAGAAGTTCGGCCTGCTGACCGACCAGCGTCCAGACCCGAAATCCCTCGAGATCGCCCCTGTCTTTAAGATCGCCCGCGCGCAGCCGCGCCAGCATTGGGGACTTCTTGCCCGCGCGCCCCTTGAGGGCACGAGCGTGCATGTGAATCGCCTGCTCCAGGGAGATATCCATCGACCCCATCCGTCACGAACACGCCAAGTTTTCGTCTAAACTTTGACATTCTACGACGGAGGGCGGTCCGGGAGCAAGTGCTTGATTGAATTGACTCGCGCGACATTTTTGGGCGCCGCGGCTTAATCGCGGCGGAGCAACACGATGCGGTTGCTGTTCACGCCCCGCGCGTTGTTGCGCACGCCCCAGCAATGGCTGGTCTTGGTGAACTCCTGCGCGTTGACGAGAACGACTAGCCGCCGGAACGGCAGGCCCTCCACCGCCCGCCAGACCAACCGCTCCAGCAGCACGCTGCCGCCGCGCACCTCGCCGACCTCGAACGCGACATGGCCCCCGGGCGCGACGATCCGCGCGAACTCGACAAAGCAATCGCGGACCATGCGCGACCACGCCGCCTCGGTCCGATGCGCCGAGATTTTGACGGCGTCCGTGTCGATTCCCGCGAACCAGTTGCGCAGCCAATTGTCGGCGGCGTATTGCACGATGTCGAGAAAGGGCGGCGACGTTACGATCAAGCGCGCCGAGGCGCTGGCGATAAAGGGCGTATGCGCCGCGTCGCCGCTGCCGAGAATCGCCGGCGGATGCGGCGGCGGCGACCCATCCGCGAGCAGCGCGCGCGACTTCTTCAATATCAGTTTCGCGATATCGCGCGGCGGCGGCGTCTGCTCCCGCCGTGCGTTGATCTTGAGCTGCGACAGGGCGGAAACCGCCTGGTTGGGCGGCAGCGTGTAGACCGAGAAAAACCCGGGCGAATGGCCGGTGAGCCGGTTGATCGCGACCATCTTGATCCAGTCGTCGACGGGCTCGCGATGATCGAGCAAAAAGCGCCGCAGCGCGCAAATCCGGCGCAGCGTGTCCGGATGATAGAAGGCGAGCAGATCCTCGCGCTCGATGTCGCCCTGGCTCCAGTCGATCTCGTTCAACCGCGCCTCGATCGCGTCCAGCGTCGGTGGCGCGAGGCGCGGGCGCGTCAGCAGCGCGGACAGCGGATTCATGTCGGCCCCGATGGGCCGGCGCCCCATCAGCGCGGCCTGCACCGGCGTCGTGCCGCGGCCCATGAAGGGATCGTGGACGGCCTCGCCCGGCGCGGTGAGACGCGCGATGAAAAACTCGGGCAATTGCGGCTTGAAACAAGCGCGATAGCTGATCTCCTGCAACGAATGCGCGCGGCGCTGGCCGGAGGTCCAGAATTCATTGACAAGATAGGGAACGCCCTCTTCTTCATATTCGACGGTTTTCGCGCCGAAGGCGTCGAAGCCGCGAAGTTCGGCAAGGAAGGCTTCGCTTGTTGCCGTTACACTCGTAGCGCGGCGCGAGCCCTCATCCGACCCTTGCTTCGCAAGGGCCACCTTCTCCCGGTCCACGGGAGAAGGGAGGCGCGCCCTTTCTTCTCCCACTTGTGGGAGAAGGTGGCCTCGCGAAGCGAGGTCGGATGAGGGC
>JBAUVQ010000403.1:0-3097 GCA_049583305.1 Methylocystis sp.
ATTCAGGAACTGCTCGGCCACGCCTCGCTCTCGACGACCCAAATCTACACCGCCGTCGACAAGACGCGCCTGTTCGACGCCTATCGTCTGGCGCACCCGCGCGCGGATTAAGCTGACTTCTTTACAGTGCTTCCGTTTCAAGTTGAAACGGAAGCACTGTAAACTCCGTGTCTTATCGTGTTTTCTTCACGCGAACCGGTTCCCACTTCGCTCGAAAACACTTTAGCCGATCATCCGCCGAACGGCGGCGATCCAAATGTCATTGGCGCGCGGCGAAAAATGCAGGCCGTCGTCGGTCATCTCCGGCCTGCGCGCGCCGTCCTTCGACAGCTCCGGGTTAAGATCAAGCACGGCGACGCCGCGCGCGGCGCACAGAGCGGCCATGCGTCCATTGGCCGTCGCGATCCGCTCGCCGCGGGCGGGATCGGAAACATAGGGCATCAGGGTGAATATGGCTTTCCTCCCCTCGCCGAGCCGGCTCAAAAGCGCGTCGAAATCCCGCTCGACCCGATCGATCGGCGCTTCATGGAATAGAATGTCGTTGAGACCGCCGTCGATAATCACATACCGCGCCCCAATTTCCTGAACGCGAGCGAGTTGCCCGGCGATCTCCGTCAGCGTCGCGCCGCCTCGCGCCAGCCGCAACACCCCGAGCGGGCGGCGGGACAGCCGCTGAAACGGACAGCAGGCCGCGAGACTGTCGCCGACGACGACGATGCGCGGCGCGAACCCAAGCGGCTTGCGCGCCAGGGCCAGCAGGATCTCGTCTCGCGATCCGCGAAAGGCCAGAGCGAAAGCCGCGCCCGCCGACGCGAGCAACGCCGCGAAACACGCGAAAACCCAAAGAATCGACATCGCGCCGCCTCGCCTCCTCCGCGAACCCTTCGCGCCGCGCTCCCCAAGGTCATTCGAGGGCGGCGATCAGGGCATGATACGTTGCGCGCCGCGAATTTCGGCCGGCGCGGGGGATTTTTCGCGCGCCCCCGGAAACCGCGATTTGGCGGAATTTTGACCGGCGCGACTTTGTCGCGGAAGCGCGCTTGCATAGTCGGGAATCTAATTTAAATACAGGTATTCTAACAAGGAATCGCAATGCAAAGTTTTCTCTCGGATGGCGTCGAAATATCGTATCTGGATTTCGAGCCGCTAGCCGCCGACCGGCATGAGCCGATCGTGCTGATTCACGGATTCGCTTCCACCCACGCGGTGAACTGGCTCTTCACGCAGTGGGTCAAGACCCTGACCGAGAACGGCCGGCGCGTCGTCCTGTTCGATAATCGAGGGCACGGCCGCTCGCAAAAGCTGTACGATCCCGCCGCCTATAGCTACGAGGCGATGGCGGGCGACGTCGCGCGCCTGCTCGACCATCTGTCCATCGAGAGAGCGGACATCATGGGCTATTCGATGGGCGGGCGGATCGCGACATATTTCGCCCTCGCCTATCCCCAGCGGACGCGGTCCCTGCTGCTGGGCGGAGTCGGCGTCAGCCTGATCGAGCCGGAAGCGCTGCAGACTGGAATGGCCGAGGCGATGGAAATCGAGCGAATCGAGGACATCGACGACCCCAGCCTCAAGATCTTCCGTGGTTTCGCCGAATCGACGCGCAGCGACCTCAAGGCGCTCGCCGCCTGCGCCCGCGGCGCGCGAAGGGGCCTCGACCCCGCCGTCCTCGCGCGAATCTCGGCGCCGACCCTGGTGTGCGTGGGCACGCGCGACGACGTGGCGGGCGATCCGCATCCGCTCGCGCCGCTCTTTCCGAATGTGCGGATTTTCGACATTCCCGGACGCGACCATAACCGCGCCGTTGGCGATCGGGTCTATAAACAGGCCGTGCTGGATTTTCTCGCGGCGCGACCGTAGGGACTCTCTGGTAGGTATCGAACCGGAAAGTCGGGGGATTACGACATCTATCTCGCTTTCCGAGGCGAAACCCGCGCCCGCTCTCGCCGCCGGAACGCGGGAATACGGACGACAAGAGGGATTGCATGGCTTGCTCGGAACCAGCCGAAACCGTCACGACGCCAACGGCGGACGCTTTGTTCGCGCGACTTCGCGGCGAGGCCGAGGCGACGCTCCGGCGAGAACCGGATCTCGGCGGCCTCGTCTACGGCGCAATTCTGGCTCAGGACAGTCTGGAGAGCGTGGTCGGTCACCGCATCGCCCAGCGCCTCGAACGCCCGGAAGCGCCCTACTCCGTCATTCGCCAGGCTTTCGCCGAGCATGTGGCGCGCGACCCCGTCGCCGCCGCCGCGATTCGCGCCGATTTGCTCGCCGTGCTCGACCGCGACCCGGCCTGTAATCGACTGCTGGAGCCGGTCCTCTATTTCAAGGGGTTTCACGCCATTCAAACCTATCGCCTGGCGCATGCGCTGTGGCGCGGCGGGCGTAGCGATTTCGCGTTGAGCCTGCAATCCCTGTCCGCCCAGATTTTTCAAACCGACATTCATCCCGCCGCCAGCATCGGTCACGGCTTCTTTCTCGACCACGCGACGGGCGTCGTGATCGGCGCGACGGCCGTGGTGGAGGACGATGTGTCCATGCTGCATGGCGTGACCCTCGGCGGCAGCGGCAAGAGCTCGGGCGAGCGTCATCCGAAGGTGCGCCGCGGCGTGCTCATCGGCGCCGGCGCGCAGATTCTCGGCAATATCGAAATCGGCGCCTGCGCGCTGATCGCGGCGGGATCGGTCGTGCTCGACAATGTGCCGCCGCACAAAACCGTGGCCGGCGTGCCGGCGCGGGTCGTCGGCGAGGCCGGCGCCCTGGAGCCGGCCAGCGCCATGGACCAGGTGCACGACGTGATCGACGCGGGCATTTAATCCGCCGCGTTTTCTGTCCGTTAACTAAAATCAGCGTGGCCTTGTGAGGCCCGCGTTAACGTTTCCTCGTCAAAATGAGCCTGTTCGATCCTGTGTCGCCAGGAGCGCCCAAGCCTCGCGGCTCCGCGGCCAATCCGACCCTTTCGTCCCGGCGACGGTGGAAAAGTTCTCTGTTTGTAAGCGTATCCGCCATGAGTGAAGTCACCGCCGAGATGATCGAACGCGGCCGTGGGCTCGACCCCAAAGCCGCGACCGCGCGCCGCAAACGCGGCGCCAAGGTC
>JBAUVQ010000404.1:0-3748 GCA_049583305.1 Methylocystis sp.
TCAAGCTCGGCCTTCAGGAGGGCGAGGCGATCGTCCATCCCTGGATCAACAAGGCGCTGGAAAAGGCGCAGCAAAAGGTCGAGGCGCGCAACTTCGACATGCGCAAGAACGTGCTGAAGTTCGACAACGTGATGAACGATCAGCGCAAGGTGATCTTCGAGCGCCGCCGCGAAATCATGTCGGACGAGAGCGTCGAGGAGCATGTCTCGGACATGCGCGAGGAAGTCGTCAACACGATGGTCGCGCTTCACATTCCCCAAAACGCCTACGCCGAGGCCTGGGACGTCGCCGGCCTCGCCGAAGAGGCGAGGGAGGTTCTCAACATCGAGCCGCCGGTCGCCAAATGGGCCGCCGAGGAAGGGATCGCCGACGAGGAGATCAGAGAACGCCTGCTCGCCGCCGCCAACGAGGCTTATGCCGCGAAGGTCGAGAAAAACACGCCCACGCTGATGCGCATGATCGAGAAGCAGTTCGTGCTGCAATCGCTGGACTATTTGTGGCGCGACCACCTGATCGCGCTCGACCATCTGCGCCAGGTCGTCGGCTGGCGCGGCCTGGCGCAGCGCGATCCTCTCAACGAATATAAATCCGAGGCGCTGGAGCTGTTCAAGACGCTGATGGAGCACTGGGACGAGCGCGTGACGCAACAACTGATGCGCGTCGATGTGTCGTTCGAGGCGCCGCCCTCCGCGCCGATGGAGCTGCCGCCCCTGCAGATGGTGCATCCGGCGCCGGAGGCGCTTGGCGGCGGCATGGGCGATCAGGCGATTCTCGCCGATCTCAACGCGCGGCTCGCGGCGGTGGATTTTTCCGTCGCGCCGACGGAGACCGCGCCAGCCCCGCCGCGCGATCCCCAGAATCCCGCGACATGGGGCAAGGTCGGCCGCAATGAGTCGTGTCCGTGCGGTTCGGGCAAGAAATACAAGCATTGCCACGGCGCGCTGGTTTAACCCAATACGTCCTCTCTTCGCGCTAGCAGCGAGGGAGGAGTGGCCCGCCCAAAGTTTTGGAGAGCTTCCTCGTGTCCGACATTGATTTTTCCAAGGTTCTTGTCGCGCAAGGCGGCGGGCCGACCGCCGTCATCAATCAGTCGCTCGTCGGCGCCGTGCTGGAGTCGCGGAAATTTCGCGAGGTCCAGCGCGTCTACGGCGCGTTTTATGGCGTGCGCGGAATCGTCGACGAGAATTTCGCCGATCTGACGCAAGAGACGACCCATAATCTCGAACTCGTCGCCGGCACGCCCTCTTCCGCGCTCGGCTCGACGCGCGACAAGCCGGACGTGAAATACTGCCAGGAGATTTTCAAGGTCCTCCAGGCGCACAAGATCGGCTGCTTCTTTTACATCGGCGGCAACGACAGTTCCGACACGGTCCGCATCGTCTCCCAGGAGGCCAAGGCGCACGGTTATCCGCTGCGCGCCGTGCATATCCCCAAGACCATCGACAATGATCTGATGGTCAATGATCACACGCCGGGATTCCCGTCGGCGGCGCGCTTCGTCGCGCAGGCCTTCGCTGGCGCCAATCTCGACAATTGGGCGCTGCCGGGCGTTTACATCGGCGTCGTGATGGGCCGCCACGCGGGCTTTCTGACCGCCGCCTCGGCGCTCGGCAAGAAATTCCCCGACGATGGCCCGCATCTGATTTACATGCCGGAGCGCCCGTTCATCGTCGATCAGTTCCTCGCCGGCGTGAAGTCGACGATGGAGCGGCTCGGGCGCTGCGTCGTGGCGGTCTCGGAGGGCGTTCGTGATGAAAACCACACGCCCATCGCCGAAAAGCTGGCCAAGAAGGTGGAGCGGGATGATCACGGCAATGTGCATTTGGGCGGCGGCGCGCTGGCCGACGAACTGACGGATCTTGTCAAGGACAAGCTCGGTTTCAAGCGCGTGCGGGCCGACACCTTCGGCTATTTGCAGCGCAGTTTCGTCGGCTGCGTCTCGGACGTCGACCAGCGCGAGGCGCGGGAAGTCGGGGAAAAGGCCGTGCAATACGCCATTTGGGGCGACAAGGACGGCAGTGTGACAATCCACCGCACGGGATTCTACTCGGTCGACTACCGCCTGACCCCGCTGGAGGAAATCGCCGCCAAAACCAAGGTCATGCCGGACGAGTTCATCAGCTCTTGCGGCGCCGACGTGACCGACGCCTTCCGCTATTATCTGCGCCCCCTGCTGGGCAGCGCGATGCCCGACGCCTACCGCCTGCGGCTGGCGCGGGTTCCGAAGATTCTTAAAGCCTGAACCGAGGCGCCCATGGTTCGGGCGCCATTCTTGCTAGCTTCGCCGGGCGCGGTTCCGGTTGCAATCTGGACAGGCGCCTATAGATTAAGACCGGAGAAGGTGGTGCGTGAGGCGCGCGAAGGGGGCCGTTGGCTTCCATCTTTTATTAGGTTGGCGGGTGTATCGCTAATGGTTGGATCGATTCGCCAAGCGGGCCGGTCGGATTGGAAAAGGATTAAGAGCGTCCTCGGCGAAAGTTCGAAGAAGGCGCGGCGTGGTTCTTTTTGCGGTAAGAGCCAATATGAGATCGAGCGGTTCGTCGCCGGGCCGAAAGTGGTGGGATGCGCGCCGAATTGGGCATGAAACGCGTTCGCGACGAACGTGGGAAGAAGAAATAAGGCGCGAGCCGCCGAGCGTGGCATGGTCGGCGCGAGTGTCGAGAGTGGTTGTTTCGTTCCGCGGCTGTGGTCGGTCTAAGGAGAAAAAATATGAGCAAAGTCGGCAGCGGCGACTCGAAAAACACCCTCTACTGCTCGTTCTGCGGCAAGAGTCAGCACGAGGTGCGCAAGCTCATCGCCGGGCCCACGGTGTTCATCTGCGACGAATGCGTCGAACTCTGCATGGACATCATTCGCGAAGAAAATAAGACGGCGCTGGTCAAGCAGCGCGACGGCATTCCGACGCCGCGCGAAATTTGCAAGGTGCTCGACGATTACGTCATCGGCCAGAGCCAGGCCAAGCGCGTGCTCTCGGTGGCGGTGCATAATCATTATAAGCGGCTCAACCACGCCACCAAGCATGGCGATGTCGAGCTGGCGAAGTCGAACATCCTGCTGATTGGTCCGACCGGCGTCGGCAAGACGATGCTGGCGCAGACGCTCGCGCGCATCCTCGACGTGCCCTTCACCATGGCCGACGCGACGACGCTGACGGAAGCCGGCTATGTCGGCGAGGACGTGGAAAACATCATTCTGAAGCTGTTGCAGGCGTCCGACTACAATGTCGAGCGCGCGCAGCGCGGCATCGTCTATGTCGACGAAATCGATAAGATCTCGCGCAAGTCGGACAATCCCTCGATCACCCGCGACGTGTCCGGCGAGGGCGTGCAGCAGGCGCTGCTCAAGATCATGGAGGGCACCGTCGCCTCCGTGCCGCCGCAGGGCGGCCGCAAGCATCCGCAGCAGGAGTTCCTGCAGGTCGACACCACCAACATATTGTTCATCTGCGGCGGCGCCTTCGCGGGGCTGGAAAAGATCATTTCCGCGCGAGGCCGCAGCACGTCGATCGGCTTTGGAGCGACGGTTCAGGCGCCGGACGAACGCCGCACCGGCGATATTTTCCGCCAGGTGCAGCCGGAGGATTTGCTCAAGTTCGGCCTGATCCCGGAATTCGTCGGCCGTCTGCCGGTCATCGCGACGCTGGAAGACCTCGACGAGGAGGCGCTGAAGCGCATCCTCACCGAGCCCAAGAACGCGCTGGTGAAGCAATATCAGCGGCTGTTCGAGATGGAAAACACCGAACTCACCT
>JBAUVQ010000405.1:0-20685 GCA_049583305.1 Methylocystis sp.
CCCATTTTTAGAAAATGAGTGATGTCCATTTTGATCATTTCCGACCGGCGCCGGTGCTTTATTCGGATCCGGACTTGGACACGCGCATGGCCGCCAGAAGTGCGTCGCCCAGGGCTCCGCTCGTGGCGGATTTACCCTGTGTTCTCGATGAATCGTGTTTTCCGGCGGGATGCTTCGATCGCGCGTCTCGATTTTCCACCGATGGGCGCGGAACCACCTCATCGGCGAGCCGCATGGTTAGCGCTATTCTTTTGCGCGGAGCATCTATATCGATCACTTTTACGCGCACGATATCGCCGGGTTTGGCGACGCTTCGCGGATCCTTGATGAAGTTCTTCGACATGGCCGAGATATGAACGAGTCCATCCTGATGAACGCCGATGTCAATAAATGCGCCGAACGCCGCGACATTGGTGACGACGCCATCGAGAATCATGCCGACCTTGAGATCGGATAATTTTTCGACACCCTCCTGGAAGGTCGCGGTTTTGAACGCGGGACGCGGATCGCGGCCAGGCTTCTCCAACTCCGCGAGCACGTCCGTCACCGTGGGAAGTCCATATTTCTCATCGACGAATAGCGAGGGCTTGAGGCTGCGCACGGTCGCGGCATCGCCGATGAGGGTCTTTATGTCGACCTTGGCCGCGGCGAGAATACGGCGCACCAGCGGATAGGCTTCCGGATGAACTCCCGAGCGGTCGAGCGGGTCGTCGCCATCCATGACCCGCAGAAAGCCGGCGCATTGCTCGAAAGCCTTGGGTCCGAGGCGCGGCACGCCCCTAAGCGCGGAGCGATCACGGAACGGTCCGTTGGCGTCGCGAAAAGCGACGATGTTCGCGGCCAACAACTCGCCGACGCCCGAGACGCGCCCGAGCAGCGGCGCCGAGGCGGTGTTGACGTCGACGCCCACCGCGTTGACGCAATCTTCCACCACCGCCTCGAGCGAGCGCGATAGTTTCGATTCAGATACATCGTGCTGATACTGCCCGACGCCAATGGATTTGGGGTCGATCTTGACGAGTTCCGCGAGCGGATCTTGAAGGCGCCTCGCGATTGAGGCGGCGCCCCGCAGCGATACGTCGAGATCCGGCAATTCGCGGGACGCATATTCTGAAGCCGAATAGACCGAGGCTCCAGCCTCGGACACTACCACCTTCGTAAGCTTCAAGTCGGGATTTCCTGCGATGAGTTCGCTCGCCAATTTGTCGGTCTCGCGCGACGCCGTGCCGTTGCCGATGGAGATGAGTTCGACTTCGTGCTCCCGCGCGAGACGGCCAAGGACGCCCAATGCTTCACGCCAGTTCCGCCGCGGCTCGTGCGGATACACCGCTGTCGTCGCCACGATCTTCCCCGTTTTGTCGACAACCGCGACCTTCACGCCGGTGCGAAATCCTGGATCAAGCCCCAACGTCGCTCTCGCGCCGGCCGGCGCGGCGAGCAGAAGATCGCGTAAATTGCTCGCGAATATACGAATTGCTTCATCTTCGGCGCGCTGAAACAGCTTCGCGCGCGCATCCACGCCAAGATGCAATTCAATCTTTGTGCGCCACGCCCAGCGCACTGTTTCCGCTAGCCAGCGATCCCCTAGCCAACCATGATCCTCGATCGAAAAACGTCGCGCGATTCGGCTTTCGTATCCGCCGGTTCCCGGTTCGGACTCGGGGATCAATTCGAGATCGAGAAATCCCTCTTTTTCTCCGCGAAACAACGCGAGCATCCGATGCGACGGAAGTTTGTCGACCGGTTGAGAAAACTCGAAGTAATCTGAAAACTTCGCGCCCTCGGCTTCCTTGCCCTCGCGCACCTTCGATTTTAATATAGCCTGTGTCCAGAAAACGTCGCGTAGCACGCCGATCAAATCGGCGTCCTCGGAAAAGCGCTCGACAAGAATGGCCCGCGCTCCCTCCAGCGCGGCTTCGACCGTCAAGATCTGCCGGTCTGCGTTGACGAACGGCGTCGCCTGCGCCTTTGGGTCGCATTGGGGCGCGGAAAGGAGCGCTTCGGCAAGCGGCATTAGCCCGGCTTCAATAGCGATTTGCGCCTTGGTGCGTCGCTTGGGTTTGAACGGAAGATATATGTCTTCCAGGCGCGCCTTATTGTCGGCCGCCAAAATGACGCCGCGAAGCGTGTCGGTCAGTTTGCCCTGCGACTTGATCGACTCGAGTATGACCTCGCGGCGCGCCTCCAACTCGCGCAAATAGCGCAAACGCTCATCGAGGAGGCGCAACTGCGTGTCGTCGAGCGTCCCGGTAACTTCCTTGCGGTAACGCGCGATAAAGGGCACGGTCGAGCCGCTATCCAGCAATGCGATCGCCGCCTCGACTTGCCAGGGCCGCGCGCCGAGTTCCGTGCCGATGCGTTCGACTATGCTTGCGCTCATGCCTTTTTTCCCGATTCGAAGACGAAATTGTCTTTTAGCGCACGAGGGGACGAGTCGAAAAGCCTTCATGACAATTCGTACCTAGCGAGCGCGAATGACCGTCGCTCGTGGATATTTCATTCAAGGGTCTTGGATGCGCCGCGCCATTTCACGCTAGACAAAGTCTTGCTGAATCAATACGTTCATCAAGAAAAGAGCGTTTGAGACGGTCGCGCGGGATATGGATCGGCCCCGGCCACGGCGACTATCCGCGCATGCCCCGGCGCAAGCCCGCGAATCAGTCGTCGATCATGTTGCGCGCGAGTTCCTCCCGAGAGAGAAAGGGAGCCATGTCCTCTAAGTTCGCGGAAACCATGGTGCCGTCTGGAAGTTGGCGGCTCGCGAGCTTCGGCGCGAATGGTTGGTCGCCGTCAAGCATCACCTCGCAAACAGCGGGCCCGCGCGTGGCCATGATGGCGTCAATGCCCGCTACCATGTCGTCGTGCCGCTCGATGCGTCGATACGGCAGCCCAAATCCCGCCATCAGCCGCTCGAAGTCCGGGAAACTGACGCCGCTTGCCGGCCCCGCGCCGATCTCGACGCCGTTGAAAAAATTGCGATGCGTCTGGAAAATCGAAACGTAGCCGCTGTTGTTGAGCAAAAATATTTTTATCGGTAAGCGAGCGCCCACGATCGTCTGCAATTCTTGCAGATTCATCATGATCGAGCCGTCGCCCGCCAAACAGACGATGGGCGCGTCTCCAGAGGCCTTGCAGGCGCCGATGGCGGCCGGAAGATCGTAGCCCATGCTCGCGCATCCGGAATTTGTCCACAGGCGCTGACCGGATTTCAGATAGGCGCTCTGAAAGCTCACCACGCAAGCGCTGCCATTCGCGGTAACTATAATTTGATTCCCAGGCAAATTCTGAAACAGAGTGTGCATGAAGCAATAGGGATTAATTTGCCGACCATCCCAATACTCTTGCACAATCACTGGATGCTCGGCGTTGCATTGACGGCTCCACTTCAGCCAATCGGCATGTGCTCGCGTTGGGCCCGAATAATCCTTGGCGGCCAGAACGGGTAAAAGATCGCCGAGGTCGGCGTGAATTGGCATATCCGCGCGAACGTTAGGCTTCTTGAGTTCCACCGCGTCGATGTCGATCCAGATTTTCTTCGCGCGCGAGGCAAAGGATCGCCAGTTATAGCTGACCTGCCGAATGTTTAGACGCGAGCCAAGAATCAACAGCAAGTCGGCGTTTTGCACCGTGAAGTTGCCGCCGCGATCTCCGACGGTTCCGGGCCGACCGCAGTAGAGAGGGTGATCGTTCCAGATCGCGTCATGGGCGTTCCAACCCGTTGTTACGGGGATGCCGAGCTTGTTGACCACGCGAATGAAGTCCCCGTGCGCTCCCGAGAGGCGCACGCCATTTCCGGCGAAGACCACCGGCCTTCTCGCCTTTTGAATTGCTTCGAACACGCCGTCCGCCGCGGCGGCCAGATCGGTCTTTTTCCAGGGCTCCTCGATTTCCGCTGGATCGAATCCGAGCAGCGTCTTGGGATCGATTTTGGCCGCTTGCACATTCAGCGGAATATCCAACCAACACGGGCCGGGGCGACCCGACCGCGCCAGATAAATGGCCTTTTCCAAGTGATAGCGAATCGAATTCGCGTCGGTCACCATCACGCAATATTTGGTGACAGGCCGGACCAAGGGTTCGATATCCAGTTCCTGATCGCCGTATTGACGGAGTGGAAGTCCGGTAAAACGCACGGTCGTCTCGTGCTTCACCTGACCGCTGAGGATAATCATGCCCACCGAATCGACGAACGCTCCGTAGACGCCGGTGATCGCGTTCGTTCCTCCCGGGCCGGACGTCACGTTAACCACCGCCAATCGATTATTTAGGCGAAAATAGCCCTCGGCCGCCATGGCGCAGGCCTGCTCGTGATGGTTGAACACGCAGGCGAGATCGGGGTTGCTACCGAGCGAGTGATTGAGATGCATGGCGCCGCCGCCGGTCACCATGAAGACTTGTTGAATCCCCGAATCGGCGAGTTTGCGCGCGACCCAGTCGGACAATTTCATCAACGGCATCCTGTCCATCCGTTCCAAATCGCGGTTCGCCGAATCGCCTCGTCGAGCGACACAGTGCGGGCGACGCCAAGATCGCGCTCGATCGCGTTGGTTGAAGGCGTGTAGCGCCCAGGATTCCAGCCAAGGTCCGGGGCTCCGAGGATAGTGTAGTCGCCATTTCCAATCAACGCGGCGACGCGAGCGGCGAGTTCGCCAATCGTCACGGCTTCGTCGGATCCCACATTGTACGCGCGACCCGGCTTGCCGCGGGCGAGCAGTCGCAACAGCCAGACCACCAGATCGCCGGCGTAAAGATATGATCTACTCGCCCGTCCATCGCTGTTTACGACTATTGGGCGACCGTGGATGGCGTCATTGATGAAGTTTCCCGCAGCGAAATGCGCGTCGAGCGTTTGATAAGGTCCCAGCACCGCGAAAATGCGCGCGATCGAAATTTCGAGGCCAAATTGCTTGGCATGGATCGCACACAGCATCTCCGCAGCGCGCTTGGCTTCCGCGTAGGCGTTCACTGGCGCCTGGCAATCAGGCGCTCCCATCCATGCTTCGTCGATATGATCGACTTCGGGCGGTTGCAGCCCATACACCGCGCCGGAACTGAGTTGAAGGAAACGCTTTGCCTTGCGGGCGATTGCGAATTGGAGCGCGCGGTTGGTGCCGGTCGTGACCGTGTCGAACATCCGCAGCGGGTCTTCGGCGTTAAGTTTCGCGCTGGCGTCGGCGGCCGCGTGAATAATATGAGTGAACTCGCCGTCCGGAAAATCGAAGTCGATAATATTCCCATTCACAAATGTGAAGCTTGGATTCCCCGCGAGATGGGGCGCCTTTGTCCTAAACAGTTCAATGCCGCGCGTGAGGATCGTCGTTCGCAAACGAAGCCCGAGGCGGCTTTCGGCATGATGCAGGGTCTCCAGAAACCAGCAACCGATGAAGCCGGTTCCCCCCGTCATGAAGAGTTGATTGCCGTCAAGTTCAAGAAGATCCTCTCTCGCAAGGTCGACGATGACGTCGAGATCTTGCGGCAAAGCCCATCCGGCGCGGTCTTGCGTCATTAGTTCAACATGCCGATTTGGATCGATCATCCGGGCATTGGTCTCGGCCAGAATGCGGTTCTGACGGCCGAGACAACGGACCCGCATTGTTCCCTGACGCTTCGATCAATGACGGGAGTTCGTCAAGCGTGTCGAACACACGGTACGCATCGAGGCCATTGACTCCGTCGTCGTAGCCGCCCGTGAAAAATGCAAATCTTACATTTGCCGCCGCGGCGGTTTGTTGATCCACCACGCTGTCGCCGACCATCAAGGCCGTTTCGGGCCGCCCGCCCAGGTGAGCTAACGCATGGTTCAATGGCGCGGGATTCGGTTTGCTTCTGTCCAGCGTATCGCCCCCGACGATTGCTCCGAAGAAATGAGTTAGGCCGGTCTCGCCCAGAACCTTATGACAAAGCCGCTGCGGCTTGTTGCTGCAGATGGCCAGAAGATAGCCGGCGTCCTTCAATCGGTCCAGCATTTCGCGAGCGCCCGGAAAAACGCTGTCCATTGGCGTTGGGAGTTCATAGTATCGTCCGCGAAATTCCTCTACCAGCGCGCCCGAGTCTTCTGGAGGCATCTCTAGGGCGTTACCCACGAGATGCGCGCCGCCACGACTACTCCACAAACGATAGCGGTCGAGATGGAGGGGAAAGAGCCCCTTCTCGCCTCGCATTGAGTTGAGGATCCGACCCACGAGTGAAGCGCTATCGATCAGCGTCCCATCAAGATCAAAGGCGACACTCTCGACGTTCATTGTTCGGTTTCCGGAGCCGCCAAGATTTGGGGATAAGAAGATTCAGCGGATTCCCAAAAGCGCGATTGATCATGGTGATCACGCCCACGCCGCTTGTTCACGACCAGAGGCTCGAACCCGGTCCGAGCGGCCGAGATAAGCATCGCGAAGCGGTGCTTACGCACTACGCGGCGCGAATCTTTTCCGATTTCTCACTGCTGCTCTTTATCTGCTCCCAGCGCGCCTCGAGCATCGCGATCCGCGCGGCGTCCTCGTGCTGCATCGCGCCATAATAGTCACGCTTGTTTTGCAGCCAGAGCAACTCGAAATAGACCGTGGTCTGTAGCCCTCGGTCCATCGCGGGATTGTCGATCGCATGAGCCCCGAAGATCACCTTGCGTGTCTCAAAACGGCTGAGGTGGACAGCACGGATGTTCGTCAAGGATGGGAGTGAGGAGATCGCCACCGCGCCGCCGACGACAAAGTCTCGGCCCGCCATCTTGCATGCGGCGCCCGCCGTCCGCACATAGTCAGTCACATGATCCGTATCGATCTTGTCGCGACCCCAGCCCAGCGACCCGCAGAAATCAACGCGACCGAACACGCCGCCTTGAACGCCATCCGGAGCCTGGGCCACTTTCATCAATTCGTCGATATTATTAAAGGCCGTGATGGTCTCTATGTTGAACAAAAAATCCGTATCTTGCTGTTGATCCTTGGTGTAGGCCGTGTTCTTGGCAAGGATGAATTTTTGCAGCGCATAAGGCGTTTCCACCATCGGTGCGATGATATATTCGACCCCGAACTGTTTGCTCTCCAGCAGATCTCTGACAGCTTCGCAACCGCCGATTTTCAATGCGACCTTCAGATCCGCTCGACGAGCGAGATCAATGAGGCGTAGCATCTCATCGGTTCGCGTACCTTCCGCCTCGAATTCAGCCTTCACCGAAACGGCGCCGAATTCGTCTCGCAGGGATTTGAGGACGTCGAGCATCTGTCGTTCGCGCTTATTCATGTCTCACCCATTCAAGCGGTTTACAATTCCAGCGACCCGTCCCATGCGATACGTGGCGCCGAATAGTCGGCATTTCGTGACGTGCTTTTGCTAGAGTCGTTCCGCAGCCTCGACGAGGCACAACTGATTGCGCGCGTCATTCGCAAATCCTGGTTGCGGAAGGAGAGAGACAAATACCACTGGAAGGCGAACCGAAGGATCGCGCGTCAAACTCGCATACACCCACGATGCGCTGAACATATCGATCCTCTCCCGCAGAGCCGCGCGGCGCTATGATTGCCCCATCACGGACCGCGCGTTTTGCCCCCGGTTAACAGTTAGCGAACGCGAGTTAACGCTGTGTTAAAGAGCTAAAAATGCGCGAGTTTTTCGGCAAGAAGAGCAATCGCGCGAGGCGAGGCTCATTTCCCTGATTGGGGCCGCGACGCGCCAACAAATTCGGCATCGAATCCCATTGCATTTTGACCGCAATCCATTCTCCTTCAAAGTTTGATCGTGCTTTGCTTCTTGTGTTCGAAGCATGATCCAAACCCTCGAGGACGCGAAACAATGACCTTCTATCGCAGATTCTTAACGGAAACGAGTTAGTTGTTCGACCCTATAAATTGCGCTTCATTCGTCGTTTGGGCGCCGCCACCGGGAGTGATCATGATCGTTCTGAGCATTGTTACACCTTGCTACAACGAAGAGGCGGGTATCACCGAGTGCTACGAGGCCGTGCGCGTCGTGATGGCGATGGAATTGTCGGAATTCGACTACGAGCACATTTTTATTGATAATTGCTCGGAGGATCGCACCGTCGAGCTACTGCGACCAATCGCGGCGACGGACAAGCGCGTGAAGATAATCGTTAATTCGCGAAATTTCGGACCGGCGCGATCCCCATTCCATGCGATCCTGCAGTCGAAGGGTGACGCGACGATCCCGATATTGGCCGACCTCCAAACGCCGCCCGCGTTGATCCCTGAGATGGTTAGGCAGTGGCAAAAGGGGGCTAAAGCCGTGATCGCCGTCAAACGGCGCAGCGACGAACGACCACTTTGGAGAATGGCTCGAGACTCATACTATAACATCATGAAAAAACTTTCGAATATCGAGCAGGTACCCAATTTCATCGGGTTCGGACTCTATGACCATTGCGTGGTGGAAGCGATGCGTGGACTCAGGGAGCCCGAACCTTATTTTCGCGGGCTTGTCATGGAGGTGGGTTTCGAGCGCGCGGTGGTCGAATATGATCAACCGCTACGTCGTCATGGGCGATCGAGCTATAATTTGTTCTCTTTGGCTGACTATGCTTTAGTCGGCCTATCAAGCTACTCGCGTGCGCCATTACGGATCATGACGTTCTTGGGCTTTTTTGTCTCTACGCTAAGCTTTATTGCCGGGCTAATATACCTGATATTTAAGTTGCTTTTTTGGAATAGCCTTCCAATCGGCGTGGCGCCGGTCTTGATCTCAATTTTTTTCCTTGGATCGATTCAGCTATTCGCGTTGGGTGTCGTTGGAGAATACATCGGCCTCCTTCTCAATTATTCGCGACAATTTCCGTTGGTTATAGAGAAAGAAAGAATCAATTTTGATTAATGATTGCCGCACATACGCGCTCTTGATAAGAGAAGTTATTGGTTACGAGTTACGAAAGTATAAGACGAGATATCAATAGAACTTATAAGCACATGCCCGGATGGTCTATGTGGAACAACCTTCAAATGTGCCTGTGGTTTATATTTGGCGTGGATCCGTGGCCCGCCGGGACAATTCGCGGAAATATATGGAGGGATGAAGCTTCGGGGGTGTGCGACGTCAATGCTACTCGCGTTCAGCGGCTCTTGTAATTTACGATGACGGCGTGGGAGCGATGAGACGGAGCGCCTCCAAGGGGACTCCAAGGGGAAAAATGATGGCTTCATGCAGGTGAAGCGCCGCGTGACCGAAAATACCCGCCGCCGCGGCCGCGACAGTTTAGCGCCCTTTGATTTCGAAAAGTCATGCCCATATCGCTCTTACGGTCGCCGTAAGGGGCGGATGGGGTGTTGAATGCGGTGCTCCCGTGAGGAGGCCGTCCTTCGCGGGGGAGATTTATGAATATCGAAAAATACACTGAACGCGCGCGCGGGTTTCTACAGGCGGCGCAGTCCCTTGCGACGCGCGAGGGGCATCAGCAATTCACGCCCGAACATATTTTGAAGGTTCTACTCGATGACGAACAGGGACTCGCGGCTGGGCTCATAGACCGGGCGGGCGGGCGTTCGCGCGAGGCGCGCCAAAAGACCGAGGCCGCGCTTGCGAAGTTGCCGAAGGTCGCCGGTGGTGGCGCGGGTCAACTCTATCTCGCGGCGGGGACGGCGCGACTGTTCGAAAACGCCGAGCAAATCGCGCAAAAATCTGGGGATTCCTTCGTCACGGTGGAGCGGCTGCTGCTGGCGCTCGCGCTAGAGAAGGGCTCCGAACCCGCGCGTATTCTGGCCGAGGCTGGCGTCACGCCGCAGACACTCAACGCGGCTATCGAAGATCTGCGCAAGGGCCGGACCGCCGACAGCGCCAGCGCGGAAAATCAATATGACGCTTTGAAGAAATACGCCCGCGATCTCACCGAGGCGGCGCGCGAGGGCAAGCTCGATCCGGTGATCGGCCGCGACGAGGAAATCCGCCGCGCCATTCAGGTTCTTGCGCGGCGCACGAAAAACAATCCTGTCTTGATCGGCGAACCCGGCGTCGGCAAAACCGCCATCGTCGAGGGCCTCGCCTTGCGCATTGTCAACGGCGACGTTCCCGAATCGTTGCAGGACAAGAGGCTGCTGGCGCTCGACATGGGGTCGCTGATCGCCGGCGCGAAATATCGCGGCGAGTTCGAGGAGCGGCTCAAGGGGGTGCTGAACGAGGTCACGGCCGCCGAGGGTGGCGTGATCTTGTTCATCGACGAGATGCATACGCTGGTCGGCGCGGGCAAGGCTGACGGGGCCATGGACGCCTCCAACCTTCTTAAGCCCGCCCTGGCGCGCGGCGAGTTGCACTGCGTCGGCGCGACCACGCTCGACGAATATCGAAAACATGTCGAGAAGGACGCGGCGCTGGCGCGGCGGTTTCAGCCGGTGTTCGTCGGCGAGCCGACCGTGGAGGATACGATCTCGATCCTGCGCGGGCTCAAGGAGAAATACGAGTTGCATCACGGCGTGCGAATCAGCGACGGCGCGCTGGTCGCGGCGGCGACCCTGTCCAACCGGTACATTTCCGACCGATTCCTGCCGGACAAGGCTATCGATCTGATGGACGAGGCGAGCTCGCGTCTGCGCATGCGGATCGACTCCAAGCCCGAGGAACTCGACGAATTCGACCGCCGCATCATGCAACTGCGCATTGAGCAGGAGGCGCTGCGCAAGGAAACCGACGCGGCCTCCAAGGACCGGCTCGAACGGCTAGAAGGCGAACTGGCGGGGCTCGAGGAAAAGTCGGCCGTGTTGACCCAAAAGTGGCGCGCGGAGAAGGACAAACTCGGCCAAGCCCAGAAATGGAAAGAGCAGCTCGACGCCGCCAGAAACGAACTGGCCCAGGCGCAGCGGCGCGGCGAATATCAACGCGCGGGGGAGCTGGCCTATGGCCTCATCCCCGATCTCGAACGCAAGCTCGCTGAAAGCGACGACAAGGCCGACGAGGCGGTCGAGGAAGCGGTGACGGCCGACCAGATCGCTCAGGTCGTATCGCGCTGGACAGGCGTGCCCGTCGACAAAATGCTCGAGGGTGAGCGTGAGAAGTTGCTGCACATGGAGGTGGAGCTGGCGCGTCGCGTCGTCGGGCAAGGCGAGGCGGTCTCGGCCGTGGCGACGGCGGTGCGGCGCGCGCGGGCGGGGCTGCAAGACCCTAACCGTCCCATCGGCTCGTTCATGTTCCTCGGGCCAACGGGCGTCGGCAAGACCGAGCTGACCAAGGCGCTCGCCGGCTTCCTGTTCGACGACGACACCGCGATGGTGCGGCTCGACATGTCCGAATACATGGAGAAACATTCGGTGGCGCGGCTGATTGGCGCGCCTCCCGGGTATGTCGGCTACGAGGAGGGCGGGGCGCTGACCGAGGCGGTGCGGCGCAGGCCCTATCAGGTGCTGCTGTTCGACGAGATTGAGAAGGCGCATCCCGATGTGTTCAACGTGCTGCTGCAGGTGCTTGACGACGGACGCCTAACCGACGGACAGGGACGCACCGTCGACTTCAAGAACACGCTGATCGTGATGACTTCCAATCTCGGCGCGGAATATCTCGTGATGCAGAAGGAGGGGGAGGATTCGGCGGCCGTGCAGGCCGAGGTCATGCAGGTCGTGCGGTCCCACTTCAGGCCCGAATTTCTCAACCGGCTCGACGAAATCATCCTGTTCCACAGGCTGCGGCGCGACGACATGGGAGCCATCGTCGACATCCAGTTCAAGCGTCTCGGCAAGCTGCTGGAGGATCGCAAGATTGCACTTGAGCCGGACGTGAAGGCGCGGGACTGGCTCGCCGCGCGAGGTTACGACCCGGCCTATGGCGCCAGGCCATTGAAGCGCGTGATGCAGAAGGAACTGCAGGATGCGCTGGCCGAGCGCCTGCTGGCTGGTGAGATCCCTGACGGGGCGAGGGTCGCGGTCTCGGCAGACGCCACCGGGCTGACGTTCGATGGCCGTCCAGCGAAGGCTGGACGCTCAGCCCATTTCGACCCAACAGCCTGACGAGAAACCGGCGCGGTCGCGTCCACGGAAAGTCCCGCGGACGCCTCCTTGCCCTAGACGGCCGAATCAAATCAGTATGGAGCCCTGCGTGAGAGCCACGGCGACAGCTTGTGTCTTGTTCGTGGCGGCTAGCTTACGCGATGCATTGCGAATGTGAAATTCAACGGTCTGCTCGGATATGCCCAGTATTTGAGCCGCTTCGGAATTTGTTTTCCCTCGCGCGGCCCAGGACAACGCGTCTTTCTCCCTGTCAGTGAGAAGAACAGCGGGACACTGAATGGAACTCGCCTTGAGCGAGACTCTATTCCGTTTTTCTTCGTTTCTGAGGGCTATGAGGCGATTTACCCAATAAATAACAATTATGTGCAAGTGAGAATGCTGATCATCGAACTTAGATTCAAGCTTGTTCGCGACGTCTTTCCAGAAAAACACGACAAGAGCTGAATATGCATTGGCATTTGAATCAACAAAATGATGAGGTACCACAACACCATTTGTGAATCCGTGATCGAGCGCGGCCTCCATCGTTTTTAGCGCGCCAGATTTCCTTCCCCTTATATATTTTTTTATGCTTAGCTGATCCCATCTAAATGGTATGTTGGACGATCTTGCGGCATCAAGACATGGATCCACATTGATAAATTTATTGGATAGATAGCTGTCTTCCCATCGCTCTCCACTGGTTCCCAAATAAAATGGATTTTGATCCGCCGCGCGCCCGATATCCAAAAAATTGAAGCCCGCGAAACCTAAGCGGCTCGATATGTCGTGCAAGACAAGTCGCAACTGTTCAATTGTCGCGCAGCTTTCAATCGAGGAAAGGGCTTCTTGGAGATTCACAGGGTTTCCTATGGATTTCCTTAGTTGTGGCTATCCTGGCGGCGGCGCATCCTCGCTCGTGCGGCGAGGAGATTTCGGGCGATGAATGAGCACAAGCGTCCACAAAAAGCAATGATCGCGGCGCGGGTTATTCAATCCTTCGTGAATGAAGAACTCAGATTCCTTCGAGAGCCCCTGGCGATCAATCAGCCTGGCCATTGCCATAATGGCTATCCAGACACCGAAACCACGCCAATGCGCCACATCGATGCTTCATATTTTCCTAAACGAGCAATATCAAAAATAATAACAGCGCTAATACTTTACGACTCGTTGTATTCAGACACATTCAATGCATTACTGATGTGTTATAGACATAACACACGGTCGGTATTGGCGGCTAATTATCGTTATATATCGTTATACGTGATTATGCGCGCCGCAGTTATTTTGATTTTTATGTACGTGCTTCGATGTTTAATTTAGTTCAAAGACATGGATCGATCTTGAACACGCTCGTTTGCTGCCCAGCGCGAGCGATCGGTCTTCGCGATATTCGTTTCCTGGGATCTTTGGAGTTGACGCGTAAGGGCGGCCTATCGTCGGCCTCGCGGGCGGCATTACGGCCTCCAGGACGCCTCGTTAAACGATCCGGTTCCTATCGAACTCGCGGGAAACAAGACTGGAGATGGCGGATGAAACACATGTTCTCCGACGTGCGTCCGTTTGCGCGCGACCCGCTATCCTTCCTGCTCGCTAAATCACAGAGTAGCGCTGAAAGCTTGGTTCCGCTCGCTTTAGGCCCTAATCGGGTGCTGCTGGTCAACGATGCGGAACTCCTGAAGCCGATTCTCGAAGCTCCAGAAGAATTTGTCGACCAGGGTAGGTTGGCGCGGAAATTGGAGTCGGCCACCGGACGCCGCTCGCGCGCGGTAGACCGAGAAGCCCATGACGTACATCGCGCCTCTCTTCACGAGGCGATTACCAGAGCCGCGATGGAGAGACTTGCTCCCGAACTGCTGGGTGAAATACGTCGCGCCGTGTTTCAACTTATGCGCCAATCGTCGTTCGACGCACATATTTTCAGCGCTGGATTGGCTTTGAAGCTCATATGTACTGTGTTGTTTGGCTATCATGTGCTCGACGAAGCGGACGAGCAAGCTCTTGTCGAGTCCGCGGGATGGATCGAGGACGATTTTTCAAAGGAAAGGTTTCGCGGCGTTCCGGCCATGCCCTGGACAAAACATAAAATCCGCCACAAGCACTTGATCGCCAGAGAAGTTATGAGAACTATTCTTAACAGAATAAGTCATTCTGCTGCGGAATCAAGCGTATTTAAGTTGCTAATCCAAGCTGGCCTATCAAAAGAATACGCGATGGAGGATGCTATAAAAATATTACTGGATTGCCGTTGCGTTACCGGGCGAGCCATCGCGTGTGCGATGTATTATTTAGCATCAAATGGTTATATTAAGACTATAATTGCACGAGAGGCCGACGCATGCCTATCATTCGACGGAGATATTGATCACTATAAGCTTTGCTATGCAACAATTAGCGCTGCTTTCGGAAGCGAAATATTCCGTCTGCTTCCACGTTCTGTTTTATATTCGATGGAGGCTAGGTTTGTGCGAGCTTTTGGTGATAGTTGTATTAGGCCTGGAGATTTGTTGCTTGTGTCACCATGGGTAATGCATCGCTCCGTCCGATATTGGAAAGATCCGGAGTTGCTCGATTTGTCGAGAGACTTTGAATCGAAGGCCTATCTGCCGTTCGGAGTCGGGCCTCGGGCTAGCGTCGACGGCGGGCTCGCGTCGTTGGGCCTGCAGTTGACGATTCTCGATATCTCGGCAGCGTTCGAGCTCGAATTAGCCGAGGCCGCTCCCAGCCTTGCGGCGACGGCGTTCGACCCGCCGCCGATCAAGTTGAGATTGAGGATTCGAGAGGAGGAGAAATTGTACGGAAGATCTGCCGGTTAAGGGCGGGGAAGGTGCGAATTGAACCGTCATTGGCCGGCACGGCCATCTTCTCCCGGACCGGCGACCGCGCGCAAAGCCGCGCCTTGCGTTGAAGACGGCGTTCGGCGAAAACGGTGGCGGGCCGTCGACCCGTCGGCGACGTCCGCCTGAGTCCGAGGCGTTGGCTAGGGACGCCGCCCCGAACAACGCGGTCGAACGACTCGATCACTCCCCGCGAGGGCGCTGCCTTGCGCGCGGGCTGCTCGCCGCGATGCCGCGGGACGCTATATGCCGCATCGAAGTCATTGCGCGAAGGAAACATGCATGCATTACGGCCATGCCCAATACCTACCGATAGCCCCGCCGCTTTTCGCCCTGCTCGCCGCCGCGCTTGGCGTTCTGCTCATACTCATCCAAATCCGCGTGTTGCGTTACGCCTACATGCGGCTCGGCGTGAGTTCGAGCGCGGCTTTTCTGTTGCTCATCGGCTCCCTCGCCGGCAGTTACGTCAACATTCCGATCGCCCAGCTGGGACGGGAGGTGATGGTGTCCCAGGGCGAGGTCGCATTCTACGGAATGCGCTATGTCGTGCCGGCGGTGGCAAGCTCCCCGGAAGTCCTCCTCGCAGTGAATGTCGGCGGCGCGGTCATCCCGACTCTGCTTTCGATTTATCTGTTGTCGAAGAACGGACTGTGGGGACGAGGCTTGATCGCGACAGCGTGCATCGCGGCTATATGCCACGCAATCGCGCAGCCGATCCGCGGAGTCGGCATTGGACTCCCCATCTTCGTCGCCCCACTCGCGGCGGCGATCGTCGCGGCGATCGTCTCTTGGCGATACGCCGCGCCGCTGGCTTACGCCGGAGGCAGCCTGGGAGTTTTGATAGGTGCTGACCTTCTCAACCTGGATAAGGTCCAGGGGTTGGGGGCGCCCGTGCTGTCGATTGGCGGCGCCGGCACTTTCGACGGAATCTTCGTCACCGGAATGATGGCGGTACTGCTGGCGAGCTTCACTGGCGACGGTCGAAGCGGGACGGACGACAAGCGTCGACGCTGAAGCCCTCGCCGGCATTTACGACTGAAAGGAGGCTGGTCGACATGTTCACGCTGATACCAAACCGGCGGGTGATTCGCGCGCGAAATGGCCGAATCACGAACACCGAGACACGAGGATCCGATCGTCAGCAGTTCGTCAACTGCGGTGCGGCGGTTTCGGCGGGCCGAAGCGGCGAATTTTGTTGCATATTTAACACAGTAGTTAAGAAAAAGCAGGCGCTCTCAAGAACTTGAAGTCGCGCTCGTTGACCTGGGCTGCCGCGCGAACTACCCGGGACTAGGTAGCCCGGCGCCGTTCGGCCGCCGATCGTTCGGAGAGTGATCCGCCGAGCGCCAGGTGAGGATTTCCATCATGACGAACAAAGCTTTCTTGACTGGCATCGCGTTCGCGGTCGTCGTAGCGACCCCCACGGCTTTCGCGGCAGACCTTCCCACCCGCAAATCCTCGCCTGCGTTTTCGCCCGCCGCGCCGATCTTCACCTGGACCGGCCTTTATGTTGGCGTCAACCAAGGCTTTGGCGGAGGCGTGCTCGACGCGAATGTTTCGTTGGTCGGCCCAGGCCTGCTAAGCGGCACGCAAACGACCAATCGGGCTAATGGATTCTTCGCCGGCGGAGACGTTGGTTACGACTATCAATTTTCCAGCAATGTCGTCTTGGGCGCCGAGACGGATATGCAATGGAGCGATGTGCAAGCGTCGCATCAGGCGACGACGTGGTCTTCGACGGGCGCCGTAGGCTCCGGCAACGCGAATATCCGCAATAATCTGAATTGGTTCGGCACGACGCGCCTGCGCCTGGGTTATTCCTTCGGCAGGTTATTGCCCTATGTCACCGGTGGCGTCGCCTATGGCGAAGTCGCGGCGAATGGAGAGCAATTCGTCGGTGGCGCGATGTTCAATGGTTCGGCGACCCAGACGACCGTTGGTTGGGTGGCTGGCGCGGGTCTCGAATATGCCTTGTCCAACAATCTCTCCGCGCGCGCAGAATACATCTATATGCAACTTCCCGGAGTCAGCGGTCCCGCGTCCGGGCTTACGCCGCCGCCGTTTCCCCCACTGACGGGCTCTTTCTCCACCGGCTCCTTTGGAACCCATATGATCCGGACCGGGCTGAACTGGAATTTCGGGGGACCGGATTCGCTTTCGAGGGACGGTTTCCTGTCGATGCTCTTCGCCCCGCCGACGCTCGACTGGACGGGTTTTTATGCGGGAGTCACCGGTGGTTATGGCGGGGACAGAACCGACGCCGTCGTGAATCTGGCGTCCGCCCTCCCCGTTGCGTCGTCGACTCAAACCCAAAACCACACCAGCGGCTTCCTCGCCGGTGGTCAACTCGGTTACAATCGCCAACTCGCGAACCATCTCGTGGTCGGCCTTGAGACGGACGCCCAGTGGAGCGGGATGAAAGCATCGCATCAAGCATCGAGTGGCCCGGGCGCATACGCGCTTACGGACATCAGTAATGGGCTCGACTGGTTTGGAACAACGCGCGCGCGCCTCGGCTGGGCATCGGGATCGACGCTCACTTATGTCACCGGCGGCGTGGCCTACGGCGATGTTAGCGCCCGTGGCCTTCAAATTTCCGGGGGGCTGTTCTCAGGCTCCGTGAGCCAAACGAAGGTCGGCTGGACGATCGGCGGGGGCGTGGAATACGCGCTATGCAAAAATCTTTCGCTCAAGGCTGAATATCTTTACGTGCAGTTCGGCGGAGTCGACGGGTCAGCCTATGGAATCGCTCCGGCTCCGATCCCGCCTTTCGCGGGCTCTTTCTCAACGGGAACCTTCGGCGCGCATGTCACTCGCGTCGGCTTGAATTGGCGATTTGGCGGGCAATCCTCCGCGCCAATTGTGGCGAAATACTAAATTTCCATATTTCGACGAACAGCGTGATTCGAGGTCTCCAACGGAGCGGTTGACGCGCGCCGCCGGCGAGCGCAATTCTATGGACGCCAGGGGAGCCCCGCCCGGCGTGGTCGCTGGGGCTGAGAGGCCGAAGCGCGCTTTTTAGAAAGCGCGGGCGCGGCGACCCTTTGAACCTGATCCAGTTCACCACTGGCGGAGGGAGGGTGATTTTGTATCTATTCAAGAGATCGCGTCATGACGGGATGAGCCGCGATGCGGGTTGAGGTCATCGGCGCGGGCGTGGCGGGCCTAACGGTCGCTTTCGAACTCGCTCGGCGGGGTCGCGCGCAAAACCTTGAAGTCGAACTGGTGGAGCGCCAGCCGCGAGCGGGCCTCGGTTGCTCGCGACTCGCCGGCGGCATGATAGCGCCGTGGTGCGAGCTGGAGAGCGCCGAACCCATCGTCGCGACGCTTGGCGCCGAAGCGCTGGAGTTTTGGACCAAGGACATTCCGGTCGCCACTGTCGCGGGGAGTCTCATCGTAGCGCCGTCCCGCGAGCGCGGAGAGCTCGTTGATTTTTCACGCCGTTCAAAAAACTACGAGCGGCTCGACGCGGATGGCGTCGCGCGACTGGAGGAGGATCTTTCTGGCCGCTTCGAAAGCGCCCTCTATTTTTCGAGCGAAGCGCACCTCGATCCCAAGGAGGCGATGACGGCGCTGGTTGAACGCCTTGCGCAAATGCCCAATGTCGTTCTTCGGTTTGGATCGAGCGCGCGACGGGACGCGGATTGGACCGTCGACTGCCGAGGTTTCGCCGCTCGCGACGAATTAGCTGAGTTGCGTGGCGTGAAGGGCGAGATGCTGATGTTGCACAGCTCCGACCTCGCGCTTTCGCGGCCAGTGAGGATGCTTCACCCTAAACGTCCGGCCTATGTGGTGCCGCGCGGAGGCGGTCTTTTCATGATCGGCGCCACGATGATCGAGAACGAGGAAGCCGGGCGAGTCACCGCGCGCTCCGCGGTCGAACTGATCAACTCCGCCTATGCTATCCACCCGGCCTTCGCCGAGGCGGAGATTGTTGATATGGGTTGCGACCTTCGCCCAGCTTTTGCCGACAATCTTCCGCGCCTTACGCGGCGCGAGCGCACGCTGTATTTAAATGGACTCTACAGGCACGGCTTCCTCCTGGCTCCGGCGCTCGCTCACCGGGCGGCTCGGATCGTAATCGAAGACGCGTGGTTTCCGGAGGTTTGCGATGCGTATCCGAGTTAACGGGCTCGAGCGGGATGTCGCCGCGCGAACGCTCAACGCTGTGCTCGAAGAGCTGGGCTACGAGGAGCAACTAATCGCCACCGCGCTCAATCAGGAGTTTGTTCGCGCCAAGGATCGGGGCGAGACGCTGCTCCGCGAAGGCGACGCCCTCGAGATCGTCGCGCCCAAGCAAGGGGGGTGAGCCTTGGACGACGCGTTGGCTCTTTATGACGCAAAGCTCGACTCGCGTTTGCTGCTTGGGACCGCGCGCTATCCCTCGCCTGCTATTCTGACGCGGTCCATACGCGCGGCGAAAGCGGAGATCGTTACCGCGTCGCTGCGACGTGAAGCCGGCGGAAGCCGCGCCGGAGAGAGCTTCTGGGCTCTTATTCGTGAGTCAGGGGCGAAGGTGCTGCCCAACACCGCCGGATGCCGCACCGTAAAGGAAGCCGTGACCACCGCGCGAATGGCGCGGGAGGTGTTCGCCACGGACTGGATCAAACTCGAAGTCATTGGCGACGAGGACACGCTGCAACCCGACGTGTTCGGGCTTCTCGAGGCCACGCGCATTCTCGTCGCCGAGGGCTTTCGGGTCTTCCCCTATACAACCGAGGATTTGGTTGTAGCCGAGCGACTGCTGGAGGCCGGTTGCGGCGTATTGATGCCGTGGGCCGCGCCAATCGGCTCCGGGCGCGGAATAAACAATCCGTTTGGACTGCGGGCCTTGCGTGCGCGTTTCCCCAAAACCCCGCTCATCGTGGACGCGGGGCTCGGAACGCCCTCCCACGCCGCCGCGGTGATGGAGCTTGGATACGATGCCGTGCTGCTAAACACCGCCGTCGCGCGCGCCGGCGATCCCGCAGCGATGGCTGGGGCTTTCGCGCTCGGCGTGGAAGCGGGTCGCGCCGCCTTTCTGGCGAAGCCCATGTCGGCGCGCGATTTCGCGGAGTCGTCAACGCCTGTGATCGGCCGCGCCTTCGACGAGAAACCGGCATGAAACTTGATCCCTTCTATGTTATTGTCGATGACGCTCTATGGCTGAAGCGGCTTCTGCCGCTGGGGGTGAAGCTCGCGCAACTGCGCATCAAGGATCGAACCGAAACCGAGATTCGCGGACAAATCCGGATGGCGCGAGATTTGTGCGCGAGTTTCGGGGCGCGGCTCGTCGTCAACGATTTCTGGCGACTCGCACTCGAAGAGAGCTGCGATTTCGTGCACCTCGGACAGAGCGATCTCGATGCCGCTGATATAGCCGCCTTGCGGGCGAAGGGCGTGAGGCTAGGTGTCTCGACGCATGACGAAGCGGAGCTTGATCGCGCTCTGTCGCTGTCGCCAGATTACGTCGCGTTGGGCCCCATCTATCCGACGCTGCTGAAGCAAATGGCCTTCACGCCGCAAGGCTTGAAGCGCATCGGCGAATGGAAGCGCAGGATTGGTCAGATCCCGCTCGTCGCAATCGGCGGGTTGACGCCAGAGCGGGCGAGGCTCGCCTTGCGGGCTGGAGCCGACAGCGCTTGCGTCGTTACCGATATTTTGCGCGACGTAAATCCGGAACGACGCACGCTGGAATGGCTCGAGACGACGGCCCCTTGGCGAGTAGAGCCGCGTTCTTGACGTGGCGCGGCTCCCCTTTAGCATTACATTACGGGTTTATAAGAGCCCGCTTTGCTTGGGCGTGATGGGCGCGTCGCCAGAGGGACTAGTCGCCCGTGAAGAATTCGTAAGCGCCTGACATATTGGACTCTTCGTCGTCGACGAAGTAACCGTTTTCGCCGGTTTGTCCTGTGTTTGGCGTGGTTTTCTTGCGAATTGACCCTGCGGCCGCG
>JBAUVQ010000406.1:0-6844 GCA_049583305.1 Methylocystis sp.
GCTCGCGACGCTCGACGACACCGATCTCAAGTTGCAGAAGGAACAGGCGGACGCCGAATACGCCACTTCCAACGTGGCGCTGATGCAGACGACCGCGGATGAAGCGCGCGCGATAAAACTGAAGAAGGACGGCTGGACCGCACAGGCGGCGCTCGATCGCGCGCGCGCCGCGGCCGAGGAGGCGCGCGGCCGTAACCAGCGGGCCGCCCGGGCGGTGGAACTCGCCAAGAACAGCCTCGATTACGCGGTGCTGCGCGCCGACACGGATGGCGTGGTCACGCAGACATCGATAGAACCCGGCCAGGTGGTCGCCGCCGGCGCGCCGGCTATACGGATCGCCCGGGCCGGCGAGTTGGAGGCGGCGGTCGCCTTGCCCGAGGCCTACGCCAGCGCGGCCGGCGCCGGCGAGGCGAGGCTGACGCTTTGGTCGAATCCCGGCAAGAGCTACCACGCCAAGCTGCGCGAACTCAGCCCGTCGGCCGATCCCGCGACGCGCAATTTCGCCGCGCGATTTTCCATTCTCGACGCGGACGCGGCGATTTCGCTCGGCATGAGCGCGACGCTGGCGATCGCCAGCGCGGACGCGACGCCAGTGATCGACGTGCCGCTGTCCGCGCTCTACAACCAAGGTTCCGGGCCGGCGCTGTGGAAGGTCGACGCCGAAGGTCGGCTGAGCCTCTCGCCGGTGACGGTCCTGCGCTACGAATCCGACACGGCGCTGGTCTCCGGCCCGCTCAGGGAAGGCGACAACATCGTGATCCTCGGCGTGCAGAAGCTCGACGCCGGACAGAAGGCGCGCATCGTCGCCAACCCCGCCGAGACGGGCGCGCCCGCCGCGCGGAATTGACGTGAAGAGCGCGCCGCCATGCAGGGACTGAACCTCTCCAAATGGGCGGTGAGCCGCCCCGCGCTGACGCTGTTTCTGATGATCGCCGTGGCCCTGGGCGGGCTCATGTCCTATTTCAAGCTCGGTCGCGCCGAGGACCCGTCCTTCACCATCAAGGTCGCCAATGTCACCGCGGCGTGGCCGGGCTCCTCGGCGAAGGAGATGCGCGATCAGGTCGGCGACCTCATGGAGAAGAAGCTCCAGGAGTTGCCTTATCTCGACAGAATCGACACCTACGCCAAGCCGGGCTTTCTGGCGATGTCCGTGACCTTCAAGGACACGATGCCGCCGTCGCTGGTGCAGCCCATGTTCTACCAGTTGCGCAAGAAGCTCCAGGACGTGAGCGGCGAGTTGCCGCCGGGCGTCAGGGGCCCCACGGTCAACGACGAATACGGCGACGTGGATTCGGTGCTCTACGCGGTCACCGGCGAGGGCGCGAACTATCGCCAGCTCAACGACGTGGTCGAGACGTTGCGCCAACGGCTTCTCGCCACGCCCGACGCGCTGAAGGTCAATGTCTACGGCAATCAGGACCGCAAGATCTTCGTCGAGTTCAGCGAGGCGAAGCTCGCCAATCTGGGCGTCGCGCCGCAGGCGATCTTCGACTCGCTGGCCAAGCAGAACGCGGTGGCCGACGCGGGCGTTTTCGAGACCTCCTCGGCGCGGGTGCGGCTCCAGGTCACCGGCGCGCTGGAGGGGACGCAGGCGATCGCCGCCCTGCCCATCGCGTCCAACGGCCAGATTTTGCGTCTCGGCGACATCGCGACGATCAAGGCCGGCTACGAGGACCCGCCAAGTTTTCTCGCGCGCCACCAAGGCGCGCAGGCGATCGTCGTCGGCGTGGCGATGGCCCGGGGCGGCAATGTTCTGACCTTCGGCAAGAACCTCGCTCTCGCGGTCGAGGAAGTCCGCGCCAAGACGCCGGTCGGGATAGAGATAGATCAGATCGCCGATCAGCCGAAGGTCGTCGAGGAAGCGGTCGGCGAATTCAGCCGCTCGTTCGTCGAGGCGCTGGCGATCGTGCTGCTCGTCAGCTTCGCCTCGCTCGGCGCGCGCACGGGAATCGTCGTGGCGCTGTCGGTGCCGCTGGTGCTGGCCGTCGTGTTCATCTTCATGAGCATCATGGGCATCGATCTGCAGCGCATATCGCTCGGCGCGCTGATCATCGCGCTCGGTCTTCTCGTCGACGACGCCATCATCGCGGTCGAGATGATGATGGTGAAAATGGAGCAGGGTCTCGACCGCGTCAAAGCCGCGACTTTCGCGTGGACCTCGACCGCCTTCCCGATGCTGACGGGAACGCTCATCACCGCGGCGGGCTTCATGCCGGTCGGCTTCGCCGCCTCCTCCACTGGCGAATACACCGGCTCGATGTTCTGGGTGCTGGTGACCGCGCTGATCGCGTCCTGGTTCGTCGCGGTGATCTTCACGCCTTATCTCGGGGTGAAGCTGTTGCCGGATTTCGGCAAGCTGCATCCGCACCACGACCCCGACGAGATTTATCGCACGCGCGCCTACGGTCTGCTGCGCGCGGCGATCACCTGGAGCGTCGACCATCGCGGCCGCGTCGTGGCGGCGACGGCCGCCGTCTTCGTGCTCGCGGCGATCGGCTTCACGCATGTGCAGCAGCAGTTTTTTCCGCTTTCGGAACGCCCCGAGCTTTTCTTCCAGTTGCGGCTGCCGGAGGGCTCCTCGATCGGCGCCTCGCTGCAAGCGATCGAACAGGCCGAGGCGCTGCTGAAAGGCGACAAGGACGCGGCTTATTACACGAGCTACGTCGGCGCGGGGCCGCCGCGATTCTGGCTCGGTCTCAATCCCGCGCTGCCCAACGAGGCCTATTCGGAAATCGTCATCGTCGCCAAGGATATCGACGCCCGCGAACGGTTGAAGAAAAGGCTGGACGACGCGCTTGGGGCGGGCGCGATTTCGCAGGCGCGCGCGCGCGTGGATCGCTTCAACTACGGGCCGCCCGTGGGCTTTCCGGTGCAGTTCCGCGTGAGCGGCGACGACGCGATGAAAGTGCGAGAGATCGCCTATCGCGTGCGCGAGGTGATGCGCGCGGACGAGGCGGCGGTGGACCCCAATCTCAATTGGAACGAGCAGGCGCCGAGCGTGAAGCTGGTGATCGATCAGGATCGCGCGCGGCTGCTCGGCCTGACGCCGCAGGATGTCGCCACTCGCCTGCGCATGCTGATCTCGGGCGTCGCCGTCACCACCGTGCGCGACGGAATCGATCAGGTCGACGTGATCGCGCGCGCCGTCAAGAGCGAGCGCGGCGATCTCGGCCGTCTCGGCGACATGGTGATTTATTCGAATGGCGGCCTGCCGATTCAGGTCTCGCAAATCGCCAAGATCGACTACCAGCACGAGGAGCCGATTTTTTGGCGGCGCAGCCGGGATTTGACGATCACCGTCCGCGCCGATGTGAAGGACGGCGTCCAGGCGCCCGACGTGTCCACGCGCTTGTGGTCGAAGCTCGAGGACGTGAGAGCGAGCCTGCCCGTCGGCTATCGCATCGAGATGGGCGGGGCCGTCGAGGAATCGACCAAGGCGAATCTCTCGATCGCGGCGGCGTTCCCGGTCGTCATCCTGCTGATGCTGACGATCGTGATGTTCCAGTTGCAGAACTTCGCGCGGCTCGGGCTGGTTCTGATGAGCGCGCCGCTCGGGCTCATCGGCGCGTCGCTCGCGCTCAACATCTCCGGCGCGCCCTTCGGCTTCGTCGCGCTGCTCGGGCTGATCGCGCTGTCCGGCATGGACATGCGCAACTCGATCATTCTGGTCGATCAGGTCCGCCAGGATCTCGAAAACGGCGCCCGCTATCGCGAGGCGATCATCGGCGCGACGGTGCGGCGCGCGCGTCCGGTGGCGCTGACCGCGCTCGCGGCGATTCTGGCGATGATTCCGCTGACCCGCTCGGCCTTTTGGGGGCCGATGGCGCTCACCATCATGGGCGGCCTGTTCGTCGCGACTTTCCTGACGGTGTTGTTCCTGCCCGCGCTTTACGCGCTGTGGTTCCGGCGCGCGCTGGACCAGGGGCTCGGCGAAACGCCCGCGCGGTCGAACCTCTCCCGCGAAGGCCAGCCATTCGTCGCGGAGAGCGCCGAGTGAGCAACGCGACGCCAGCCTCCGGCGCCCGGGACAACGAACAGCGCGGCAAGATCATCGCGACGGCGGAGCGGCTGTTTCGCGAGTTCGGCTTCCAGAAGACGACCGTCGCCGACATCGCCCGCGCGCTCGGCATGTCGCCGGCCAATGTCTATCGCTTCTTTGGCGCCAAATCCGAGATCAACGAGGCGGTGGCGCGCCAGCTGATGGGCGAGGTCGAGGAAGCCCTGCGAAAGATCGCGCACGGTCCCGGCGACGCGGAGACGCGGCTGCGCGAACTGGTCATGACCAACGAGGCGATGAACGCCGCCCGCTATGTCGCCGACCGCAAACTGCACGACATGGTGGAAGTGGCGCTCGTGCAAAACTGGCCGACCATCGCCGAACATATCGAAAATGTCGACGGGTTGATCGGGATCGTCGTCGCGTCCGGCATGGACTCGGGCGAATTCGCCCCCGGCGACGCAAGGCTGACGGCCGGCCTGGTGCACACGGCCTGCGTCCGTTACTGCCACCCGCGCCTGATGGTCGAATGCGCCGACCGCCCCGAGCCAACCAGCGCGCAAATGCTGGATTTCTGTTTGAGGGCGCTGCGGGCGCGGGGGTGAGCGCTTGCGAGCCGCCAAAATAGGCCGCACAATAACCCCGTCCTCGGTCGACGGATTTCTCGCGCGCCATGAACCACAAGCCTTTTTGCGTATTCGTTTCCGCCGTCACGTCGGAGTTTAAATCCGCGCGCGATCTTGTCGCGAGCAAGCTGCGGGCGCGCGGGCTCAAGGTCCGGGTGCAGGAGGATTTTAGACAGGAAGCCGACGCCGACACCACGCTGCGCAAGCTGCATAATTACGTCAGCGATTGCGACGCCGTGGTCGCGATCATGGGCCAAAGGTCCGGCGGCTTTCCGCCCGATTCGGCGGCGGCGGATTTCCCCGGCGTTCTGCCGCCAGGCTTCGACCGCGCCTCGCGCACGCAATGGGAAGTCCATTTCGCGCGGCATTACGGTTTCAGCCGCGCGCCCGGCAAACGGCTTTCGTTCTATGTGGCGAACCCGGATTACGACCCGGAGGAAAAGACGCCCAGGGAGCCGGGCGATCCCAAACTTCAAGCGCGGCTGATCCGCTATCTGTTCGAGGAACTCGAACTCGACCGGGAATATTTCTCGAACAAGCACGAACTGGCGATGCTCGTGCTCCAGGAAAGCTGGCCCGATCATAGCGGCCCAAAGCCCAAAAGCGACCGCTTCGTTTCAATCGGCGAGCTGTTCAAGGGTCGCGAGGACGAGATGGCGCGGCTGCGCGAAAACCTGGCGCAAGGCGGTCGCGCCGCCGTCACCGCGAAGGCGCAGGCGATCCATGGGCTGGGCGGCGTCGGCAAGACGCGGCTGGCGCTGGAATATGGAATCGCGCACGAGAAGGATTACACCGCGCTGCTGTTTCTGTCGGGCGAGACGCCGGCGGCGCTGGAGGCGAGCATTCAGGGACTGGCCGGCGTGCTGGGCATTCCCGGTTACGAGGAATTGAAGGAGGATCAGCGCCGGCAAGAGGTTCTGGACTGGCTGCGGCACAATCCCGGCTGGCTGCTGGTCATCGACAATCTCGATACGCCGGAGGCGCTCAAGGCCGCCGAGGGGATATTGGCGAATATGTCGCATGGCCACGCCGTCGTCACGACGCGGCTGGCCAATTTCTCCGCGCATTTCACGCCGCTCGAAGTCGATGTGCTGAGCCTCGACGCCGCCGTCGCCTTTTTGATGGAGCGCACGAAGGGCCGGCGCCGCGAGACCGCGGGGGACGCCGGGGACGCGCGCGCCATCGCGGTCGATCTCGGGCAATTGGCGCTGGCGCTCGAACAGGCCGGCGCCTATGTCTCCCGCCGCCGGCAAGGTTTTTCCGACTACCGGCGGGAATGGGCCAGGGAGAGCGCGAAGCTGCTGGGTTGGCACGACGACAGCGTGACCGGCTATCCGCGCTCGGTCGCGGTGACCTGGCGCACCTCGGTCGCGCAAATGTCGGAGGGCGCCCGCGCGCTGATGGAGCATCTCGCCTTTCTCGCGCCCGAGCCGGCGCCCGAAGCCCTGCTCGACGTGGCGGTTCCGGGCCTCGACGCCGACCCGCGCGACGCCTTCGACGAAATCGCGGCTTTCTCGCTGGTCTCGCGTCATGCGGAACAGCCCACCTTCGCCATGCACCGGCTGGTGCAGGATGTCACGCGCCGCGACATCGACGAAAGCAGGCGCGAACTGCGCGTCACCGCCGCGCTCTATTGGATATACGCCGCCATCCGTGAGGAGCGCGGCCTTCCGGCGCCGGAGCGGCGCGCGCTGCTGCTCGCGCTGTCGCTTCACGTCGACGCGCTGACGGACTACGCGGTGTCGGCGGAAGCGATCGCGGCGGCTCGTTATCTGCTCGTGGAAATTGGAGACGCTTTTCTCGTCGCGGGCCTGTCGACGACCGCCAGACGCGCCCGAACGCGCGCGCTCGGCGTCGCGAAAACCCGGGCCGAGGGCGATCCGGGCAACGCCGGATTCCAGCTCGATCTGTCCATTTCATACGAGCGCCTGGGCGATCTCGCCGTCGCGGCGGGCGATGCAAAGGCCGCGCGCGACTATTTCGAGAAGGGCCTTACGGTGGCGAAAAGCCTCGCCGAGGGCGATCCGGGCAACTCCAACTTCCAGCGCGAATTATCTGTTTTATACATCAAAATGGGCGATCTCGCGGTCGCGGCGGGCGATGGAAAGGCCGCGCGCGACTATTTCGAGAAGGGCCTGACGGTGGCAAGAAGCCTCGCCGAGGGCGATCCGGGCAACGCCGGATTCCAGCTCGATCTGTCCATTTCATACAACAAAATGGG
>JBAUVQ010000407.1:0-4994 GCA_049583305.1 Methylocystis sp.
GAATGTCCTGGCCCAGGCGGCCGCGGCGAGCGGCGATCTGGCGCGGCTGCGGGCGGTCCGGCTCGGCGGCTATGTCAACAGCGCCCCGGATTTCCAGCAATTGCCGCAAGTGGTCAACGGCGCCTCCGATCTTTTCGCCGCGGTGCTCGGCGACAATGGCAAGCATGCGCGCTTCGCGGTCGGCGTCGCGCAGCTGCCGCTGGACGCGGCGGTCGAGGTCGAGGGGATTTTCGAGATTCTGGCGTAGCCCAGCATCTTGTTCGGCGCTTTGATCGTCGGTCGCAGCTCAAGGCAATCAAAAACTGAGGCAACAGAATGTTTAATAAAATCAACCGCCTATTTGCACGCAAGGATCCTTGCCCCGCTCCCGCCCACGCTGATCCTCTCGTTCCCGCCGCCGCTCCGCCGCCCTACCGCCTCGAGCATGACAGCCGCGTCGTCGCGGCTCTCGGCGCCGAAGGCTTTGAGTTGAGCCGCCGCCTTGAAGCGGCCCAGAGCATCGGACCCGCCTGGTTCAACGGTGTGCTAGATGCTCTAATCCAGAGCACGCCGTATGCCGATCAAAAAGTTTATATGCAATTCCACCGCCGACGCTTCTTTGAACTCTTCAATCATTGCGCGGAGCTTATAGCCGGTCTGGAAAACCCCATGCTGCTTGAATTCGGGGTGGGCGAACACACGCGACTCTACAAGACCTTTCTTCGTGGCGCGAGCCTTCACGCCGCGGACGCGGGTCGCTATGGCATTGAAGGGCTGGGCGTCGATAAGAGCTACGTGCTGGATTTAACGCTGCAAGCGTCGCGCGACGCCGCGCAAATCCCGCGAAGAGGGTTCGATCTCGTCCTCTTCACGGAAGTGATCGAGCATTTGCTCGTCAGCCCCGTTGAACTCATCACATGGTTGCTGACGCTAGTTAAACCGAACGGCCATCTTCTTCTCACCACGCCTAACATGTTCGCCAAGGCTAATATACCGGCGTTTCTCGCATACGAAAACCCGCTTCCACCCTTCCCCCCGGAACAAGATAGAGCGACAAACTCGGCCCATCTTCGTGAATACAGTCACATCGAGCTGCTGCGCTTCGTCGAGCAGGCGGGAGGAAAATCGAAGGCGCTCTTCTTTTCGGCCTGTTGGGACGACGACGAGACGCTTGCCCCGATCGAGCGCAAAAACATGGTCTTGGTGGCCGCGCCTGGCGAGGCGGCGAACGACACGCAACAATGCGAAATTTGAACTGGCTCGTCGCTCGGCCCATCGCCCATCGCGGCCTGCATGACGAAGCGCGGGGGATTGTTGAAAATTCCCTCGGCGCGGCGCGGGCGGCCGTGGCCGCCGGCTACGGCATCGAATGCGACGCGCAACGCACCGCCGACGGCGAGGCGCTGGTCTTTCACGACGATACGCTCGAACGCTTGACCACGGAGACGGGTCCGGTCGGCGCGAAAACGGCGAGCGAACTCGCGCGGCTCGCCTTGCGCGGCTCGGACGAACCGCCGCCGCTGCTCTCACATCTGCTCGAAACGGTCGCCGGCCGGGTTCCGCTGGTGGTCGAGCTGAAGAGCCGTTTCGACGGCGATCTGTCGCTGGCGCGCCGTGTCGCCGCGCTGGTGGCGGGCTACGACGGTCCGCTCGTGCTGGAGAGCTTCGACCCCGATCCGATCGCCTTTTTGCGCGCGGAGGGCGCGGCGCTGGGCGTCGATCATATCCCGCTGGGCATGGTCGCGCAGGCGCGTTACGACGCCGACGAATGGCCAGATCTGCCCGATGCGCGCCGCGCCGAACTGGCGAGCTGGTCGCATTTTTCGCGCACGCGGCCGGATTTCCTGTCCTTCAACGTCGCGGACCTGCCGCACGCGATCCCGGTTTTATTGCGCGAGGGCCTGAAACTGCCGGTGACGGTCTGGACCGTGCGCTCCGCGGCGCGGGCGCGCGCCGCCGCGCGATGGGCGGATCAGATTGTTTTCGAGGGATTTACCCCCTGAACGCGGGGGCGAATTCGTTCTGTCATATTAGCGTCACGATACCGTTAATCGCGTCGGATTGTATGGGGACAGCCTGAATAGGGAGCACCCCATGTCATCTGTAACTTCCGGCGTCGACCTTGGCGTCGGCGGCGGTCCGTCGCATTCGAAGCCGACGCTCGACCAGCCGACCAGCATCAAGTCCGTGCTGACATTCCTGGCGCTGATCGCCGCCGGCCTTGGTTTTGTCGCCTGGAGCATCTTCCGCGACCTCCAGGAAACCGGCGCGCCCATCGTCACCTATCTGCCCTTCGCGCTGCTTGGCGTCGCCATGCTGATCGCGCTCGGCTTTGAATTCGTGAACGGCTTTCACGACACCGCCAACGCGGTCGCGACCGTGATCTACACCCATTCGCTGCCGGCCAATGTCGCGGTGGTCTGGTCGGGCGTGTTCAACTTCCTGGGCGTGCTGGTCTCCACCGGCGCCGTGGCCTTCAGCGTCGTGTCGCTGCTGCCGGTTGAACTGATCCTTCAAGTCGGCTCGGGCGCGGGCTTCGCGATGGTGTTCGCGTTGTTGATCGCGGCGATCGTCTGGAATTTGAGCACGTGGCTGCTCGGGCTGCCGGCGTCGAGCTCGCATACGATGATCGGCTCGATCATCGGCGTCGGCATCACCAACGCGCTGATGCACGGACGTGACGGCACCTCCGGCGTCGACTGGCACAAGGCGACCGAGGTCGGCTACTCGCTGCTGCTGTCGCCGCTCGTCGGCTTCGTCTGCGCCGCGCTACTGCTGCTGATCATGAAATTCCTGGTGCGCGCGCCCGAGCTTTACGCCGAGCCGAAGGGCCAGACGCCGCCGCCCCTGTGGGTGCGCGGACTGCTGATCGCGACCTGCACCGGCGTCTCCTTCGCGCATGGCTCGAACGACGGTCAAAAGGGCATGGGCCTGATCATGCTGATCCTGATCGGCACGGTGCCCACCTCCTACGCGCTCAACCGCGCGCTGCCGGCCAGCCATATCGCGGATTTCACCAAGGCTTCCGCGGCCGCCTCCAAGGTGGTCGAAGCCAAGGGCGCGGGCTATTCCGTGCTTGGCGATCCGCGTCCGGCGGTGACAGGTTACATCTCCCGGCATGAACTCAACGAGGGAACCTATCCCTCGCTTGCGGTGCTGATCCGCGACATCGCCAACCAGGTCGAAAGCTACGGCTCGATCGCCAAGATCCCGTTCGCGGCGGTGAGCAACACGCGCAACGACATCTATCTCGCCTCCGAGGCGCTGCGCTTCCTCGCCAAGGACGACGCGGCGCAGCTCTCCGACGCCGACAAGAAGACGCTGGCGGCCTATAAGTCGGAGATCGACGTGGCGACCAAGTTCATCCCGATCTGGGTGAAGATCGCGGTCGCCCTGGCGCTCGGCCTTGGCACGATGATCGGCTGGAAGCGCATCGTCGTCACGGTCGGCGAGAAGATCGGCAAGCAGCATCTGACCTATGGCCAGGGCGCCTCGGCGGAACTCGTCGCCGCGCTGACGATCGGCGCCGCCGACATGTATGGCTTGCCGGTGTCGACGACCCACGTGCTGTCGTCCGGCGTCGCCGGCGCGATGGCCGCCAATGGCTCGGGCGTGCAGATGGGCACGATCCGCAACATGCTGATGGCCTGGGTGCTGACGCTCCCCTGCGCCATTCTGATTTCCGGAACGCTCTACTTCCTGCTCAGCAAGGTGATGTGAGCGGGTGATGTGAGCGCCGGACCGACGGTTTCCAGCGGGAAATTGATGCGGTGGACGTTTTATCGCGGAGTTGCGTAAGGCGAAGCGGCGCCGGACCTTAAAAGGTTCGGCGCCTTTCTCGCGGTTCGGCGCTTTTTCCCTGTCCGGGGGGGGCCGTCGGGTTAAAGGCGCTGGCGCGCTCGTTCTTCACCTTCCCTCGAGGGGACATTCCGTTTGACAAACTCAACACTAGATGTAGCATGTTGTGAAGCGATCGACACAAGGCGTCGATTCAGCGCACCTGCTTGGAGCTAGTCCTATGCCTAGATTCAAAGTCGCCCACCTTCACGAACAAGGCGAAGATATGGTGATTGTCCCGCTTGAGGGTAGTTTTGATTATAAGTCAGATGAAGAACAGCAAGCAATAATAGAAGAACTGCAACTACATTCCCGTGGAGCCGGCCTTAAAGGCACAGTTGTGCCTGTTTGGCAAAAAAGCGGACGGATGGCATTTATTGCTCCACCCCCATGGCATCCATTTTTTAGGAGCCTCTCTCTGCAAACGGTATTTGCAAACGTTAACAAGGAGATTTACTGGTAAGTCTCCCAAGTTAAGGCGGGTTTTCTCGCGTTATACGCCTGGCTCTCTCGTCAATTACCGGTATCTTATCAAATATGCCGGCACTAAGGGGCCCTTTTTGCGTCCTTAGTGGCCGGCACATAGCCAGCGATCTTTCCCAGCTTCGCCTCGAATAGCTCTTTGTCTTCGTCGTGCCCTAAGCGGGCGAGCGGTTTCAAGAAACCTCGACAACTGATCGCCTTGCGGCTTTCTTGAGCTTTTTATGAGCTTCGGCATAATCTATCCGCACCTTCATTAACGCGCCATCCTCAGTGATATTCCAAGGTGGCCTATGGCATTCTCGGTCTTTCATCGCCTTGATTTGATCTTCAATCCTGCGCCACCAAAGAAGGGAGGGTGAAAGCCGCCTCTTTCCCTCTATCCAACGGGCGTGCGCGGAATTATACCAAGCGCCTTGAGGGTTTTCGGCCCGCGCGAAAAACGGATGACAGCGAGACATGTCCGATCATTCCACGCCCCACTATCACAACCAGCCCGGCGTCAAGCAGGTGCGCGTCGGCGCCAAGGAATTCATGTGCGTCGGGGCGCTGCCGCCGCTCGACCATCCGCATGTGTTCATCGACATGGGCGCCGCCAACGAGTCGATCTGCCCGTATTGCTCGACGCTTTTCGTCTATGACGCGTCGCTGCATGGCGGGGCCGATCCGGCCGAATGCGTCTACGCGCCGGCCGCCTC
>JBAUVQ010000408.1:0-1715 GCA_049583305.1 Methylocystis sp.
AGCCAACCGGCTGCGCGCGGCCTTCGACTGGCGCGGCGTCGGCGTCGGCGCCGAGACCGCGCGTTTCGACGCCTATCTCGATCCGCCGCCCTACACCGGCCGCTCGCCGCTGGTTCTGGGCGACCAGGACATCGGCCAAACGCGCGAGGCGCCGGTCAATTCGGTGCTGCATCTGCGCTTCGCCGGCGCCGCAAAGACCGACGGCGCGCTGGAGCCCGTCGCTCCGTCGCCCGGCTCCGAAAAGGCCGCCGAGCCGGAGCAAAGATTCAAACTGACGGGCGCCGCGCGGATCGTCCTGCCCGACGGCCGCGCCTATAATCTCGCCGCCCTTCCCGACAACCCGCCGAGCATCGAAATGCTGGAGCCGCCGCGCAACAATTTGCGCGGCACGACGACGCTGAGCTACCGGACCGACGACGATTACGGGGTGATCGAGGCGGAGGCGCTGTTGTCGCGCCCCGGCGCGCGGCGGACGCTTTATCCTCCGCCGAAGCTGGCGCTGACGCCCCTGCCGGAGCCGGGTGGGCGCGGCGACGGCCAGGCGACGCTCGATCTCTCCGACAGCCCCTGGGCCGGCGCGAGAGCGACGCTGATCCTCGAGGCGCGCGACGAGGGCGGCAACGCGGGGCGCTCGACGCCCGTCGAGATCACCCTGCCCCAGCGCCATTTCGCCAATCCGCTGGCGCGCGCGCTGGCCGAGCAACGCCGCGAGCTGGCGCTAGACCCGGAGAACCGCGCGCAAGTCCGGATGGCGCTGGACGCCCTGTCGATCGCGCCGGATCTGTTCGACACGCCCGCGTCCGTCTATCTGGGCTTGCGCGCGGCGCGGCGCGGGCTCGACGGGCCGCGCGGCGACGATCAATTGCGCGAGGTCGCCGAACTGTTGTGGGCGATGGCGCTCAGTCTCGATGGCGGCGATCTCGCCCAGGACGAACGCGCGATGCGCGAGGCCGAGCAGAAGCTGCGCGAGGCGCTGGCGCGCGGCGCCGACGAACAGGAGATCGCCAAACTCACCGACGACCTGCGCCAGGCGATGGACAAGTTCCTCCAGGGCATGGCGGAGCAGGCCGCGCGCCAAGGCGACCAGGACCCGTCGCCGGGCCAGCAGGGCCAGGGTCGGGAAATCAGCAAGCAAGACCTCGACAAAATGCTCGACGAGATGAATCAGGCCGGCAAATCCGGCGACCACGCCTCGGCGCAAAAGCTGCTCGACGAATTCACCAACATGCTGGAGAATCTCCAGTCTTCCCACGGCGGCAAGAGTTCCAGCGGTTCCAGCGCGCGCGAAAGCAGCCGCTCCGAACTCGACAAGCTCGCCCGCGATCAGCAGCAACTCCGCGACGAGACGTTCCAGAACGGATCGCCCGGCGAAAAATCCGGCGCGAACCCGCAGGCGAGGCAAGGCGCGCAACGCCAGCTGCGCGAGCGGCTTGACCGCCAGCGCGACGCCCTACGGCGCTCCGGCGAAGGCGCGCCCTCCGAACTCGACGACGCCGACAAGGCGATGAAGGAGGCCGAGCAGGCGCTCGGGCAAGGACAGAACGACGCCAACAAGGCGGTCGACGCGCAGGGCCGCGCGCTGCAAGCGCTGCGCCACGGCGCCGACGAGCTGGCGCAACGATCCGAGGACCCCGGCGCGGGCGAGGAGGGCGGCGAGGACGAGCGCGGCAAGCCCGGCCGCCAGGGCAAGGGCCGCGATCCGCTCGGCCGCGAAA
>JBAUVQ010000409.1:0-1522 GCA_049583305.1 Methylocystis sp.
TGTTCTCCAAAGCCTATTGCGGCAGTGTCGCGACGGGCTACGTCAATTCGGCGATGCTTTGGCGTGAGGAGCGTGACCTCGATCTCGCGACTGCGATGGCGATCTCCGGCGCGGCGATCTCGGCGAATATGGGCAGCGCGACGATCACGCCGCTTGTCGCGACGCTGGCTCTCCTCAATGTGCGGCTCGGCTATTGGCTGCGCAATCCGCGCAAAGTCTCGGCGAAATCGAGGGCCGCCCTGGTGGCTAGTCAGCTCCTCGACGGCGCCAGGCGCAGCTTCCTGCTGCTGATCGAAGCCTTCAGTCTGATCGACGAAACCAGCAGCACTATTTATCTCACCGACGGCGGCAATCTGGAGAATCTTGGCCTTTACGAACTGTTGCGGCGCAAGTGCAAGATCATCATCGCCGTCGACGCGGAAGCCGATCCGGGGATGGACTTTCCGTCACTGATCACGCTCGCGCGCTATGCGCGCACCGACCTCGGCGTGATCATCGATCTGCCCTGGGAGGGCGTACGAACCGCGGCGCTGGAGACCAATGCGGCTTTTGATAAAGCGACATCGGGCGTTCCCGACCCGGTCGAAAAGCGGAATGGACCGCATTGCGCGGTCTGCAACATCAGCTATTCGACCGACCCTGAAGAAGACGGTCTGTTGTTCTATTTCAAGTCGTCGCTGACCGGCGACGAGATCGACGTTATTTTCGACTACAAACGGAAGCACCCGAAATTCCCGCACGAGACGACCATCGATCAGTTTTTCGGCGAACATCAATTAGAAGCCTATCGTGCGCTAGGCTACCACATGCTCTGCGATATTCTCGATCCGGCACTGCCCGATAAAATCAAAGCCAAGAAAGAGGACGACAGAGCGACCGAATTCGTCGTGCGCAAACGCAAGAGGGATATTTCCATCGAAGAGACCAAGATCGCGGTGCTCAACGAGCTTCGCGCCGCTCTCGTCGGCGAGCCGATCAAATCGTCCAGTCAGTAGCGCGAATAGAACGGCCGGTCGAAAGCGACGCGCAAGTGCTGCACGGCGGGAACGGGGTCCAGCGCTTCGCTCACGTCTGCGCCGATGCGATGCATTTTTCCCTTGCAGCAGGGACACAGCGTCGTCGCAGGCTCGATCACGCGCTCGCAAGGCGACGCGCTTCATAGCTTTGGCAGTGGGCCGGCAAGGAGATCAGCCGCGACGTCATCGGTCAGCTCAAGCGACTCGATCTCATCGACGCCCGCCTGCGCGCGCCCGAGCCCGGAGCGCCCTTTGCATATGTCACGACGAGGAAATTCCTGGAGGTGTTCTGCCTGGCGACGCTGCGCGATCTTCCCGATATCGAACGAATGGAGATCGAGGGGCTGTTGAAACGTCCTCAACCCGAAATCGATCTCGACGGCGCATTGGGGCTTGCCGGCGACGACGACCAAACTCTTGAAGGTGACTTTGACTCCGACGAAACCGAGTTTGAGGAAACGGCGGAAGAAATTTAGGTGGGCGCGCTGCTATCTATGCCTCTGCGC